>DAOUHG010000104.1:0-16102 GCA_034428835.1 Dehalococcoidia bacterium
ATCCGACAGCCCCGGCTCTTATGCTACGTTCATCACGCCGCAGAGGGGTGAGTACGCTAACCAGACCAACTTCCTCACCTCGTTGAACGCCATGTCCAAGCTCGACGTCAGGATTGAGCGTGTGTCCGAACCCGTTCGTCCTGAGCTTGTCGAAGGACGCTCTGGCGGCCCCGATATAATGCTCGCGATGTTCACCGATGGGTTGCAGAACCTCGTCCTGGGCTCAGCCGACGACAGCCCACACGCTCCCTTCTTCGATCCTGTCTTTGCCTGGATGCGGTCTCAGCCGGACGCAGACGGCGCCGACCGAAAGCTCGCGGCGTTCCTGGAGTCCCCCAGGGTGACGAACAGGGCCGACGACGACCTGACCCTTCTTCTGGCTGCGCTCGCGGAGTAGCGGGTGCCTGGCGCCCAGACGGCCGTACTGTATCGCCGTTCCAACGGGCAGCCGTTGTCCATACTCGACGACAACCTGATCGGCTCCGGGGGCGAGGGGTCCATCTACACCCTTGACGAACTCCCCGACCTTGTTGCGAAGGTCTATCACAGCCCGAGCGGGACTATCGGCGCCAAGCTGGCGCTGATGGTGGACAATCCTCCGAACATGCCTGCGCTCGGCGGGCACGTATCCATAGCCTGGCCGCTGGATACCCTGCACAGCGCGCTTCCTGTCAGCGCCGGCAATACCGTCGGATTTCTCATGCACAAGATAAGCTCCATGCAGCCGGTGACCAGCGCTTACAACCCGGCGGCGAGAAAGCGAAACTTCCCCCACTACACCTACAAACACCTATGCGCCGTTGCCATAAACATTGCAATCGTCGTGGATGCCATCCACGACCGCAACTATGTCATCGGCGACATCAACGAATCGAACATCATGGTCAGCGCTGACGGACTCGTGACTCTGATTGACACAGACTCCTTCCAGGTATTCGATCAAAGCGATGGGACGATCTACAGAAGCCCCGTTGGGAAACCCGAATACACGTCTCCAGACCTTCAGGGGCACAGATTCGACCAGGTGGATCGTGACGTGTATCACGATCGGTTCGGATTGGGCGTGATTATCTACCAGCTGCTGCTGGAAGGCATCCACCCTTACCAGGGGCGGTGGACGGGTAGCGGCGAACCGCCTGCCATCGAGGGCAACATTGCAAGCGGGTATTTTCTCTACAGCCAGAACAAGAGTGTCCCTCTTGTTGAGGGGCCAGGATTTATGCCCCGGCACGCGCTCGACGCGTCGATCGGAAATCTATTCGGACTGTGCTTCGAAACAGGCCATGACAGGAGGACTATCCGACCGGCGCCTGACATGTGGGAGCAGACGATTACACAAGCCGTCGGCTCTCTTGCGGCGTGTCCTAAAAACTCACAGCATCTGTTTTTCAGGCACAGCCCGGCCTGTCCATGGTGCGAACGCAGGACCATGCGGCGAGGGCGCGATCCGTTCCCCGACTATTCCGGATCAGTGTTGGAGCCGCTCATCATGCGAAGCGCAGTTGATCACAGCGCTAACGCATCAGCTACACAGCATCAACCCGCGCCATGGCAGCCGCAGACACCCCCTAGGACACAGCATCAACCCGCGCCACCGCAGCCGCAGCCTACGCCACCGCAGCCTACGCCACCGCAGCCGCAGCCTGCGCCATCGCAGCCGCAACCCGCGCCACTGCAGCCGCAACCTGCGCCACTGCAGCATCAACCCGCGCCCATGGCAGCCACAGACACAAGGCAGACGAATTTTCGCTGGCGTGTCTCTGCCATCTAGTTCTTGGGGGTCTGGGGCGTCCTGCTTGCGATTGTCGGCGGAATCAGCTTCGTTATCTGGGGCGTCGCGAGCCTCGTCAACTTCCTGGAATTCGACCCATTTGGGACGGATGGTCCCGTGTCCGCTCCGGTGCCTGTTCCCACTGCTGGCGGTTCCGCGCCCGGCTCCCCTCAATCGTCTTCTCAACCACCCACTTCTTTGCCGGTTCCCGCGCCTGCTGTCGCCGCTCTGCCGCCTACGGAGACGCCGATACCCACTCCGACCGTCGAGCCGACACCCACGTTCACGCCTTCGCCGCCTATCCCGATCGTGGCCGCTCCGCCTCCTCCAACTGCGACCCCAACTCCTGAGCCGACACCCACTCCGACCGTCGAGCCGACACCCACACGCGAGCCAATACCCGTCAAGCCGGACTTGGCTCTGGATGTGGGAACTTTCGCATGGTATCCGGAAAACCCTTCCTTGGGAGACCAGGTCACGTTCTCGATGGTGGTCAAGAACGAGGGAGGCAATGCTGCTCCATCTAGGCTTGGATACCGCATATTCTCTGTGGCAAGTCACTCCGAGCCTGTACTTGAAGGAGATGTCGATGTCCCCGGCATTCCGGCGGGCAAGCAGGCCCAAGTGAGCTTCGATTGGATCGCCCAAGCTGGACATCACAACTTGGAAGTAGAGGTAGATGTGACAGACCAGGTTGAGGAGAGTTCCGAGAGCAACAACACCGAGACACATCTGCCCTACAACGGCACCGCGCTCGCGGACCTCGTTATCCAGTCGATCGGCTGGTCTCCGGATGCGCCTTCTATGGGAGATACGGTCACTATCCCAGTGACGGTTGCCAACGATGGCGACGGACGCGCAGCGGCATCGACGATCCAGATGTTCGTGGACGATGACCTCCGAGGCGAAGCGGGGCTGCCGCCGATTCTGCCCGGTGAAACGGAAGCCGCGATCTTCAACTGGGTTGCCGAAGTTGGTCCGCATGCCCTCAGAGCGTTGGCCGATTCCGGCCATGCGGTCAGCGAGACTGACGAGGACAACAACGAACTGACCCAAGCCTACCAGTCGACCACATTTGTCGACCTCGTCGTGGAGGAAGTCAGCTGGGAGCCACCTGGCCCTTCTGTAGGGGATGAGGTGACTTTAACCGTGACCGTCATGAACCAGGGCAACCTGGATGCCGGCGAGTTCACGGTCGAACTCTCCTTTACTCCCTTGGACGGTGCGGCCTCCAGTAGCAATGCACAGATGCCAGGGCTTACGGCGGGCGAAAAGTCCACCGCAACATTCAGATGGCGGGCCCAGCCGGGCGACTTCGCGCTAAATGCATACGCCGACATCCATGGGACGGTCGTAGAGAGCGATGAGGACAACAATGATAATGAGGAGCCGTACAGTGCGACTCGGCTTGCAGATCTGATCGTAAATGCCATCTCGTGGGAGCCGGACCGTCCTGCCTTTGGCGAAGATGTGACCGTCACCGTGACGCTGGAGAACCGAGGCGATGGAGACTCGCTGCCAACGGGCGTGAGGCTTCTTGTAGATGATGTCGAGCATGGTGATGGTGAAGGAGCAATTCTTTCCGGGCTGTCTGCGGGGGGATCTGACACGGTGAGCTTCACGTGGATCGCGGAAATGGGTGCGCACACTTTCAGTGCGGATGTCGATTACAGCGAACGTGTCGTCGAATCCGACGATACGAATAACAGATCGGAGATGTTCGAATATGACGGCGCCAGGGTTCCTGACCTGGTGGTGAGTGCGTCCGACTGGAGGCCGGAGAGTCCGTCGGTGGGCGACACTGTCACCTTCAGTGTGGTGGTCGAGAATCGGGGCGATGCGGGGGCGGGGGAATTCTACGTGAGCTTCAGGGACGAGTCGAGCATATGGCAGCCTATGGAGAAGATGGTCTCCGGTGAGCTCGCTGCGGGCAGGAAGACCACCGTGAGCTTCGAGTGGCCGGCGGAGGCCGATCCCCATCAGTTCGTGGTGGTGACCGATTCACGCAAAGAGGTAACGGAATCCGACGAAGACAACAACGAGCTTACAGTCAACTACGATGCTACAGTGGCCGCCGATCTGGCCGTGAGCAGCATCACATCAAGCCCCAGAAAGCCTTCCATTGATGAGGATACTACCATTAGGGTGACGATCAGGAATGATGGGCAGGGTAGAGCAGGTTCATCCATCCTCACACTGACCATCGAGGGACCAGACGGTGAGGTCGATGAATCCAACAGGAGAGTGCAGGAGATCGACGCTGGTGCATCCAGTATCCTGGAGTTTCAATGGGAAGCTAAGGCCGGGTCACATACGTTCACCGCGGCTGTTGACTCCAGAGGGGTGGTTGCGGAGACAGACGAGTCCAACAACGTGCTCACAGAAGAAATCGTCACTGCATTATCCGACCTTAACGTGAGCGAGGTCCAGGCCAGTAAGGAGAATCCATCGGCCGGGGACAGAATCGAGATTAGGGTCAGGGTTAAGAACGTAGGCAGGGGGGACTCGGGACGATTCACTGTCAGCCTGTACGTTGACGGGGCAGACCAGCCTCATGGGAGCGAGAGAATCGGCTCTCTTGATAGAGACGCATCCGTGGACGTGGACTGGGATTTCAGATGGCAGGCCGTAGAGGGATGCCACAGGTTCATTGTGGTCGTCGATGGAGCCGAGGAAGTCCCCGAAGAGGATGAAGGTAACAACCGCTCTCGAGAATTGGAGATATGCGTCCAGTGACAGTCAGTAGCTCATTGATAACCGCGCCGCGCCGGGAGAAGCCCGTTACAGGCATACGCAAAGAAAGGAGAGACGATGAGAACCAACATAGAATTCGCCCCGAGCTTTTCTCTGCTCACGGTGGAGCTGAACCCTGGAGAATCAATCAAGGCGGAGGTGGGTTCCATGGTGGCCCAGCAGGGCGTGTCGCTGGGAACGGGACTGGGTGGGGGATTGATGGCTGGCCTGAAGCGCATGGTGGTAGGGGAGTCCATCTTCCTAAACACCTTCAGGGGAGAGAGAGCAGGCGCCTGGGTGAGCCTGGCGCCCGCGACTCCCGGGGACATCCGGTCATTCCAGCTGAGTCCGGGCGATAACCTATTCATCCAGAATGGAGCGTTCCTGGCATGTACTGGGGATGTTCAGACCGATGTGAAGTTCCAGGGCCTGCGTGGCCTGCTCGGAGGGGAATCTCTGTTCTTCATTCGCACCCACTCGGGGCGCGGAAACGGCACGGTCTTCTACAACTCCTACGGTGCGGTGAAGGAGGTGACGGTGCATCCGGGGGATGAGATCTCCGTCGATACCGGTCACCTGGTGGCCTTCACAGACGGTGTGAGCTACAGGATTGGGAAAGGTAGGGGGGCTCAGGTCGCTGATAGCCGGTGGAGAGGGTCTGGTGATGAGATTCCGCGGAAGCGGGCGCGTCTGGGTGCAGACCAGGAACCTGGTCTCCCTCGCTGAGAAGCTCTTTCCTTTCCTGCCAAAACCTACAGTGGAATGACACTAGACCGATGGAAGGCATCAAAAAAACTCCAGGCCGTTGAATGGATTTCGACACCTGGGGCTGTGCGAACGCTTCCAGGGCACTGCGTCAGAGCAGTTTGTCTGCAGGAGCGTGCGAATGACTGGGATAGCTGCTTTGTACGAACACCGAGTATTGTTCCAGAAAGGCTCATTCCTGAGATTCTCTAACAGCCCCACCTTTGACATAAGGACACAGGATTGAAGGTGCGGGCCCTGGCAGGTTCCCGGTTATCCTGTTCCTCAAACTATTTATGGATGAGTGAGGAGCAGTATGGAACCACGCATTAGCATCGTCACCTTTAGGTGTAACCGACCTGCCCCGTTCGGTGCGATTTTACCGGGATGACCTCGGGTTGCCTCTGCGCGACGAAGATACCGAGTCGATCGCCTTTTTCCAGAACAGGGGCACATGGTTGGCGCTCTACCCACGTGACGCTCTGGCCGTCGATGTCGGTATATCTTCCGAGGGAAGCGGTTTTTCCAGCGTAACTCTGGCCCACAACGTCCGTACCAAGAGTGAGGTGGACGAGCTGCTGCATGTTGCGGTGGAGGTAGGCGCTATCCGGGTCAAGCCAGCCGCAGACACCTTCTGGAGATCGGTCAAGGGCATCAACATCCTCAACTGCGTCTATCACGCTCAGGGCGTGACGCTGCCAGTGGCATTCGAGATCGTGCGCAAGACGATCGAGTTCACTGACGAGCGTAGCGGACAGACCAGGCGCAGGAGTGAGCTTACCAAGAACGAGTTGATGCGTCGGATGCTGAGCGTCTGTGTACACAACAGAGTGGAGTTCAGCTACGTGTTGGCAGATAGTTGGTTCTCGTCGAAGGAGAACATGGAGTTCATACGCGACGAGTTGGGCAAGCAGTTCGTGATCGCACTCAAATCCAACAGGACAGAGACATTGAGCTATGAGTCGAAACGACAGGGCAGCTTCCAGCGGATAGATACGCTCGATCTGCCAGAAGGTGAACCTGTGCGCGTCTGGCTGAGGGGACTGGACTTTCCGGTTCTGCTGCTCAGACAGGTCTTCACGAATGCAGATGGCAGCGCAGGGACACTCTATCTGGCGTGTAGCGAGTTGGACGAAGGAGGCGAGACCATCTGTGCGATCTACCACAGAAGGTGGAAAGTGGAGACGTTTCACAAGACACTCAAGTCCAACGCCGCACTTGCCAAGTCTCCGACGAAGACTGTTCGCACTCAGAGCAATCACTTCTTCATGGCGATCTACTCGGCAGCACGTCTGGAGTGGATGGGTGTGAGACATGGGCTGAATCACTTTGCATTGAGAACCCGGATATACCTGAAGGCTGTACGACATGCTTTCGAGGAGTTGCAACTCCTCAAGGCTGCGTAACGTCAGTCAGTAATCTGAGTCCATCGGCTGGAGATGAAGTCAATGTGGAGGTCAGGGTTCAGAACGTAGGCAGGGGGGCTCGGGACGATTCACTATCAGCCTGTACATTGACGGGGCAGACCAGCCTCATGGGAGCGAGAGAATCGGCTCTCTTGATCGAAACGCATCCACGTACATGGAATTCAAATGGCGGGCCGAAGAAGGCTGCCATAGATTCCATGTAGTCGTCGATGGAGCCAACGAAGTCCCCGAAGAGGATGAAGGTAACAACCGCTCTCAAGAGTTGGAGATATGCGTTGTCGCAAGTCCGTAGCTCCATCTCCCATAGTCCCACTTGTGGTAAGCTGAGAGCGAGACCAAACCAACCCGAAACGGTTGTCTACAAAGGCGGGAAGCCACGATGCAAGACGTATTCCACGAAGCGGTGAACCTGCTCGAAAAAGACGAGCAGATAGTGATGGCCACGGTTATCCGCACCAAGGGGTCCACACCACAGAAGCCGGGCGCGAAGCTGCTGGTGCGGAGTGACGGCACCGGTGTCGGCACCCTGGGCGGAGGATGCGTCGAGGGCGATATCTGGTACGCCGCCAGCCAGCTGATGAGACGCGGCGGGGACGCGCAGTATAGGGAGTACGAGCTCAACGAAGACCTCGCGGCCGAAGACGGTCTGGTCTGCGGCGGCACGATGTTCTTCCTGATAGACCCGGTCTACCGGCCTGAGCAGTACTTCGACTATGCAAAGGAGATCGACGACGCTTACGAGGGAGGGCCTTCGGTCGCGCTGGCGAACCTGATAAGACCTGCCGACGGGCGTGGCTCAATCGGCTCCAAGCTGTTCATTCGCGAAGACGGCTCGACCGAGGGATCGCTTGGCGATCTGGGGTTGGACCGCGACGCTGTCAAACGCGCGCGTAACCTGATGGCGATGGGCAGGAACGAGTATGTCATAACCGACGAGGGCGCGGAGTACTTCATAGAAGCGTACACGACGCCGCCCCAGCTTGTGATCTGCGGCGGTGGACATGTCTCAAGGGCGCTTGCCAGTCATGCCAAACCGCTTGGGTTCAGGTTGTTCATCACCGACGATCGTGAGGAGTTCGCCAACCCGCAGCGGTTCCCAGAGGCCGATATGGTCGTCGCGAAGAATCCTGAGGAAGCCTTCAAGGAGCTTCCTATCAACGCTAACACCTTCATTGTCGTTGCGACGCGCGGGCACAGGTTCGACAACGTCGCGCTCGCTGCCGCTGCCGACACGCCTGCCCGCTACGTGGGGCTGATGGGAAGCAAGCGCAAGACGATTCTCATCTACGAGGACCTCGTGCGAATGGGCCTCGACGAAGAACGGCTGCGCGAGATCAGGTCGCCGATCGGCCTCGACATACACGCGCGGACTCCCGAGGAGATCGCTGTCAGTATCATAGGCGAGATACTGATGTTCAGGCTCGGAGGCACCGGCCGGGAGATGAAGCTGGAGCAGCACCGCATAGACCGCATCATCGCCAAGGTGGAAACTGAGCAGCCCGCCGCCGCAGTCGCCGACTGATTTTTCTCCTTCCCTGCGGAAGTCTGTAATCCCTGAATGATCGCCGCTGTTCTGACAGCCGCCGGACTCAGCTCACGTATGGGCCGACCCAAGCCGCTGCTCCAATGGCGAGGCTCGACACTCGTCGAGCACCAGGTTTCCATCCTGCTGGAGGGCGGCGCATCTGAAGTGGTGGTGGTTCTCGGTCACAGGTCGGAAGACGTGGCCCCATACGTCGAGCGCACCGGTGCGAAGTTCGTAGTAAACGAGCAATACAGGGAAGGCCGCACCTCGTCCATCAAGGCGGGCCTCGAAGCCGTTTCCGAACAGACAGAGGGCATCGTTCTGCTCGGAGTCGACCAGCCGCGGACCGCACAGATCGTCCGGCGTGTGGTAGAGACGCATGTGGCAGCGGCAGCCCTGCTCACTTCGCCCAGGCTCGAAGGGCGGGGCGGACACCCACTGATGTTCTCGGCTCGCCTAATGCCAGAGCTCAAGATGATCTCGGAAGAGAACCAGGGTCTGCGGGAAGTGTTCGAGCGACACCGTGCTGAGATCACCGAAGTCCACTTCGACGACCCGATGGTCCGTCTGGACCTCAACACTCCGGGGGCCTATGAATCGGCGTATCAGACCTACGGCCATGTGTGAATGCGATACCTGACGCAATGACCTCCGATCTCATACGCGAAATCCGTTTGGCGCTTGCCGAAAACGGCGACAGCGAAAAGGCCGTGGTGATGCGCGCGTACACGAAGTCGGAGATGCCGTACAGAGGTGTGCAGACTCCGATCAGGCGCAAGCTGATCCGGGCCATCTTCAGAGATCACCCGATTTCTGAGCAGTCCGACTGGCGCGATGCCGTGCTGAAGCTGTGGCGCGATGCCGAGTATCGCGAAGAGCGCTACGCCGCCCTGGAGCTGGCCGGAGCCAGGCAATACGTCGATTTCCGCACTTTCGACACCCTGCCAATGTTCGAGGAGATGGTGGTGACCGGCGCATGGTGGGACTTCGTCGACGAGATAGCGACGCATCGTTTGTGGGAGCTGCTCGAACGATACCCGAGGGGAATGTCGCGCAGAATGAGATCGTGGAGTCGTGATCAGAATCTGTGGAAGCGCAGATCGTCGATCATCTGCCAGATAAATCGCAAGGACGAGACCGACCTCGACCTGCTATTCGATTGCATAGAGCCGAACCTGTCGCATCGCGACTTCTTCGTCCGCAAGGCAATTGGCTGGGCGCTCCGCGATCTGGCCTGGACAGACCTGGGCACGGTCGAGACCTACGTCGAGCTTCACTACGACCGGCTCAGCCCGCTGTCGCGCCGCGAAGCGCTAAAGAACGCAGAGAAGATCAGGGCAGGGAGTCGGAGGTAACTGACAGCTTACGGTTCGATGTGGTCGGGAACTAAATGGGTTGGTGACTGTCACCTCGCGCGGCCAGCCGTGCACCGGAGTAGCCGAGTATAGCACCTATGGCGGCTTTCACCATCCAGTCGGCGATGTTCATCAACTTGTCTTGCGCGGGAGTGATGTCGCCGGCTTGCACTGGTGACATCCAGATCAGGATGCCCAGACCAATTACGGCCACTGCAAGCAGCATGATAAGGATTGGCAAAGCCTGCAAATAGTATGCGATAACTTGCGACACGGACTCTAGCCGCGGGCTCTTCTATACAGCATGACAAGTCCAGTAACGAAGCCCGCTATTCCCACAACCATCAGAATCGAGCCCATGATTGGGGCGACAGTATCCACCATTATAATCTCCATCAGTCGTAATTCGTCGCCTATGCAGTGTATCACATCTGATATCACATCTGATATCACATTTGTTGACCGGGCAGTTGCGCTAAGAACGGCGGTTACGTTGGTGTTTGCCGAGGTACCCGACGACGACCTGCTTGAGGTCGTCATCCCAGTCGAAGGCTATGCGGATTGTCTGTTGGGGATCGAAGCTGGTGCCCTTGCCGATGTGTGCGTCTAGCTCGTAAGTCTTGCCGTCCAGCGTGGTCGTGTACCATTCGGTGAACTGCTCTTTCGTCACCTCGGTCTGCTTAGCTTTGTAAGACCAGCCCGGACACGCTTCCTTGATGAGCTTGTCGAAGTTCGGCGCATCGCCCGGATTCGAGCGTCGTCTATGGTACTCCGTAGCGAGCCACGCGAGCGCGTCGAACACCTCTTCCGGCCTCTGGAACGGACTGTTCTTGTTTGACTTCGAGTTGAGGACGAGACGAAGCTGGTCGGGGAAGGTCTTCTCCGCGAGCGCGAGCGCATCGTTCACATTGGCCACCTGCGCAGGCTGCTCTTCTTCATCGCGCGTCTGCCCGGCGCTCTCTGAGACGTACGCCCTTCGCCAGTACTCCTGCATCTTTTGACTTTGAGACACCTCGTCCCTGAACTGGCTTATCTGGTCGTTGAGTGTGGATACGTCCGCTCGCAGGTGATCGCTGTCCTGTCTGAGTTGGGCATTCTCGGAGCTTAGTAAGTCGTTGACTTGTCGAAGACGGTCGAGCTCTGGGTTGATGGAGTCGCTGCCCAGAATCTCTGCCAGAACTGCTTCGATCGCGTCAGCGTCAGTGGTGGGCGGGCTGTCGATGCTGGCAACCCCGTTGCTGGAGTCGTCGTGAGGCGCATGAGGAGTAGGATCGTCATCCGGTGCCTCGGGGACGCTTATTAGCTCATCCCATGAGCCAACGATGTTGAGGATGAGCTTTTCGCACCTCTCCCTTTCAGATGCGCGCAGCGACTCCTCGCTTCGGAAGGACGCTTGAGGACGAATCAGGCGATACTCACTCAGCACAGACTTCAGCTCAGTGAGCGCCTCCAACGCTGGCTCTATCACCCCCGATCTCACTGCATCGTCCGCGGACCACGAGCCGATGTCTACTTCCAGATACTGTAGCTCATCGTCGAAATCTTCTCTTGTCTCAGTGATGGAGTTGGCGATTGCCTCGATCTGTACGGTCCTGCGCTCTGCGATCTTTGCGAAGGCAAGGCCTGCTACTGAGGTGGCGAACTCGTCCGCGTAGTCCCATTCCAGCGCTTCCGGTGGAAGCTCGCTTAATTCGTCGAGCCATTGCTGAAATAACGGGGACTCAGTCTCGACCTGAGCTTCCGCCGGAACCCTGCCCGATACGTAGCACAGCATCAGAGCGATATCGTTGGTGTCGAACCTGTCACTGGGATCTTCGTTAGTGACCAGTTCAGATTCGACCGACCACTCATGCAGGGGCCAAGTGGACCTGAACATGCCAACCTGCAAGTCCGGACCATCTACGGGCATGCCTCTGCCGCGGAGGTGACTCGTCACCATAGCCATGAGAGCGTCGTTCGACTCTGCCCAGGTCCGTAGGACCGCTCCCGCAAGCCTTCCGTTCTCCCCCATCACGATTTCGGCCAGGACCGGCTCTCTTAGCTGATGACGCTGTGCCTTGCTCGCGTCACGGAAGCCCGCGACGCTGACGCTGTCTTTAATCGCGGAGTTGAGCCTGTTTCGCGTGCTAACTGACGCTTCCGCACGGAAGTCCAGAGCTCGGTCGACGACAGACGAGGCGTGTTCAGGGCTCATGACCGTTGGTAGGAAGGCCATGCTCAGCGGGTGTTCATGTTTGCTGGTGTCGGTCATGGTCTCATCGTAACATTCGCGGCGACAGGACGTGGTCTCACGCTCCGTCGGTCAGATGTGCGAGGCCCACCCTCTCACGCCTCTCCCCATTTGGCCCATGCCTCCTCCACGGCCTTCTGAGCTTTTGCGTGCCGTCGGCCCAGGCGCTCGATCTGTTTGATGTTCTGCGCTGCTGCTGCGGTCTCGAGGCGTCGCTCGATGTCGGCGACGTCTGTCTCTAGCTGCTGTATGAGCGCCTCGTAGTCGATAGATTGGGATCTTGTCGTCGATCCTGTCTCACGTTCCCGTCGTTTGGTCTCACGTTCGCGCCGACGGTGTCGTGCGCGTGCGCGTCGCGATACCGGCTCTGGTTCCGGAGGGCGATTGACGCGTACCCACTCGTCAAAGCTCCCCTCGAACATCCTTGCAGAGCCGTCTTCGATTACCAGGATTCGTTCCGCCATGATTCGGATGAAGTGGCGGTCATGGGACACGAACAGCAGGGTGCCGTCGTAAGACTCCAACGTGGACTCCAGCGCCTCGCGGCTGGCTATGTCCAGATGGGTGGTAGGCTCGTCCAGAACGAGCACGTTGGGATATGTAATCAGCAGCCGGGCTAGAGAGAGTCGCGTACGTTCTCCACCGGACAGCGAAGAGACCATTTTGAACACGTCGTCGCCCTGGAAGAGGAACCTCGCAAGGTAGTCCCGCGCGTCGCCAATAGGTATGTTCTTCGCCTCCAGAAACGCGTCAAGTACATTTTTGTCGTCTGGGAGATTCCATGTTCCCTGGTTGAGATGACCAGTCTGGACGTTATGGCCCAGGGTCACCCTGCCGGCAAGCGGGCTGAGCTCGCCTAGTATCGTTCGCAGCATTGTTGTCTTGCCGATGCCGTTGGAACCGACTACGGCGGTTCGGGAGCCTCGCAGCAGATCTACGTCGGGCACAGTAAGTAGTTTGGTCTCGGCCCCGTTGTTCGAGAACCCGACAGAGACGCCTCGGACGCTTACGGTGACGTGACCGGTGCGGGACGCCGTCGAATTGCCGATGCTAATGGTCCGCTCGGACTGCGGCGCCTCGACGCGTTCCAGACGTGCGAGACGTGTCTCCCTCCCCCTGGCCTCGCGCGAGCGCTGCCCCGCCTTGTACCGCTGGATGAAGAACTCCTCCTTGGCTACGTACTCCTGCTGCCGCTCGTACTCTTGCTGTTGGCGCAACACCTGCGCCTGCTTTAGGTCGCGATATGCCGAGTAGTTTCCGGGGAAGCTCTGGAGCCGACCGTGCTCCAACTCCCACACCTCAGTGCAGACGCGGTCCAGGAAGTATCGGTCATGGGACACCGCCAACACCGCGTACTTGAACTCAGACAAGAACTCCTCCAGCCAGTTCAGTCCGTCGAAATCCAGATAGTTGGTGGGCTCGTCCAACACCAGCAGGTCCGGGTCCGTCAGCAGCGCACGCGCAAGCGCGGCCCGCGTTCGTTCACCGCCGCTGGCGACGGACGCCTGGGTGTCCAGCGTCTCCTGCGTCAGTCCGACTCCCCGAGCGACTCGTTCCACCTGGCTCTGGTAGTCGTAGCCGCCGAGCGACTCATACTCCTCCAGCAGCCTGCTGTACCGGTCTTCCGCGTCACGTCGTGCGTTGTCCTGCCGCTGTTGAATGTGCAGCGCGGTGTCTGCAAGCTCCGCCTCCAGCTCGAACAGGCGCGCAAATGCGAACTCGACACCGTCGCGCAGCGTGCCGGGAGCGTCGTGTTCCGCGAGCTGCGGGACGTATGCCATCCGAAGTCCAGCGTTGGTCGAAACCGTGCCCGTATCCGGCTCCAGCTCGCCGACGAGCACGCGCAGCAGCGAAGTCTTGCCGCTGCCGTTGGCGCCTACCAGCCCGATGCGCGACTGCTCGTTCACGTCGGCATCGACGCCCGCGAAGACCTCGATATCGCCGTAGAAGAGTCGGAGTTGAGACGCTGAGAGGAGCAATCTACTTGGCGTCCGAAACGTGCTTGTTCATCCAGCCCAGAAGCCGCGACAGGTACTCTTCTCTCAGCTTGGGATGACCCGTCCTGACGAAGCCGTGGGAACTGCCCGGGAACCGTACGAACTCGACCTCCTTGCCCAGCCGCTTGAGTGTCACGAAGTACTGCTCTGACTGCTCTATCGGACAGCGGTGGTCGGACTCACCGTGCATGAGAAGTACCGGCGTCTCGACGTTGGGTGCGTACGTGAGCGGAGAATGCTCCAGGAATGCGTCCAGGGCGTCCCAGCGCTTGCCGCCCCACTGCACCTCGCCGAATCTCACGCCGATGTCCGAAGTCCCGTACATGCTCGAAAGGTTGATGCAGGGCGCGCCAACGACGGCGGCCTTGAACCGCGTGTCGTGGCCTATGATCCAGGAGCTCATGAATCCGCCGTAGCTGTATCCGGTGATGCCAAGTCTGGACTCGTCAACGTATTCGCGCTCGCATACGAGGTCGACCGCCGTCATGATATCCATGTAGTCTTCGCCTCCCCAGTCGCCGAGTACCGCCGTCATGAAGTCCGTACCGTATGTGGACGAGCCGCGCGGGTTGACTGCCAGCACGAGGTACCCGGCGGTTGCTAGCACCTGTTGCTGGGCGCTGAAGCTGTCGGAAAAGACGCCATGTGGGCCGCCGTGAATGTCCAGCACGAGAGGGTAGCGCAAATCAGGATTAAACTCAGGCGGGAAGAGCAGCTGGGACTCTATCTCGAATCCGCCCCTGCTATGGGTGAACTTTTCCAATTTGGCCGTAGGATGATCTTCGAAGTATCCTCGGTTGAAGTCGGTCAATTGGCTGACCGAGCCGGAGGTCATGTCCACAGAGTGCAGATCGCCTGCTGAGTCCGGTGGTGTCGTCAGCACGACCGCGGTTTTCGCATCGGCATCGAACGAGACCTGCGATATCAGGCCGCCGCCGCATACCTTGCGTAGCTCGCCGCCGTTCGCGTCAATTTGGAAGACGGACGACTCTCCACGCGCGTCAGCGATAAACGAAATGCGCCCATCGTCAGTCCAGCGCATCTCGGGCGCCGGCACCAGCGGCGCGTACCCACCTGCCGGGCTGATCGAGTCGTCGGTCAACTTGCGCGGGGCGCGTCCAGGCTCAATTACGAACAGCCAGGACTGCCAGCCCGCGCCTACTATGTCGTCGTCTGAGCCCACCGCCGCGATCGCGTCTCCGGTTGGCAACCAGCCCACCGAGGCGACGCTTGAGAGTCCCTGCGAACGCAGCTCCATGCTTCCGCCGTTTGATGGGACCACGTACACGTCGGAGTGCGTTGCGATCTCGCGGTCGGCTCTACGGTCGGCTACAAACGCAATGGACGCGCCGTTCGGTGACCATGACGGCGCACTATCGTCACCTTCGCCGTCGGTTAGCTGCCGGGTGTCGCCGGACTCGCGATCAATCACGAATATGTGCCTGAATGCCTCGCCTCGCCATCCGAGACCGTCTGCTCTGTACCTGATGCGCTTGACCACGCTGACGCGCGGATCCTTCTTCGGGTCGTGATCATCAGGGGCGCGGTCCGAGTCTACGTCCGACACGAAGGCAAGGGCGCTGGAGTCGGGAGACCACGCGATGTCGGTGATGCCTCCGTCGACGTCAGTCAACTTTCTCGCCTCGCCCCCGCCTGTGGGCATCGTCCATATCTGGGGCTTGTCGGTGTCGTCTGGCCGGACGAAGACGAGGTGCCGTCCGTCTGGCGAGAAGCTGGGACTGGAGTCGCTTTCGCCGTTGGTGAATGGCGCTGCCTCACGGGATGCCAGGTCCATGACCATAATCTGCGACCGGGTCTTCATGCTCTCCCTGTCCACATGAGAGCATACGAAGGCAAGCCTTGAGCCGTCAGGGGACAGCGACGGCGAGCCGACGTTCACCAGCTTATAAACGAGATCGGCAGTGATGGGGGAGGGCATGTCAAAAGGTCCCTTCGTAAGAAGATGCTAAGGGTATCTTAACCATCCACGCCTTCAGGCCGTCAAGTCGGCCGCCAGAATACCCCGGGTCTTCTCTGCTTCAGTAGGCGAGTTGGTAAACAGGTATGCGGCTTCCTCTCCCTCAGGGCTGAGAGGGGTAGGTAAAAGTGTACAGCCAAGCATGAACGCCACCCAACAGACCCCCTCTCCCTAAGCCCGAATCCACCGAACGGGGTGGTGGGGGTGGTGGAACGGGAGATAAGGGACATGGAGGAGCGATTGTCCGGTAGATTTTGGACAGTTGGTGCCGGAGAGCGGTTGGCTACGGTCATGTGGAGCTCCCCAGCGCGGGACAGGACACAGCAGAAGACGCTCACTGGC
>DAOUHG010000105.1:0-28167 GCA_034428835.1 Dehalococcoidia bacterium
GAGCTGGCTCCCCGCGACATGCTGGGCGACCTGGACAGGGCCAAGATCGTCATTACCAACTACCACGCCTTCATGCTGCGGGAGCGGATGCAAGTGTCGAGCGGTGGACGACGGCTGCTCGAAGGCAGGAGCGGCGAGTCGCTGAACACGCTGGAGACCGAGGGACAGATGTTGCAGCGCGTCATGCCAGACCTGATGAGCATGAAAAATGTCCTCGTCCTGAACGACGAGGGGCACCACTGCTACCGGGAGAAGCAGACCAAAGACGACGAGGGCACGCTGAGAGGCGACGAGCGCGTCGAGGGGAACAAGAACAGCGACGCCGCCCGTGTCTGGATCACGGGGCTAGAAACGGTCAGGCGCAAGATCGGCGTCAGGCAGGTGATCGACCTGTCGGCGACGCCGTTCTTCCTCAGAGGCTCAGGCTATGCGGAGGCCACGCTGTTCCCATGGACGGTGTACGATTTCTCGCTGATGGACGCTATCGAGTGCGGCATCGTCAAGCTGCCGCGCGTCCCAGTATCCGACAACATTCCCGGTGGGGACATGCCGATGTTCCGCAACCTGTGGGAGCACATCGGCAGCGATCTGCCGAGAGCTGGGCGCAGGAAGGCAGGCTCGCTGGACCCCTCTCAGGCTGCCGGTGCGTCTCCAGACCGCGCTGGACGCGCTCTACGGTCACTACAAGACCGTCTTCCAAGAGTGGCAAGACGCGGGCATACCCGTGCCGCCCTGCTTCATCGTCGTATGCAACAACACCTCCACGTCCAAGCTGGTGTACGACTACATATCGGGATTCACTCGTGGGAACGATGACGGCTCAACGACGGTGCAAGGCCAACTGGAGCTGTTCAGGAACTTCGACGAGTACGGCAACGCACTTGCAATTCCTCGAACGCTGCTTATCGACAGCGAGCAGATCGAGTCGGGCGACGCGCTCGACAGGAACTTCAGACAGATGGCCGCGGACGAGATCGAGCGGTTCCGCAGGGAGATCGTCGAGCGGACCGGTGATCGGAGCCAAGCTGAGAAGATTACCGATCAGGAGCTGCTCAGAGAGGTGATGAACACTGTCGGCAAGGAAGGGACGGCTCGGCGGCCAGGTTCGATGTGTGGTCTCCGTCTCGATGCTCACCGAGGGGTGGGATGCCAACACAGTGACCCATGTGCTGGGTGTTCGCGCATTCGGTACACAGCTGCTGTGCGAACAGGTTGTGGGTCGGGCGCTGCGTCGCCAGTCCTACGATCTCAACGAGCAGAACAGGTTCGGTCCTGAGTACGCAGACGTTCTGGGCGTTCCATTTGACTTCACTGCAAGGCCGATCGTGGTCAAGCCGCAGAAGGTACGCCCGGCAATCGAGGTGAAAGCGGTGCGGCCGGAGCGCGACGAACTGGAGATAACGTTCCCGCGTGTCACCGGATACCGCGTCGATCTCCCCAGGGACGAGTTGAGCGTCGACTTCAATGAGGACTCGACATTGGAGTTGACCCCCGAGCTCATCGGCGCGACCAGGACCCGCAATGAGGGGATCATAGGCGAGGGCGTCGACCTCGACCTGAAGCACACACGCGACATGAGGACCGCTACCCTGGCCTACCACCTGGCGCAGAGGCTGATATCCACGAGGTGGCGCGACGCGAACCAGGACTCCGAGGTGAACCTGTTCTTCCCGCTGAAGAGGATCGCGCAGCAGTGGCTGGACGAGTGCCTAATCCTCAGGGGCCAGACCTTTCCGGCGCAGCTTATGTACCTGGAGCTGGCGGACCTCGCCTGTGAAAAGATCACCGCTGCGATCACACGGACCCACCTGGATGAGCGTCCGATCATGGCGCTGCTGGACCCGTTCACTCCGACCGGATCGACCAGGTTCGTCAACTTCCGTACATCGAAGGAAAGTCGCTGGAGGACCGACCCGAGAAAGTGCCACGTCAACTGGGTAATACTGGACAGCGACTGGGAGGCGGAGTTCTGCCGGGTGGTTGAGTCGCATCCGAAGGTGCGCGCGTACGTCAAGAACCACAACCTTGGGTTCGAGGTGCCGTACAAATACGGTTCGATTGCGAGGACGTACATCCCGGACTTCATCGTACAGGTGGACGACGGGCGCGAGGACCCGCTAAACCTCATCGTCGAGATCAAGGGCTATCGGCGTGAGGACGCCAAAGAGAAGAAGTCCACGATGGAGACCTACTGGGTGCCTGGCGTAAACAACCTCGGTGAGTACGGCAGGTGGGCCTTCACCGAGTTCACGGACGTGTACCAGATCGAGGCCGAGTTCGACGATGCGATCTTCTATAATGAAAAGACCCTGGCAGAAGGTAGGAAATACGATGCGGAAATCACAAGCCCTGCGTCTGCTGCGCAAACACAAGCCGGTGCTCTCAGAGCGTTTCAAGGTGCGCCGTCTCGCCCTAGTCGGCTCTGTTGCGAGAAATGAAGCATCAGAAGACTCGGACATAGACATTATGGTGTGGTTCGACGGCCCAACCAGGGCCAGAAACTTCTTTGGCGCACAACACTACCTGGAGCGGGTCCTGCACCGAGAGGTGGACCTCATGACGGAGAAGGGTCTACGAGAGGGGCTACACCCGTATGTCGAGCGTGAGATGATTCATGTCTGATCCGGACGGCTCACCGGATCGGTCGCCACAATCGGTCCAAGACATGATCGTGTTCTGCGAGCGGATCTTGGACCACACAACCGGAATCGATCAATCAAAACTGGTTGCCACACGACTCACTTATGATGCGGTTCTTTGGAACATTGCACTCCTAGGAGAAGCCGCCAGAAACGTTTCAGACCGGGTCAAAGATGCTCACCCTCAGATTCTTTGGAATTTGATCTCCGGAGCAAGGGATAAGATCATTCACCAGTATTGGAGGATCGACTCCGACATAGTGTGGGACATTGTCCAGAACGATGTCCCGGACCTCCTGCCTAGGCTCAGACAGATAGCAGAATCCGAATAACAAGAACAGGCTGAACCATCTATGGCCAGAAGAACCAGAACCCGTACCCCCAAGTCCGTCGAGAGCATCACCCACGAGGACGCCAGACGCAGGAACCTCCCCAGCGCTGAGCACCAGCCGCTTATGAGGGACGAGGAGCGGCACCCGATCCGCATAGCGTACGAGCGTCGCAACCGGGACCTGGACCCGCAGCTCGTGTGGCGAGGCAAGGACGATCAGGACTGGTCGGACCTGGTCGTCAACGCCCCGCCGCTATACATCCAGGAGCGCGTGCATCCAAAGGCGCTGGTGGACGACCTGATACGCCAGACCGCCAAGCGTCGGGAGTCCGAAGCAGACGGTACCCAGCCGGACTTCGCCGACCTGTTCTCCGACTTCAACGGGCTGCCCTCCGAGGGCGCAAAGACCGAGTTCTACCAGCACGACGCCAACTGGTCCAACCGCATGGTACTGGGCGACAGCCTTCAGGTGATGGCGTCGCTGGCCGAGCGCGAGGGACTGCGCGGCAAGGTGCAGTGCATCTATATAGACCCGCCCTACGGGATCAAGTTCAACTCCAACTTCCAGTGGTCCACCACCAGCCGCGACGTGAAGGACGGCAACGTAGCGCACATCACCCGCGAGCCCGAGCAGGTCAAGGCGTTCCGAGACACATGGCGGGACGGTATCCACTCCTACCTGACGTATCTACGTGATCGGTTGACGGTGGCCCGGGACTTGCTGACTGAGTCAGGGTCGATCTTCGTCCAGATTGGGGATGAAAACGTTCACCGGGTTCGGATGTTGATGGACGAGGTGTTTGGGGAGGAAAACTTTGTTGGAGAGATTATATTCAATAAAACGACTGGATTCTCAGGGAATTACTTAGCTCAGATATCAGATGTGATCATTTGGTATGGAAGGAACCGTGAAACGCTAAAGTTTCGACCAATTTGGAGACAGAAGACTGCCGGTGATGAAGGTGCTACTAAGTACAGGCACGTAAGCAGAATTGCGGCCTTACAAGACTATCCAGTCGACCCGCTGCGCCTTGCGACGTCAGATCAGCTGACGTCGCAAGGTGCAGCGGCTACGGATAGAGACCTAATCTTGCATGGCCGAGCATTTCCACCTAGAACTGGTCTTCACTGGAAGACGACCTCAGACGGTCTTAAACGACTAGACCGGTCGAGCCGTCTGATAATCGAAGGACAGACTCCAAGATTTGTGCGGTTCCTAGACGACTTCTCAGTATTTCCAGCCAATAACGTCTGGATGGATGTAGGAGGTGTCCAAAGTCGAACTGATCCAAAAGTCTACGTTGTGCAGACCGCCACTGAGCCAATAAAGCGTTGCATCCTAATGACCACTGACCCCGGCGACCTCGTACTCGACCCTACCTGCGGCTCCGGCACCACAGCATATGTTGCTGAGCGATGGGGCCGTAGATGGATCACTATCGACACCTCCCGCGTTGCGCTGGCTCTAGCCCGCGCTCGAATCATGGGCGCGCGCTATCCCTACTACATGCTCTCCGACAGCCGTGAAGGCCAACTGAAGGAAGCGGAGATAGCGGGTCGGGAGCCGTCGGAGCGCGCAACGTTCGGCGATGTGCGGCAGGGATTCGTGTACGAGCGTGTGCCGCACATCATGCTGAGGGACATCGCCAACAACGCCGAGATCGACGTGATCTGGGAGGAGTATGAGGAGAAGCTGGCGCCGCTAAAGGAGCGGCTGTCATCGGCCATCGGCCAGTCCGAGACGCTTGAGGAGTGGGAAGTCCCCAGGGAGTTGCCGGACGACTGGCCCGCAGATGCTCAGTCGTTGCACACCGAGTTCTGGGAGACTCGCATCGCCCGGCAGAAAGCAATCGACGCATCCATAGCACGCAACGCCGAGTTCGAGTACCTATACGACAAGCCGTACGAGGACAGGAGCAAGGCGCGGGTAGCAGGGCCATTCACCGTGGAGAGCATCTCCCCACACCGGATGCTGGAGGTGGACGAGAACGACGAGGTGTTCGACCGCATCGCCGAGTCCACGAACGGCTACGGGCGTACGTACGACTTCGCGCAGATCATCCTCGAAAACCTGAAGACTTCAGGGGTGCAGCAGGCGCACAAGGAAGACAGGATCGTGTTCGACTCACTGACCAACTGGCCAGGACGGCTGGTATGTGCCGAGGGTCGATACACCCAGGGCAACGATGACGTTGCCATACAGAGACGGGCGGGCATCTTCATCGGGCCGGAGTTCGGCACGGTGTCCAGACCGGACCACGTCGAAGCAGCCAGAGAAGCGGCGGAGGCGGAGTTCGATGTGCTGGTCGCCTGCGCGTTCAACTACGACGCGCACACGACCGAGTTCGAAAGACTGGGGCGTGTGCCGGTTCTCAAGGCACGGATGAATGCTGACCTGCATATGGCCGACGACCTGAAGAACACCGGCAAGGGCAACCTGTTCGTCATCTTCGGAGAGCCTGACATCGACATCCTAGATGCCGACGACGACCGGATACAGGTGCGAGTGAACGGCGTCGACGTGTTCCACCCCAACTCAGGTGAGGTGCGAAGCGACGGACCGGACGGAATCGCGTGCTGGTTCATCGACACCGACTACAACGAGGAAGCCTTCTTCGTACGGCACGCCTACTTCCTCGGCGCGAGTGATCCGTACAAGTCGCTGAAGACCACGCTGAAGGCCGAGATAGACGCTGAGGCGTGGGAGTCGCTCCGCAGCGACGTCTCCCGCCCATTCGACAAGCCCGAGTCAGGACGAATCGCCGTCAAGGTCATCAACCACCTCGGCGACGAGGTGATGAAGGTGTTCAGGGTGTCATAGCTCTCGCCCTGGGCAAGGGCTTCCCTACTCCCTCGGTCTGGCGGAGTAGTCTTCGAAGGGGCCATCGCGCCACTGGAGAGCGGCTCTGAGGCCCTCGGCCTGGGAGATGTCGCTGAACACACCGGCGGTGTGCCGGAAGCTGGACAGCCCCTGCCAGTCGACGCCGACCTCCAGCGCGGTCCTGATTCCCATGATCTCGTAGGCGCGGTTTATGGCTTTCTTGGAGGCGGCCAGCATGTCCGGGGCGATGGTCGCTATGGCCCTGGCTTCTCTGGCAGTCTCGGCGTCGAGTTCGTCGGCGGGGAACGCCTTGGTCGCCCATCCGATCTCGACTGCCTCCCTACCCGTCACGGCCTTGCCGGTGAACATCAGGTACTTTGCCTGGCTCATCGGCATCTTCCACGGGAAGTACATGGTGTCCGGGGTCGTCAGCGCCCTGACCGGCGGGTAGCCGAGCTGCGCGTCTTCGGCGACGAACATGATGTCGCACATCGAGGCCAGCTCGCTCGCTCCGGCGAGGCACCAGCCGTGCACCTGCGCGATGACGGGCTTGGTCAGCTCCCAGATCAGCCACAGGCCGTTAACGAGATCACGCGCGTACTGCGCGGTGAGCTGATCAACATCTTCGGAGACGTACCCCTCCTCGGGGCGATTCGGTGACGGCTGGGTCGGAGTGAGGTCGTATCCCGCGCTGAAGGCGCGTCCCTCGCCCTTGATGACGATGCAGCCAACGTCGCTGTCTCGCTCAGCCCTCTTGAGCGCCTCCCTGAGCTCAAGCCGCAACGCCCAGCTCAGCGCATTCATCTTCTCGGGCCGGTTGAGCGAGACAGTGCAGACCCGCTCGTCGACGTTGTACAGGATGTTCTCGTAGGTCATGTCTAGGCCTCGTCCAGCGCCTCTTTGATTGCCTCTGCCGTGGTGTTGACCTTTACCCCGGCACGCTCCTCCTGGAGAAGCATGGCGACCCTTGAGTCGCGGTCGCCCCAGCCTCTGTTCAGCGCCTCGGTCATCTCGGCCAAGGCTAGGTTCGCGAGCTTCATCGGGACATCGTACTGTCTGCCGACCTGGCAGGCGAGGTCCATGTCCTTTCTCGCGAGTCGTAGCGCGAAGTCAGCGGGGTCGTAGCTATCGATCAGGAAGTGGTCTGCGAGACGCTCGAACGCCCCTCGCCTGCCCTGCGCGCCCTGGCGCACGGCAAGCCAGAGTCCGAGCGGGTCCACTCCGGCCTTCACACCCATGGTGAACACCTCGGCAAGGCCCGCCTGGATGATGTAACCGGCGCAGTTGTGCACGAGCTTCGCCACCGCGCCAGACCCGATCGGGCCGACGTAGTAGGGCTGGTCTCCCATCGAGTCCAGCGTGGGCTTCACCCGGTCGAAGACCTCGCGGTCGCCGCCGACCCAGATCGCGAGTTTGCCGCTCCGCGCGCCCTCCGGGCCTCCGCTGACGGGCGCGTCCAAGACGTGGATTCCGCGCGGGGTCAGTTGGGCGTGAATCTCGCGGATCATTTCGGGAGAGCTGGTGCTGAGGTCCAGATAGACCTTGCCCTCGGTCAGGCCCTCGTGCAGCCCGTCTTCGCCGAGCGCGACCGCTTCTACCTCCACAGGGCCCGGAAGCGACGTGAATACTATCTCGGACTTCTGCGCCACCTCGCGAGGCGTGTCGGCCCACTCCGCTCCCATCTCCAGATGCTGCGTCGCGGACTCGCGGCGAATGTCGTGGACGACCAGCTCGTTGCCGCCCCGAATCGCGTTGAGTGCGATAGGGCCGCCCATCATACCCAGGCCAATGAATCCTACTTTCATAAAGGTCACTCCTTCAGTATCAGTTGCCGCTCCGCGTCCATCCACGCAGCGTACAGTTCAGCGACCGACTGGAAACGATCGTTCGGGTCTTCCTCGCACGCCCTGAGCATAACATCAAGCTGTCTGTCAGTCCCCAAGAACGGCTCCCTGTCGAGCGAGCCGGCGGACATCAGCACGGACGCGGTGCGTCCCATCGTGAATACCGTGGTACGATCGTCGATCGTGGCCCCGAGCTCGAACTCCTCGGGCGCCATGAAGCGCGTCGATCCGAACATCCTGCCCATCCGGTTGATGAAAGGACCCCTGTGGTAGCTGTCGAGGTCGATGGCGTGGACGCAGCGACGGTCGAAGTCGTAGATCATCGCGCCATCGTAGAAGTCCACCGCTATCCAGCCTAGACCAACAAGCTCGCGGTGCAGATCGTAGACCTCGGTCAGCAGGGCTCCGATCTTGCGTGGCGACAGGCTTCGCAACCTGGCCAAGCAGCCTCTGACGAGGTCGCCCGTGACCCAATCGTAGACCAGCATCGGGCCGGTGGGCGATTCGATGACCTGCTGAAGCTTGGGCAGGGCGCGGTGGGACGAAGACTCGGCCAGGCGTGTCGCGTTTCTCAGCACACAGACGCGCTCAGCGTGATCAAAGTAAGGCTTGCTGTCGTCAGGTCGGCCAGCGGTCTTGGCGAAGTAGCACAGGCCATCGACCTCCACGCCGTACGATATGTTGCCTGAGTCCTGGGTGCGAGCGTCGAACGTAACGAACACACGTCCGGCGCGCTCTAGGAGCGTGAGCGGGTCCGACTCGGTGCTTTCCGTACATGGGAACGGGAGTCGCACTGGCAGAGAACGTCTGGACCTGCGTTAGTCGTCGGCTCCGGCCTCTACGGGCTGGGCTGGCTGGGCTGCGCCGTTCGACTCGGGCATAGGCTCGTTCGTCCACGGGCTGAGCTCGAACGGGCCCTTGAGCTCAAGCTCTACACCCATCTCACGGACGGCGGGGATCACGTACTCGCCCATCAACCGGAGGCTGCGCATCTGGTCCTCGTGCGACATCGCGCCGTCGCCGTCCCAGAAGAAGACGCTGCCGGGTCGCAGCGTTTCGAGCACGTGCCTGATCTTCGGGATGACAGTGTCCGGCGTGCCGGTGACTATGGTGTAGTCGTTAGCCTGGTCCTCGTAGGTGCGGCGGTTGGCGCCGAAGCGACCGGTCGGTCCGAACCTGGACGCCTCAAGTCTGCGCGACCGGCGAGAGGTGTGGCCGGGCAGCGACATCACCGCCGGGTTGACCATGCCCTCGTTGCCGCTCAGGAACGGGTTGGACACGCCTGACAGGTACTTGCGTCCGACCTCGTCGGCCTTCTCCTCGGTCTCATCGACATGGACTTTCCAGAGGTACGAAACGTGCTGGGTGCCGGACTCGTACCCGAACTCTGCGGCCGCGTCATGGTACATGTCGAAGGCGTCCCTGGTCGGGCCGAGCTTGGTCGCCAGCAGTACCAGCGGGTAGCGGTGCTGCGCCGACCATCGGACTGTTTCGACGCTTACCGTGGATGGGATCCAGACCTGGGGATGAGGCTGCTGGTAGGGCCTCATCCAGGGGTTCACGTAGCGATAGTGGTAATGCTTGCCCTCCCAGCGGAACGGTCCGGGATCGGTCCAAGCCTTGATCACGAAGTCGTGCGCCTCCTCGAAGCGCTCGCGGTTGAACACCGGCGGGGAGTTGTGGGAGACACTCTCGCGTCCGCCGCCTCGTACGAAACCGGAGACCAGCCTGCCGTGGCTGATCATGTCGATCATCGCCAACTGTTCGGCCAGCCAAAGCGGGTCGTCCCAGATCGGCAATATGTTGCCGAGAATTACGATCTTCGCCTTCGTTGTCTGCCGGGCGAGAATCGATGCGCCGATGTTCGTCACGCCCTGCATACAGAACGGCGTGCTGTGATGCTCGTTCAGCATCAGCCCATCGAAGCCCATCTCCTCAGCGTAGAGCTTCTCGTCAAGGTACCTGTTGTAGAGGTTAGCCCCGACCTCCGGATCGTACATCTCGTTGCTGATACTCAGGTCCGTAGTCTGCGTCCCCATCAGGCCGGTCTTGTCGTCCTGCCAAGGCTGCTCTGTGAAGTGACCGATGAACATGGATTCCCCCCTGAGTCCCAGATTGACGCGAGTTTATCATAAGTGTGGAGCGAGGTCTCGGCAGGTCTGCTCGAACGCCTCCAGCCTCGGTAGCAGCAGCGGCGTGTCCACGCCGGCGTCGATGTACTCCTGGACTCGGCGACGGCACTCGGGTGCGTCGCCCAGCAGGTAGCACGCTCTCGCAAGCTCCTCTGACACGTACTTCGCGGCTCCGGCTTCATCGCCTGCTTCGATGTGTTGCCTGACCGGCCCGAGAATGGATGGATCGAAACCGCCGTGTTCCAGTAGCGCCTCGCCGGTGTACGGCTCGGCGATCAGTCGAGCGACGCGCTCACGCAGGCTGGGGACCATCGCGTCGGGGTCGTCCGTAAGGCGGACTATCAACATGCAGGTTATGTCCACCGACCGCGGGTCGCGGTCCGCGGCCTCAGCGGACTCTCGCACGACACGCGCAGCCCAGCGAATGTACTCAACCGGCGCGTACGCGTTCAGAAGCACGCCGTCCGCGACCTCGCCTGCGAGACGCAGGGCCCTGGGGCCGATGGCGGCGAGATAGATAGGCAGGCGCTCCTGCATCGGTCGTATCGCGAGTCCGACTCCGCTCAGGCGAACGCCCGCGTACTCGGCGCTAACGCGTTTCTGTGAAGAGCCATCCCACATCGACCTGAGTGCGTCAACTGTCCCGCGCAGTCGTGCCAGCGGTCTCCTGTAGTCGATCCCCATGCGGCCTTGAATGACGTCGACGTCGCTGCGTCCAAGTCCGAGCATCATCCGTCCACCGCTTAGCCGATCGAGCGTGGCGGCTCCCATTCCGAGCAGCGCCGGGCTGCGCGTGAACGGGTTGACGACGCCAACTCCGAGCCTGATGCGCTCGGTAGTGGCGGCGAGGTAGCCGAGCATCGAGGACGTCTCCTCGTGGAAGTAGCGCTCGGTGACCCACAGCGAGTCGAACCCGGCGTCCTCGGCCATGCGCCCGTAGCCAGCAAGTTCAGGGCCGGAGTCAATTCCGTGGTACAGGACGATGCCGGTGCGGGTCACTACGCGAACTCATACAAAGGCACAGTGGTCGGCACAGTGGTCGCTGGTTGACGATCCTGTCTGAGCATATCTTCAATCCTGCGCACCGTGTCGGCGTCCAACAGCACGTCATCGCATTCGGTGCAGACATCAGCCGGTACCTGATCAATGACGATTATGCGACCTTGGTGCTTCACAGCATGAAAAACCTTCTGCGCCTCATATTCTCCCGAACACCCATTGATGCTGCACTTCATGTCGCAATTGCCTCCTCTGGATAGGAGTTACCTAGAAGCTGTGTCAATTTGGTAGGTGGCCTCGGAAATGGCATTGGCCTCACCCCTCCGACCCCACTGGTTTCCGGCCTTCGCCGGAACGACGGTGCGACACTTGTGACGCCCACCAGAGAAATACCTACTAGGCCGCTACAGTCTCGGCATCTTCGGCTAATCTAGAGGACCGCGAGATCGCGCGGTAACTTCGCCACGTCGGGCGCGCCTCGCAAAATTTGACTGTCAAGGGTTGCCAGTGGAACGTTGAGCATCCGCGCAAGTGAAACGAACTCGGCATCGTATGCAGTGAGGCCGCACTCCAACGCGACGTCAATCACTTGGGAGCCGTGCACACTTAATATGCGGTTCTCCAGAACCTCAGCTGCGTAACCATTCATAGTTTTGGCCTGCTCAGGTGTAATCGTGCGCCTTCGGACGAACCCGATCAAGACATTACGCAGCTCGCTCATGATGATTTCGGGGGCCGTCCACTGATCGTCTCGTTCCAGCAAAAGACCCGAGTCTGCACCTTCCTGCCCGCCTAACACCAAGTGAACCATGACATTCGTGTCAATTACGATCACGGGCGCCCTTCGTTTCGCATCTCTCTGATATCTTCCTCACTGACGTCAATAGGCCCAATGGTCTCTCTCAGCTTCCGAATCCTTTCAAGCAGGGCCTTCGTGTCTCTAGCTTGGGGGCTGACAGATGACTCTGTCAGCCTTGCGAGAATCTCTCCGTTCAGGCTCCGATTATTGCGGCTCGCGGCTGACCTGAGATCTTGGTGCAGGTGATCGGGTACTCCTCTAAGAGTTATGTTGGGCACTTTGGTCTTCTCCGAGAAAGACAACACTCCAATAGCTATGGTAGCAGGAGCGTTAGCACACGCTAGATGGGGTCTGGCGGTTCCATGTGCGCTTCAGAGATCTGATACCAGAGGGCGGTATCTTCGTCGTTTATGCGGATGAAGTGAGTAACATCCTCAAACACCTTGTCCCGAATGCTCGGCCCGATTCTGACTCCCGCGACGATGGGATAGGCATCCAGCCCGGTAGCAGAGCGCAGAATCTTGGCGTGGTCGGTGGCCCGCAACAAGTCCTCCATATCCCCGGTGTAGGACGCTTCTACCACGATGAAGAAGCCGGGGGTTGAGCTCCGCCGCGCCGTAACCTCGGCAATCAGGTCGGGAACGTCAAAGGTCTGCCAGGCTCTGTCGCGAAGATTCAACGCTGTCACAGCGTCATAGTGCTCGTCGAGCATGTCGCTCCGCTCGTCGCTATCAAGCGCTCTGACTCGCAGATTTCGCATACCGCGCAGTCGGGCGAAAATCAGGGCGATCTCCCCTCGGTTGCGTCTGGCGGCATCGGCGGCATAGCTTCCTCGGAATCTGCCAAAGTCCTCGTGCTGCTGCCTGTACATGCCGTGAAGTGCCGAGATATCTCGGCGCATCTCTCTCATCTCTTCCAGCATGGAGTTCTGGGTCTCCTGCATTGCGACAAAGGACTCTTGCAGGGCAACCAAGGACTCCAGCATTGAAGCCTGAGTCTCTAGTATGGAGTTCTGAGTCTGCTGCATGGAGGCTTGAGTTTCCCGCATCGCGATGAACTGGGCAGGCAGGGCCAGCAGTTCTTCGGTCAGCACCTCACGTCTCAGGGCGGCGCGAACCTCCTCGTTTTCGCGCACGAGGCGAAGTAGGTCTTCAATTGTGTCGATGGTAGTCAAGTGGCCTTCTCTCTATCGTTGACTGTCAGACCAAGAACTATCGAGCCATTCGCTCGCGCGTGGTTGAGTAGGCATATGTTCAGGGTAGCATACGTCAATCGTGATCCAGGAAAATCGGCATCTCGAACATGCCCATGCCGTACCATAACAAGGTCAGAGAATCGAGAGCTGATGCGTCCCGGCCGTCAGGGGCGCTGAAGTAGACGAACGCCTCGTGGGTTTGGCCCTGCGCGAGCGTAAGCTCAGTGAACGAGTCGGGCCGTTCCGAGGTGACATTCCATGGCCTCCCGGACTCCCAGAGGTAGTGTATCCGACCAAGCGTATCCGGGCCGGACGATAGCTGGAAGTCCAAGAATCTACACTCCAAGTCATCTTCGGCCCTGGCCGTGATGCGCAGTCGGATGCGCAGTGTACGGTCGTCGAAGACGCTCGGCGGCTCCAAGACAGTGAGGTTGAACCACGGATCCTCAGAGGAGTCGGGGTCCGTAACGCTTACAGTGTCGCCGATAGCCGCAACCGGCGGGGTCTTAAGCTCTTCCCACTGGCTCCCCTTCAGACGCACTCCAACTCCGTCCACAGGAGGGTCATCCCATATCGTCCCGATGCGTCCTTCATCAAAGCGCACCCGCTCAGGGATTGGGCTGGCGCGGGTGAGGTCCACTATCAACAGGTCATCACTCTCATCCGCGTATTGGAGTTCTACAAAAGGGGCGTCCGGCAATGTTCTGTCCTCATTTGAGTCGTCCGACTGGAAGTAAAGGAACCCCTCATGGGACCCACCTTTGACAAGCACCACGCTGCTCTCCGAGCCCTCATGAAGGGATCCCGGATGCCGATGATCGAATTCGCAGTTGTTGTCCCACGAAATAGGCTCCTCGTCAGTGTCGGAACGGGTATAAAGCATAGCCAGAAAATTTCCGCCAATGTCACCGTATGACCATTTGGGGATGATCGAGGTGATGCGCGAGGGCACTCGGACAGTGTGTTGATCCACGACTTCAGGCGGCCCCAGTATCGTGACTGCAAATGGCGGCTCCTTCCAACTGGTCTGGAGTTGAACCGGCTCTCCGATTGACACCCTAGTACTCGGTTCGGTTGCCTCATCCTCAGCGCCGACGAAATCCCATTCCCCATCCTTAAACAGGCAGTAGACGACGACCCAATCAGAGGGTATCTCTTCAGGCAGGTACCCTCTACGAATCCGGTCTACCTCACGGGCCAGGTCCGTCCGAGTTCCAAGAAGAAGAGCAAGTGCGAGACCAGGAAGCTCATCACGTTCAACACCCATTCTTACAAACGCCGTCACTCTATCGTTTCCACGTCTGTCGACAGCGACCACTTCGATCCTTGTACTTCTGAATGCTTCGATCTCCTCCTCACCTACATACTCTCTGAAGATCTCATAGTGCGATTCGACAAGCGCATCCCACTTCCGAATCAGGCTTGCTGCTATCTCCTCGTCCGTGTGCCACGCAGGATCACCGCTCTGACTTGGAGGCCGTCTCAAAATCAGATCGAACAGTATCCATCTAACCAGCCGACGAGGTAAGGACAGCCTGCTCCCCTCAACTGTCGGTTCGTAGCCGGGCCAGGTGTTTCCATCCCATTCGTTCAACCGCTCCGCTACTACTGCCTCCGGAGACATGCCCTCGATTTGCATGACAACTGGCCGCCAGCGCCCGCTCCGAAAGTGACAGTTGACCATCGCGTGTTTGGATCAGGTCTCATACACCTGTCGGAGTCCTTGGTCGACAGCGCGAGCCGTTGCTTCCGGCACTCCAAGCAGGAGTCCGAACACGGCATCCGGCAGGTGCATGAGCTCGACGCTGGGGCGTACGAAAGCCACGGCCTTGTCAGCATCAAGTCTGACGACCCAAGCGACGTTGATCTTCATTCGTCTCAAGCTGGCGGCCAAGGCGTCGGACATGGTGTGTCCGTTCGCGGCAATGTGCTCTTCGACCACCGTTGACCAGCTGTTCTGCAGGTCCCATCCAACCTGGTAGTCTCTGTGTTCCGCGGGATTCTCGGACAGTTGGCGCGGGATGTCTGATCGCAGAGCAAGAATCAGCCAACGTGGTACGAAGACGACCCATTTGATTAGCAACCCGAGTCGAGACATGCTGCTCCTCAAGAACACTATTAGCGGGCACAGACTGTATTGGCCACAAAGGCATTTTGCCCAAACTATGGATTCCCGCCTTCGCGGGAATGACGGTTGGACGTGCATCTGCCACTCTCATATGGACATGCTACTAGACAGGGCAATCGACGACTCTTCGGTGCTTGGATCTGCGGCCAATCTTCCAACGGTCAGCTTACTTCGTATCAGGTCTTCCATCAAAGACGGTTACAGTTTCCCCGTACGGTGGAATCCGGTTTGGAGCGTGTGTACAATGCGCTGAACGCGCGCGGGTTCAGTTACGCTGTTAATGAAAGGCAAGTCTTTGAGCGACGGATTGCTAGGCGGTATCAGAGTCCTCGACCTTGGTGAGGGCGTCTCCGCGCCTTATGCGGCGCGGACGCTTGCGGGGCTTGGGGCGGATGTCATAAAGGTGGAGTCGCCGGAGGGCGATTACGCTCGGCTCGTCGGGCCGTTTCCTGACGATACGCCGCACCCTGAGAAGTCGACGCTGTACCTTGCGCTGAACACGGGGAAGCGGGGCGTGACGCTGGACCTCGACTCGGACTCCGGTCGTAGTCGGCTGCTTGAACTGGCGGCTGATGCACATATTGTCATCGACAATCACGATATGGGTTGGCTGGACGAACGCGGCATCGGGTACGAGTCGCTTGCTGGGGTCAGGAGCGACGTCATAGTGACGCAGATCACGCCGTTCGGAGACTGGGGGCCGTACGCCGGTTACGAAGCGGGCGACCTGTCGCTGTTCCACATGAGTGCGAACGCGCACGGGATGCTTGGCCCGGTGGCCGATCCAGACTCAGAGCCGCCCATACGGGCGGGCGGGCGCCAGGCAGACCAGGTTGCGGGAGTCTCAGCGACTACCGCGACGCTAGCGGCCCTGTTCAGGCTTCGCACGACAGGACAGGGGTGCCACCTTGTGGTGTCCAGCTTCGAGGCGATGGCAACCCAGTCCATCGCCGGACTCGCCAACATCGCAATGGGCAGAGAGTCCCCTACGCGGCAGGCGGCGGAGGTCCGGGAAGCCTCGATTGGAGGGCAGGTTGCGGCTATAGGCGGTGTGCTGCCCTGCAACGACGGGTACGTTGCGATCTCTCCAAGAGAAGATGCACAGTGGGCACGCTGGCTCGACCTGATGGGAAACCCGGACTGGAGCGACGACCCGAAGTTCAACACTCGCTCAGCAAGGCAACAGAACTCACTCGAACTGTGGGAGTTGCTTGCAGCTTGGACCAGGCAGCGGTCCAGGTTCGACATCGCCCGCGATGGACAGCAGCGGCGGATTCCGTGCTTCCCGGTCAACACTGTCAGCGACCTGCTGACTGACCCGCACCTGAAGGAGAGGCGGTTTTTCGTCTCGATAGACCACCCTGTGGCGGGAACGTTCCAGTACCCGGGGGTGGCCTACCGGCCGTCGAAAGCCGGCAGCTTGACACTCGGAAGCCGTCCCGCACCCATGCTGGGCCAGCACAACGCGGAGGTGCTGTCGTGAGCGCGTCGCCACTGTCAGGCGTCAGAGTCGCCGACTTCTCCTGGATCATCGCGGGGCCGACCGCGACCCGACACCTGGCGCTGATGGGCGCAGAGGTCATCAAGGTCGGCAGCGCGCGCCGCCCCGACCCGTCGACGCGAGGGTCAGCGTTCCAAGTCTATAACCAGTCCAAGCGATACGCGGCAATGAACCTGTCGCAGCAGCGCGGCAAGGAGCTGGCGCTCGACCTGGTCGGGCTCTGCGACGTAGTCGTCGAGAACTACGCCGCCGGAGTGTTCGAGAGGCTTGGGCTCGGGTACGACGCGCTGTCTGGCGTCAAGCCGGACGTGATAATGATCGCGTCCTCCGGCACCGGACACAGCGGCCCAGACCGTGACTACGTAGCCTACGGCAGCCTGCTCCAGCACTACACGGGCTGGAACTCGATATCCGGCTACCCGGACCAGGACCCGATCAAGGGTGGACTCTGGGCTGACCCGTGGGTCGGGATGGAGCTGGCGATGATTGCGCTGGCGGCGCTCAACCACCGCGTCGAGTCCGGCACCGGCCAATATGTGGACTTCTCGATGGCAGAGGCGCTCTCAGCAAGTCTCCCGGAGGCGCTGCTGGAGCACCAGATGACCGGCGAAGAGCCGGAGCCCATTGGCAACCAGGACCGATTCGCGGCTCCGCACGGACTTTACAAGTGTCGCGGGGAAGACCGGTGGATCGCGATCGAGGTGTACCACGAGGGCGACTGGCAGGCGCTGTGCTCGGTTATCGAGCGTACAGACCTCCTGGAAGACCCCGGCCTATCGACACGGGATGGACGCAGGAGCCGTGAACAGGAGTTGGACGAGGCGATATCGGAGTGGACTGCGCAGCTAGACGAGTGGGACGTGTTCGAGCGTCTGCAGAAAGCCGGTGTGCCGTGCGGACCATCGCTGGACATGGGTAGGCTCCACTCGGAGCGGCATCTGAACGAGGGCGGATATCTAACGCCGGTCGAGTACCCGGACGGTACCGAGCGGGTGCTGCCGACGCTGCCGTGGCGATTTGACGGTCAGCCGACCCAGGAAGTCAGGCCCGCGCCGACGCTCGGACAGGACTCCGAATACGTGTATCGGGAGCTTCTGGGGCTCGGCGAAGACGAGATCGCAGAGCTTACCGAGAGCCAGGTGATCTACTAGGTAGATGTCCAAGTATTTCTGCCATGATACAGACTGTTGCAATCACTGGATTCCCGCTTTCGCGGGAATGACGGTAGGGCGAACGGCGGAGTTTGCGCTTCTCTCTAAGGATTGTGACCATCTGAACCGAGTTGTTGGTGAACTGGGCTGAGGGAGTAGGACAGACCAGATGGACTACGGAATAGGCATCCCGTCGTATATAGAGGCGTGGCGCGAGGTCAAAGCAGCTGAGGAGGCGGGCTTCACCCACGCCTGGTTCTTCGATTCGCAGCTCATCTACTCCGACGTGTGGGCGACGATGGCGCTGGCGGCGCAGAATACGACCAGCATCAAGCTGGGGACGCTGGTCGCCATACCCAGCAACAGGCTGGCGCCGGTCACAGCAGCGGCCGCGGCTTCGATCAACAGGATCGCGCCAGGCCGGGTGATCATCGGCCTCGGCACCGGCTACACCGGTCGAAACACGATGGGCCTTCCCGCGCTGACCATGAACCAGTTCGAGGAGTACGCGCTCCAGGTCAAGGGACTGCTCGCAGGGGAAGACGTGCTACTCAGAGAAGGAAGCCGCGAGCGATGGATCCGACTCATACACTCGAAGACCAACTCGGGTCGGGACGAGTTCTTCAACATCGAAGACCCGATCCCTGTGATGCTCGCCGCCAACGGCCCACGGGGTCAGAAGATGACCGGTGAGATATCCGACGGCTGGATAACGACGGCGAGGACCGCAACCGTCCCAGCAGGACTGCCCAGGGTGATGGCGGCGGCCGAAGCGACGGGAAACAACTTCGACAGCTTTGGCGGAAACGGGGCCAAGCCGTACGTGACGGTGTTGACTACAGCGTGTGTTCTCAGAGAGGGCGAGTCCGTGTCGAGCGAGCGTGTGATCAGGAACGTGGGGCCGACGCTGGTCCCCGGCATCCACGCGATGTGGGAACTCGACTATGGCCCCGGCTCGAACCTTGGGATGAGTAATCCGGGACTGGCGGAGGAGTACGACCGGTACATCCGAGAGTACGGAGACGATCGTCCGACGCCCACGCCTGACGACAGGCGGTATCTCGACGTCCACGAGGGTCACTACGTGTACCTGAAGGACGGTGAAGAGCGATTCGTGCTGCCGGAGATGGTCGCTCGCACACTGACCGGCACGGCGGACGAGGTCAATCAGAAGTTGGACGACCTGGAGGCGATGGGTGTCAACAACGTGGCCATCGCGGCGGTAGACCGCCGGGCGGCGAAGGACTTGATTTCAGACTTTGGCGAGCAGGTGATTCAAAGGCGCGGATGATGGCTTAGTGGACTTCCACGATCTGCCTAGCCTCTGGATTCCCGCCTTCGCGGGAATGACGATTAGCATCGAGCAGGTGATTCAAAGGCGTGGATGATAACTTAGACGGTATTTCCGAAGTCCCTTCTTCGCTGATAGGCTGACAGGGGTATTTATTCACCCTCACCCCAGCCCTCTCCCTGAGGGAGAGGGGGCCGAAGGAATCGCACCCCAATAGACAGGAGAGCAATACATGTCCGACAAGCAACCCAACATAGTCCTGATAATGTCCGATGATCTGGGCTACGAGGTCGTTGGGGCGAACGGCGGCACATCGTACGCCACGCCGCGCCTAGACGAGATTGCGCAGGAGGGGATGCGGTTCGAAGAGGCCCACGTGATGCCGCTGTGCACTCCGACGCGGCTCTCGCTCATGACCGGCAAGTACAACTTCCGCAACTACATCGGGTTCGGCCTGATCAAGCCGGATGAGGTCACTTTCGGGCACCTGTTTTCGGACGCCGGGTACAACACGTGCATCTCCGGCAAGTGGCAGCTCTACTCCTACAATCCGCCCGACGAGGCGCCAGAGATGCGTTCCAAGGGTCAGCGGATGGAGGACGCCGGATTCGACGAGTACTGCGTCTGGCACGCTCACCACACCGAGGAGAAGGGGTCTCGCTACAAGAGCCCCATCATCTACGAGAACGGCGAGTTCAGGGACGACACCGAGGGCAAGTACGGCGAGGACGTATTCTGCGACTACATCATCGACTACATCGAGCGCAAGAAGGACGACGACAGGCCGTTCTTCGTGTACTGGCCGATGGCGGCGACACACAAGCCACATGAGCCCACGCCTGACAGCCCGGAATGGGACTCGTTCGATCCGCCTTCCAACAGGACGCTCGGCGGGAGGACATGGGCGGAGATCGAGGACGCCTCCTGGGACGACGACCCGCGCTTCTACAAAGACATGGTCGAGTACCATGACAAGGTCATCGGCAGGCTCATGGACTACCTTGACGAGCAGGGCCTCGGTGAAGATACGCTGGTGATCTACGTAGGGGACAACGGCAGTCCCCACGACGTCTGCTCGATGGTGCACGAGCACAACGAGATATGCGGGGGCAAGGGCAAGACGAACGACCGTGGGACCCACGTCCCGCTCATCTGCCGTATGCCCGGGACGGTTCCTGCGGGGGCTGTGAACAAAGACCTGGTGGAGTCCACCGACTTCCTGCCGACCATGCTTGAGGCTGCTGGGCTGGAGTTTCCGGAGGAGTACGTGGTCGATGGACGGTCGTTCTACACGCAGCTCACTGGCGAAGCTGGCAACCCGAGGGAGTGGGCTTTCTTCCACTTCGAGCCAATGAACGCGCGCGGCAGGAACGCCCGAATCCGCTTCGTCCGAGACTACAACTGGAAGCTGTACGAGACCGGTGAGCTGTACGACCTGAGGATGGATCTAGACGAAGATCTGCCGATCTACGAGGCGCTGGAGAGCGAAGAACAGTCAGAGGCTAGGGCGAGGCTTAGGCCGATATTTGAGCAGTTGCAGTGAGGTCGAAGGGAACTCCTATTACAAGTCCTGCGCGATGATTTCCAGTTCGTCCAGCACTTCAGGGAATGTAGGGAACTGGTACCGTTCCAGGACTTCGTGGAACATCTCACGACCCGACGAAGGATGATAGAGCCTATGGTGATACTCGCTTGAGTCCCGATGAAGGTTGTGATACTTAAGCAGGAGGTGGCCGCCTACCTTCCATGCGATATACCTATATATACGACACCGGATGCGGAGCGTAGAGCCGAAGTACTGAGACTCGAACCATTTCTCGACCTCGAGTACGACGGACTTTGGGCAGCGAACCATTCCCCTTAGCGAGATAACACCCTCGCCCTCTTGTGAGAAGACGAGGGTGTCGTCTATCACGAATGGATGTTCACTCAGTCGGATGTCGTGGATGGTTCGGTAGTGGTCCCAGCTATTCCAGTTGTGCGGGTCTTCTCTCGGAGCAATCTGGCTCCTTGATAGGCTGAATACCATCTGAGAACCTCAACGGTTGGACGAATGGCATCCGCTTCCAAGAGCGTAGCCATCGTGTCACTGGACATTTCGTGCCTGAATTCGTAGTCGCGCAGCTTTTCGTCCAACTCGGCGAGCATAGCCCCGGCTGGTACTTTGCGAACGGGTATTTCGCGCCTCTTGGCAGTGGAAGCGGACTCGCTGGCTACCATGATCGTGCTCTCCTTCTGGCTGTCCAGATTGCTCCGTGATTGTATTGACGGGCAAACAAGACTGTCAACGCTGGGGCGGCGCAGGGACTTTCGGTTGTCCATGCGATGCTGATTTTGTCGTTCGCCCTGAGCTTGTCGAAAGGCCGCCCGTTCATGGGCCGACAAGCTCACCACGAACGTACTCACTCAATCAGGTGATAACCGAAAGCACCGAGGGTTCGAGAGGCCACAGTCGCGACTATCAGCCACCGTCCATACACCACCAGCTTCGCGCCCCTCGACCTTTTCTTACCGCCGTGGACGGAGGGCTCGGCGCACCACATGGCGGCTAGTCTGCGGACGGTCTCGTACAAGTTCTTGTCGAAGCTGAGCGGGTTGCAGATGACGCAGCGGTCGCGGTAATCAGGATGTCCAGCTGCAGGCTTAGACGACACTTCGCTCAGCTGCCGGACTCTTCCATGACTCGGATGTCTTCTTCTACCTGGCCGAGCTTTACGTATTCTTCGGACATCAGGTGGAAACAGCGCTGGAGGTAGAGGCTGGCCAGTTGGGCGGCGTTTTCTCCGACGGAGCCTGCTGCCTCGGCGAGCCGGGATACCTGGTGGCTCTCGGGTAGGTGGCGTCCGAGCGCCATGATCTCGGCCCGGGTCCCACCGGCGAGGCCGAGGTCGCCGGTGCCTACGGCGTCGCGCAGCCTGCCCACGAGGCGGGTCAGCTCGCCCAGCTTGTCCTGGTCGCTCATGAGACCGTACAGGACGTCGTTCACGCTCAGGCTGTCGTCGCCGATCTCATCAGCTATCGCGGCAGGCTGCTGAATCTGGTCTGAGCAGAGTTCGGCATACCAGCCTATCGCTTCGTTGACCGTGCCGAGCAGCGACGTGACGTCCAGCGTCGAGATAGTCCCTCCGAAGATGATGTCGTCCTCGCGAGCCTGTGCGAGCTCCTGGATAAAGCTTATGCCGCTGACCTGCTCAGGAGCGGGAGGGAAAGCGAACGCGGACAGCTCTTTCGCGCCCATCTCGCCGATCTGGTTCATGAGAAACGGGGGGACGTACTTGGACACGTCAACCTGGATCGGCAGCACCACGAGGTAGGTCGCCAGCAATTCGCCGGCATCGTGAAAACTCTGGAAGTAGATGAGCGCGTGGCCCCTGGGGTTGTCAGCCGAGCCGCGTTCGAAGGTGAAGTTCATATTTCAGTCCACTCGATTCACTGTGCTTCCGGATCGGCCCATCTCTCGAATTATACTTAACGATGCTCAAGTGTACACCCTTGCTATTCTTCTCCGAGTATGGACGCGAGGATTAGACGAGCGACCTGCTTGTCCAGCGGCTGGTTGTTGCTGCCGCACTTGGGGGAGTGAATGCACGATGGGCAGCCGGACTCGCATGGGCATTGAGCGATGACTTCGAGCGTCGCGCGCCACAGGTCTTCTATCACCTCGTAGCCGTGCTCGGATACCCCGACTCCTCCGGGATGGCCATCGTGTATGAACACCTGCGGCTTGCCGGTGTCCGGGTGCAGCGGCGTGGTTATTCCGCCTATATCGTTTCGGTCGCACATCGCGAACAGCGGCAGGATGCCTATGGCGGCGTGCTCAACAGCGTGGAGTCCGCCCGACAGGTCCAGCTTCTCCGATTTAATGAAGTCCAGGGTGTCCCTGGGCGGGCCGAACCAGAGCGCCGTGGTCTCGAACTCCTGCCTGGGAAGCTCGACGTACTCGTCGCCCAGCACCTCGTCGGTGTGGTGCTTGATTCTCTTGAAGCCGAGCACTTGCGTCGAGACCATGACCTCTCCGAAGAACACCTCCACTCGACCTGCCTCGCGTTGCGTGTACGTGTTAAGTATGCGCGTTTCGGTGTGGTCGCGCGACTGCGTGTAGTAGGGCGCGTCGGTACTGGAGACGTAGGCCGTATGCGACTCCATATCCAGCTCGGTCACGAGGTAGGACTCGCCCTGGTGCAGGTAGATCGCACCGGGGTGAAGCTGCATGAACGCGGACGACTCGGAGACCGTTTCGAGGATGGCCCCGGTGTCGGAGTCCACCAGCGTGTAGAACGCCCCGGACGCGGTGCGCATGTTGACACGCTCGGCGGGGTAGGTCATCTCTGGCACGAGGTGCCAGCGTCCGTGGCGGACGTGAACGTAGTCGTCTTCGATCAGCTCGTCGGCGTACCAGAGCAGCTCTGGGCCGAAGAACTCGGTGTCGTTCATCGTCAGAGGAGCCTCGTACGCCGCGCAGAGCAGGTGTGGCTTCATAATGTACGGGTTGGCGGGTGAGATCCTCGCGGTCTCGTGACTCCTGCCGAAGAACGACTCGGGGTGACGCATGAGGTACTGATCGAGCGGATTGTCCTGGGCGACGAGCACGCTGAGCGAGCGCTCGCCGCTGCGCCCGCTGCGTCCCGCCTGCTGCCAGGCGCTGGCGATGGAACCCGGGTATCCGGTCAGCACCGTGGCGTCGAGGTTGCCAACGTCTACGCCCAACTCCATCGCGTTGGTCGTGGACAGTCCGAGGAGTTTACCCTCGTAAAGATCCCTCTCGATGCGTCGGCGGTCTTCAGGCATATAACTGGCGCGGTAGGGGGCGATACGTCCGGCGATGGCTGGATGCGACGGCTTGAGCTGGTCTCGGGCGTACACGTACAGAAGCTCCGCCTGCCGTCGACTGCGAACGAACGTCATCGTGCGCGTGTGCCGCTTGAGCAGCTCGACGTATATCTGGGTCGCCTCGGAGTTGGTGGAGCGACGTGCGCCCTTGGCGAGATCGATCATGGGCGGGTTCCACAGGGCGAAGTCCTTTCCTCCGTATGGCGAGCCGTCGTCGTCGATGACCTCGAAAGGCAGTCCGACCAGGCGCTCGGCGTGTTCGCCGGGGTTGGCAATCGTGGCGGAGCACAGGATAAACTGCGGATTGCTTCCCAGCTTGCGGCATATGCGTCGGAGACGCCTGATGACGTTCGCGACGTGCGTGCCAAACACACCCCTGTACACGTGTGCCTCGTCCAGCACCACGTACTTCAGCCCTCTGATGGTCCTGTACCAGGCGTGGTGATTGGGCAGGATGCCGAGGTGGAGCATGTCCGGGTTGGTCATCACGATGTGGGAGCCTCGCCGGATGGACGCTCGGTCCTGGCGGGCCGTGTCGCCGTCGAAGATCGCGTGTCTGAGCCTGCTCCCGTCCGGCATGAGCTCGGCCAGCTTCTTCTCCTGGTCCTGAGACAGCGCCTTGGCGGGGTGGATGTACAGCGCGCGGGCCGAACGGTCGCTCAGAAGCGATTCGAGCACGGGCAGGTTGTAGCACATGCTCTTGCCGCTGGCCGCGGGAGTCGCAACTATGACGTTACTGCCCCCGCGCAGGGCGCTGATAGCGGCTGCCTGGTGTGTGTAGAGGCTGCCAATACCCAACGACTCAAGCCGCTCGGTGATGCGGTCGTCGAGGGGGGGCGAGAGCTCGGCTGTCCGTGCCTCGCGCGACGGCACCTGCTCCAGGTGCACGATCTGTTCGGCGTACCAGAGCAGGCTCTGCATGTGTCGTAGAAAAGCTGCGGTGTCCAAGGCGCGACATCTGCTGCGAAGTACTGGGACGCGCCGCTCAGAAGCCGGTCAGCGTCTCCATCTCGCAGTCTATCACTTCGGCGTCGGGGCGGTCGGACTCTATGAACGCGAGAATCTTGTCGAGCGTCTGGTCGGCGTGTCGGACGTTGTTGGAGACGCAAGTGACCCCAATAACCGCGGTCTGCCAGGCGTCGTTCTGGTCTACCTCGGCGACGGCCACGTTGAACTTGCTCCGAACGCGGTCGCGCACGGAGTTGACGACGCGTCGCTTATCCTTGAGGCTGAAGCTGCCTGCGAGGCGGAGGGTGATTTTGGCTACGCCGACGTTCATGGGTTGAGTCTCGTCAGAACCTGTTCGTAGTTGCCTAAGTCATGGGTCATCTGCTCATTCTATACCGTACCGTGCTCAGTCGGGTCAGCTAAACCCATCCCAGATTCGTCTGCACAATAATTCCCCACAGAAGCCTGATCCTGTCACTGTGCCGATGCCCGTGAATACCTATCCGAATTTGATGCCGTTCCCAACACTCTGCCGGATAGGATGATGGGACGAAGTCGAATTTGACAGCCGCACGGGAGTCGGCTAAGGTGAAAGTGCAACTTGGGAGGGTCGACCTTTTGACCCGCTGTAATCAATTACACCCGGTTGCCTTTTACTTTCTGGCAGGCTGCGCTTCTCACCGTGTATGTCGTGTACTTGGATGAGTCAGGTAACCTAGGCTCATTCCGAAATGATCAGGACCACTTCGTCATCGGCGGCATCGCGGTTCACGAAGGACAGATTCGACGACTCAGTGATCGCCTGGACAGTATCCAGTCGGCGTTTTTTCCAGAAATATCGATCCCTCTCAAGTTCCACGCTACCGATATCAACAGTGGTCGTGGACGATTCCGCACCATATCTGCCAGCGACCGACAGCAGTTACTCGACGCCGTGTATGCCGTCATAGCAGATAGCCTGTACCCGCATGCAGTCCTCTTCGCGACAGCAATTCACATCAGCGCTGTCGAAAGCGCCGAGCAGGCACTCAGGGACACGTTTGAAGACATCACCCAGAGGATCAATACGTTTCTGGTCAGGCTGCATAGGAGCGGCAACACACAGAAATCGCTACTCGTGATAGACCGCTCTGACGAGACAGAAGGCAAGTATCGCTCTCTGATTTCTGACTTCAGGACATCCGGGACCAGTCATGGTTACCTGGGGAACATCGTTGACATTCCCTACTTCAGCCAGTCAGGCGACACTCGGTTGCTTCAGTTGGCCGACTTCGTGGCCTACGCCGTTTTCAGGTACTACGAACGGGGCGACAGCCAGTTCTTGAACAAGGTATTCACTCGGTTCGATGGTCGGATGAAAGACGCCAAGCGTGATGGGCTGAAGCACATTATCCGTTCCACCGAGGAGTGCGCGTGTATGGCCTGTTCCTGGCGTTAGTCGTCTGGATGGCCACGTCCGCGCTCCCACAGTGTGCACACAGAATGCGACACAGGCTCGGCTCGGCCTGAGGCTGTTGCCTTAGATTGTCTCAGCTAATACACTCGACGCTGGCGTCTGCCGGGACTGGCGGGACGCCAGGAGGGGATTGTGCAGAACAACCTGCGTGACAAATACTGCATCGTTGGAGTCGGGGAGACCGACTACAGTCGCGGTTCCGGGAGAAGTACGAGGGCGCTTGCGGTGGAGGCCATTCTCAACGCCGTCGCGGACGCCGGGCTGACGACGAAGGACATCGATGGGATGCTGAGCTACCACGGCGGCGACTCGACCGCGTCGAGCGCGCTGGCTTACGACCTCGGCAACCAGCTCAACTTCTACATGGACTGCTCCGGCGGAGGGTCCAGTACGGAGGCGCTGGTCGGACTGGCGATCGGCGCGATTGAGGCGGGCATGTGCGACATAGTCGCCATCTTCCGCTCCATGAACGGGTACTCCCAGGTACGCATCGGTGGGACGGGTCGGGGCGCTGCCCCCGTGACGTCCGCCGACCTGATGCGCAGGCCCTACGGACTGGCGAGCGCGGTGCAGACGTTCGCGTTCTCGTTTACCCGTCACATGATGGAGTACGGCGTGAAGGGCGAGGACCTTGCCGCCATCAAGGTGACGCACAGCAACCACGCCAGCAACAACCCCAAAGCGCTGATGAAGCACCGGGTGACCGTTGACGACGTGCTGAACTCTCGATGGATCGTGAGGCCGTGCGCCCACCTGCTGGACTGCTGTCTGGAGACCGATAACGCTACCTGCATCATCGTAACGTCGGCGGAGCGGGCGAAGGACCTGAAGCAGCCTCCAGCATACATCAGGGCGGTCCAGGGGAGAGGCACCAAGCCCGGTGGCGACTTCCATTATCAGCACGCTCCGATAACCAGGGTTGCCGGGCACTACGTGGGGCCCAGGCTCTTCGAGCTGGCCGACCTGACTCACGACGACATCGACGTGACCGGATGCTACGACGCATTCACCTACACGAGCCTGTTGCAGTTCGAGGACTACGGATTCTGCAAGAAGGGCGAGGGCAAGGACTACGTGACGTCCGGCATCACCGATCTCGGCGGCAGACGGCCCAACAACACCAGCGGAGGTCACCTGTGCGAGGGCTACACGCACGGCATGAACATGGTCATCGAGAACGTCCGGCAGCTCCGGGGCACGGTCGACGACTACTGCCCGGACTGGCAGAACGGTAACCATACGCACGACTACTCAGAGGGCGGCTGCCGACAGGTACCCGACGTCGAGACCACAATGAACATGGGATGGGCCAACCCGGCCACGGGCAGCGCCTTGATAATGCGGAGGTGAGAAAATTGCATAAGTGCAATTTTCGAGGAGTGAGTGGAGAGGAGTGAGTGCCTCCCCGACAAGGACAGGATAGGACTAACGCAATTTTCTGGGAGGTAACCGGAGTGGCCGTCTATAACTATCGCGAGCTGCCTTTAGTCGTTCAGGACCAGGACTCCGAGTACGCGGGCTACTTCCAAGCTGCCCAGGAGCATCGACTCGTCGTGAAGAAGTGCCTGGAGTGCGGTCTGCTGCGAGGCGAGCCCGGAGCCGCGTGTCCGTGGTGCTCCTCGATGAGTTCCGAGTGGCATGAGGTAAGCGGCAGCGGGACAATCTACAGCTACCAGATCATAGCTCACAGCGTGCTGCCTGGGTTCAGAGACTGGGTGCCGTACCCTATCGTGCTCGTCGAGCTAGACGAGCAGCGCGGACAGCCCGACCCAGGGGACGGTCTCAGAATCACCGCCAATCTCGTCGACGCCGGCATGAACGCAGAGTCCGAAGAGAACGTGGCGATAGGCAAGCGAGTCAAGGTCGTGTTCATGGACCTCGAAGACGGTCTCACGCTGCCACAATTCACTTTGACGGACGAACCGCCTGGAGGCGAGGTTTGGCGATATCAAGTCTAGGCAATCAATACTATTATGGTCGGAATCAGACCATTCACCCTCACCCCAGCCCTCTCCCTGAGGGAGAGGGGCCCCTGTCTGGTTGACAGTTGCTTCGGCCTTAACACAACATTAAGAGACCTTATACAAGGAGAATACACATGG
>DAOUHG010000106.1:0-33828 GCA_034428835.1 Dehalococcoidia bacterium
ACAGCTGGAGCTACTGCCACAAGAAGCACTCGGGGACTCCTCTCACTTCGAGCACATGCCAGCGGAATGGGCACCCTCTGACGTGATCTCAAGCAACACGTACAGGCACTACCCTGAACATACCGAGTCAATCCGGCGCCTGCTTGAGCGGGAACCCGGTCCCTCAGGTTTCTGCGGTCGAGGCTCAGTCAGCGGCGATGATCGCCAGCTCAGGGTGCGGCATTGGCGGATGCTGCGCTGTGACAGCGGCCTCCTGCTCCTCGGGCGTCATGGGCGTGAACCGATTGGCCGCGTCCAGCACCTTTGGCAGCAGGCTGACTTCACCTGAGCTCGGCGCGGTGTGCATCGGCTGTGACAACACCCACCAAAACGAACGGTCGATCTCCGCCTGCTCGCGGTGCGGGTCGTACCAGGTGTGGCAGTCCCTTGGTCCCGGGCCCCAGCCTCCCCGCGCGATCATCTTGATCGTCTGAACGCCGATGTCCCTGGCCCCGCACTCGGCGAGCAGCGCCTCTGAGTCCCGCCGGTAGTTGGAGTCCCTGGCCATTGCCGGGTTCAGCGGAAACATGACGGTGTCGAAGTCGAACCGCCTCAGACTCTCAAGAATCGTGCTGGGCACATGAGGTCCGTGGCCAGTAATGCCAAGCCACTTGGTCAGGCCCTGGTCGCGCATCTCGACCAGCGTCTCCAACGCTCCGCCATCAGCAGTGGCAAGGTCCAGCTCGTGCAGGTTTATGACTGAGTGGAGCTGGAAGAGGTCGAAGTTCTCGACGTTCATCCGCTTCATGATGCTCTCCACATCGCGCCACGCCTCGTCACGGGTTCGGAAGCGCGTCTTCGATCCCAGGAACACGTTGTCCCTAATCTCCGGCATCCAGGGAGCCATACGCTCCATCGACTGCTCATAGCTGGGAGCAATGTCGATGTGGTTGACACCGTGGTCGAGCACCATCTGAATGGCTCGGTCGGCCTCGTCCTGGTCGAGGTAGCCCACGGAATACGCCCCGAAGGTGACGACGGTGCTCTGGTGTCCTGTACGTCCGAGTCTTCGCTTCTCCATATGTCGTTCCTCCTGCGGCAGCATCGGCGCTGATCGCACGATACAGGCCGGTGGCTGTGATAAACTTTCGCTCTTGAATCCCTGCCAACGGAGTGAGCATACAGAAAATGTCCCAAGTATTCGACATTGCCGACAGGTACGTGGAGCGCGTCGCGGAGATGAGCCCATTCAGCGCGACCTACATGGGTGTACCCGCACACGACCACGAGATGAACGACTTCTCGCCCGAGGCGAGCGAGGCGGAGGCTCAACTCGATCGCGACACGCTGGCGGAATTGGAGTCTGCTCCGGTCGAGGACGACAGGGACCGGATCGCGCGAGACGCGATGACAGACAGTCTTCGATTGGGTCTCGACAGGTACGACGCAAACGAGCACTTCAGAAATCTGAGCATGATCCACAGCCCGGTCCACAGCGTTCGCCAGATATTCGACCTGATGCCGCGAGAGACCGAGGAGCACTGGGCCAACATTGCCTCGCGAATGGCGCTGATCCCGATTGGCCTCGACAGCTACCGTCGCACGCTCGAAGAGGGACTGAGACGCGGCCTTGTTGTCGCCAAACGTCAGGCGAGCGAGACCGCCGGTCAGTGCGATGTCTGGACGGGAGCAGTAGAGGGTCACGAGTCGTTCTTCCGCGGGCTAGTGGAATCTTTCGACGAGTCAGATGTGGATTCGACAGGCATCAGATCTGACCTCACCGCCGCCGCAAGAACCGCCGAAGAGGGAGTCGCCGACATGGCACGCTTCCTGCGCGAGACCTACGTGCCCGGCGCCTCGGAGCGAGACGCAGTCGGAGAAGAACGCTACTCACTTGCTGCCCGTGTCTATAACGGCATCGATCTCGATCTGCATGAAACTTACCAGTGGGGCTGGGAGCAGCTCGCGTGGGTCGAATCGGAAATGGAAGCCACCGCCCAGAGGATCGCTCCGGGCCAGGGTGTCGAGGCGGCCAAGGAGCTGCTGGAGACCGATCCGGCTAGGGCAATCGAAGGAGAGGCGGAGTTCACGGTCTGGATGCAGGAGCTTCAGGAACGAACAATCGGCGAGCTGGACGGCACTCACTTCGACATAGCAGAGCCTGTGAAGACGATAGAGGCGCTGATCGCGCCTCCGGGCGGCGCGCTGGCGATGTACTATACGCCGCCGTCAGAGGACTTTTCGAGGCCGGGCCGTACATGGTACCCGACGGGAGGCAAGACACGGTTCCCTCTTTGGGGCGAAGTCTCGATCGCGTACCATGAGGGCGTCCCAGGGCATCACTTCCACCTGGGCACGACGGTCGCGCTGTCTGAGCAGCTCTCAAGGTTCCAACGGCTTCTGGGCGGCACGTCGGGGCAGATCGAGGGGTGGGCGCTGTATGCCGAGCGGCTGATGGGCGAGCTTGGCTACCTGGAGAACCCCGACTACTATCTCGGAATGTTGAGAGCTCAGGCGTTAAGGTCGGTCCGGGTAATCATAGACATCGGAATGCACCTGGAGCTCGCCATACCCAACGGCCAGGACTTTCATGCGGGCGAGAGTTGGACTCCCGAACTTGGCCTGGAGTTCATCAACCTGAAGAGCCACTTCCCGGCGGACTTCGTCGCCAGCGAGGTCAGCCGCTATCTGGGCATCCCCGGCCAGGCCATCAGCTACAAGGTGGGCGAACGCGAGTGGCTGGCAGCCCGTGAGGAGTCCAAGCAGAGTCTGGGTTCTGCATTCGACCTCAAGGAGTGGCACACCCGTGCGCTGTCAATGGGCCCAATGGGTCTGGCGCAGATGCGGGACGAGTTCAGGCGGGAGTGAGGGTCGGTAGCCCCTAAATCACTTCCACTCGTCGTCTGAGGGCCAGATGTTGGTCGCGCCTCGCCCTGCGCCCTGAAGCCCAGAATCTTCACGCCAATCTGCCGAGGCGTCTCGCCACTTGATGAAGTGGGGCGCCTGCGTGTGGGCGTGGAAGGCATCTTCGTCCTTGTAGACTTCGTACAGCCAGATTCGGTTCGGGTCCTCGGCGTCCTGAATGACGTCGAAGCGAAGGCATCCGGGCTCGTCGTTCACCGATCCCCTGGCGTCGCCGATCATCTCCTCGATGAACCGGTCCTTGTAGCCTTCCTTGATCTGAATCGGCGCGATGATTACGTACATTCGGAACTCCTTGTTACAGGACTCGACTCGCCGCCGACAAGGCAGCGCCAGGCGCTACTTCATAGCCGACCTGCGGTAGAACAGACTCCATTGCCGACAGGGCAAGCAGCACATAGTCCGGGCGGCTGGACTCGCCCATGAGTCCGAATCGCCAAATCTTGCCGTCGAACGCGCCAAGGCCCTTGCCGATCTCAATCTGGTAGTCGGAAAGTAGCTTCGCTCGCACCTGGGCATCGTCCACTCCGTCGGGTATCCACACCGGCGTTATCTGCGCAAGTTGATAGCCTTCCGGAGTAACTACTCCTAGTCCCAGGGCCTCCAGTCCCGCTCTCAGCGCGGCCGCGTTGCGCTCGTGACGGGCGAACCGGTTCTCAAGGCCCTCTTCAAGAACGACGCGAAGGCCCTCTCCAAGCGCGAGCACCATGCTGACCGGTGACGTGTGATGGTACACCCTTGGGGCGTACCAATAGTTGGCGTTCAGGTTGAGGTCCAGGTACCAGGAAGCTGGTGGCGTCTCCCTCGATCTGATGGACTCCATGGCGCGCTGGCTGACCGCGACCGGCGACAGGCCGGGCGGACAGCCCAGGCACTTCTGGGTCGCGCTGTAACAGTAGTCGATGCCCCAGTCGTCGAAGGCGAGTTCGTTCCCACCCAGCGACGTCACCGCGTCAACCATGAACAGCGCGTCGTACTCCCTTGCGAGTCTGGACATACCCTCCAGCGGCTGCCTTATGCCAGTAGACGTCTCCGCGTGAATTACGGCGACGAGCTTGACGTTGGGGTTCTCTTTGAGGGCCTCTTCCAGCTTCTCTTCCGGGAAGGGAGCGCCCCACTCAGAGCGCAGCGCAACTACGTTGGCCCCTACGCGGGTTGCCATATCGACCATACGCTCGCCGAAGTATCCGTAGATGCACACGACCACGGTGTCGCCTGGCTCCAAAATGCTGGACAGTCCGGCCTCCATTCCTGACGATCCGGTGCCTGAGAGGGCCATTGTGAACGCTTCTTCCGTCTGGAACACCTTGCCCAGAAGCTCCGCGACCTGGTCCATGATGTCGACGTAGTCCGGGTCGAGGTACCCGATCATGTTCTGCATCATCGCCTGTAGCACTCTAGGGTTGACCATGGACGGACCCGGGCCAAGCAGAATGCGAGGGGGTACACCAATCATCGCGTTGGAGTTGTCTTCAGTCATGAGGCTCCTTCATTTGCGGTTGTACCGGTCGTCGAACCGGACTATGTCGTCTTCGCCGAGATAGCTGCCTGACTGCACTTCGATTATCTCAAGGGGGATGGTGCCCGGGTTCTCCAATCTGTGCGTCTCTCCGACTTTCACGTAGGCCGACTCGTTCTCGAACAGCAGCGACTCTCCGTCGTCCTTGACAATCTTCGCCGTGCCGCTGACCACGACCCAGTGTTCGGACCGGTGGTGGTGCATCTGCAGCGAGAGCGCCTGCCCGGGATTTACTGTGATCCGTTTGACCTGGAAGCGGTCTCCGGCGTCGATGGTCTCGTACCAGCCCCATGGCCTGTGAACTCGACGGTGATTCTCCTGTTCGGGGCGGCCCTCGGCCTTCAGCCGCTCGACCAGCGCTTTGACGTCCTCAACCCTGTTCCGGTCCGCAGCAAGTACCGCGTCCGGCGTCTCTACGATGATAACGTCTTCGAGGCCAACCGCTGCGACCAGCCGGTGATGTCCGAAGATCATGGAGTTCCGCATCTCATACGTATAGACGTCACCCCGGACAACGTTGCCGTTTTCGTCCTTGTCACTGACGTCCATGATCGCGACCCATGACCCCACGTCCGACCATCCGGCGTCGATGGGAACAACCAGTGCGCGGCGATGGCTGTCGGAACCCACGATCCGCTCCATTACAGCGTAGTCGATGGTGTCGGGGGGACATGCGGCGAACGTCTCAGCGTTCGGCCTGAAGAAGAGGCCGTCACGCGTGCCATTGGAGTGGGCTCTTCGGCAGGCATCGGCGATGTCAGGTCTGAATCGCTCGATCTCTTCCAGCCACGCCGACGTGGGGAGGACGAACATTCCGCTGTTCCACAGGTACTCCTCCGTGAGAAGCATCGAACGGGCGGTGTCCAGGTCGGGCTTTTCGACGAACTCGGCAAGCTCGTAGGCGACGGCCGACTCGGACCTGAAACCGTTAAAGAACTCGTCTCCCCTGCGAATGTAGCCATACCCTACGCTTGGGAAGCTTGGGGTGATTCCGAAGGTCACGATGTAGTCATGTCCAGCAAGTTCCGCCGCGACCGCAACCGCGCGCTGGAACGTGGCCACGTCGGAGATCATGTGGTCCGCCGGGAGGACCAGCATAACAGGGTTGTCTCCGTCGTCGGCATGTTCCGATAGCGTGAGCGCCGCGAGTGTGAGGGCTGGAGCAGTGTTGCGTCCGACCGGCTCAAGTAGTATCGAAACAGGCAGTCGGTCGATCTGTCGTGAATGCTCAGCGACAAGAAACCTGTGTTCCTCGTTGCACACGACTATCGGGTCCGCGATCTTGTCGACTCCATTCAGTCGGAGGACAGTGTCCTGCAGCATCGAGTGATTGTCGGAAATGGACAGAAACGGCTTGGGGTAGAACTCCCTGGAGAGCGGCCAGAGTCTGGTGCCAGATCCTCCGGCCAGAATAACAGGGTACAGTGTCATGGAGAGACTCCGTCGATCATGGGTGTTCCGAGTCTGTTCCAGGTACAGTTGCTAAGCGAGGTTCTCACATCCCATACGGTACTGCTAGTCAGACCTTGATGCAAGCGAGCGAGAAGTTCGATACCGATTGCTGATCATGGAAAGTATGCCAATATCACCACGAGTCAGTGACGATGGTGAACCCCCTCAAGTCAACCAAAAGCCCGCTCCAGGGCTTCTTAGAGTGGATTGATCCAGCGGAGGCCGGGAAAGCGGTTGAAGTCACCGTCGTTTGAGTGGATCTCAGCCTGATACTCCATCGCGAGTGCGGCAATGTGCGAGTCGGTCACGAGGTTCGCACCGACGCCAGCGGCGGTGAGACTTCTTCGGAAATGAATCATGTGCTCGGTACCTGGGTTGATTGGCGTAATGTGGGGAAACCGAAACCACTCCAGCACGTAGTCAACTGCTACTTCAGCGGCTACAGGGTGGACGAGTACTCTGGGATGGGTCATCAGCCTCACAAAGCCTATTGATACGACCCACGGAATGCCAACTCTCTCTACACCGTTGACCAAGCCTTCCCACCAGGTTTTGGCGGGGTCGTGATAAGGGGCACCGTCGTTGTGAGCATACACTAGCAGGTTGAGGTCCGGTACTATCACCTCGTGTCCTGCCCAGCAAAGGTCTCGGCTTCGATCTGATCGTTGAGCTGATTTAGCTTCAAGGGGTCGACGCCGGGAACAAGGCCACTGTGATTTGGTAGAACCCTGTACTTGGGGCTCGTAGTGTCGTTCCCTGCCGGCGATAGACCACGGCGTAGTGTATCGTTGACTACCTGTTTGAAAGAAACGTCCAAGAGGCGTGCGCGCTCTTTCAGGGAGTCGGCAACATCGTTGTCCAGTGTCAGCGTTGTTCTCATATTGGCATCTTAGTGAGCAGTTGTTTTGATGTCAAGATGTTTAGCCCGTCGGAATCTTTGCGACATCTGTCCTTTGAACGGCACGAACGATTCTCTCTATCCGCCCAGGACAACACCGACGATGGACTCCTCCATATTCATGGCGAGGTCGGTCACCTCTTCCACCCGTGTGTGGTCTCCCGAGGTCGCTATGTAGGCGACTCCCAGGATTCTGCCAACCCTGAAGTCAATGATCGTGGCCGAGATTGGCTGGCCGTTCCTGTTGTAGCTGGCGCGGAGTCCGACCGCCTCATCGAAGAACCCGTCTGGGGTGAACTGATCGGCTCCCACCAGTACTTGGCCTTCACCAGCGTCTGTCCCGATGTTGTTGAAAAAGTCATGCAGAAATATATCGTGCATCCAGCCGCGTACGCCGTCTGGTGTATTGAACAGGTGCGCCACGGAGCCGATCAGCACGTCTGCTCCGTCAACATCCTGGTTCACTGTGGATGACCAGAACTCTCGGACGAATCCATTAATTCGGCCAATCTCCGAAAAGCGTTTTTCTGTCGCACCGGGGAACCCGTGCTCTGCCATTTTTCGGTTGTCCAGATCGTCTTCCCTGGTCTGCGTGTAGCTCTCATACCTGTTGGGCAGACTGTGCGCCGGGAGCACAAGCCTCGGGAGATCAGACTCATGAACGTCGAATGTAGCTTGAACCAGCTTGGTGGTCACATTGGTCTCCAGTACTGACTAACCACTTGCCGCAAGCGATTGTTGACCCGTGCATCCACCACTGTCAAGAGCGGTCGTGCCACCGATCCCCTTTTATGACTGCGCTGCCTGACACCCATAAGCTGTTACCTGTATAATGTCGCCGTACTGGCAAGAGAGGAAATCTACTCACAAAGAGAGTTTTGCATGAGCGACAAGCATGTCCCGTACTCCGATACGGGGAATGAACCGAAGCGTGGGTTCACACGGCGACAGGTCCTCAAGGGTGTTCCCCTGGGAATCGCTGGCGCTGCCGCGCTAATGGTGGTCTCCAGTCGATTCGTGTCCGCCTTCGTCCGGCGCAGGCGGATGCCCGACCTGCCTCAGGACTCCATCTTCGCCCCTGACAAGAGCAGGTACCCGGAGGCGTAGCTCTCGCTCATGCCCGGGTGCGAGGCGCTCGCTCTCCTCGAAGAAGAACGTGTGCGCAACGCGATAAACCTCTGGCCTGACTCCGCAGGGCTGATCGCTGAGCGGGGTTGCAGACCAATCCCGAGACGGAGCAGCCGGACCCCACACCGGCGAACGAAGTCATGACGGTCTCTTCCATGATCGCCACTCTGCTTGGCACAGTGTTTACCACACTGATTGTGGTCGGCTGCGCTCATAGCCCACAGCCCGATACAGCTGCCACTCCTGCACCTACCCCTACTCCCATAGATGTTGAGGCTCTGCTCACCCGCTCCGGTGAGGCGACGGGTGCGCTGATGACATTCCGTTTCCAGCTCGAACATAGTAGGGAGGGCGGTACGCCTTTAACGGACACCCTCACCGTTACCGAGGCCGATGGGACCGTGGCCAGCCCGGACGCCCTGTCGATAGAATTTGCCGGTACGCTCGGCAACTTTGCCGTCCGGTCCAGCCTGATCACTCTGGGCGACGACAGCTACATGACCAACCCTCTTACCGGGGCCTGGGAGCAGGTAGCACGTGAGGTCAGCCCGCTCGGCTTCTTCGATCCGCAGCGGGGCATCGGTTCGATGATGACTGAGGTCCAGAGTCCGGTACTTGTCTCCAAGTCAAATGCCGAGTTCGAGATCGAGGGGACGCTTCCGGTGGAAGCCCTCAAACCGCTGCTGGGTGGATTGACCCAAGGTACGACGGTCAACGTGCGGCTAACGATAGACGCGGACAGCCTCTTTCTGAAGCAGGCGATCCTCGAAGGGCGCGTAACGGCAACGGAGCCAGACGGGGTCGTACGCACCATCACACTGTCGGAGTTCAACAAGCGGGTCACAATAGAACCGCCGGGATGAGCGGCCCGCGAGCTTCCCGATATCTCGCTCTCCTGCCCGTGTTTATCGGCGTGTTCATCGCGGCAGATGATCAGACCGTAATCGTCACTGTGCTCCCCGAGATAATGTTCGATCTGAGGGTGCAGATCAACGAGCTGGATCGCGCGTCGTGGACGATTACAGGATACCTGCTCGGATATGTCGCCGCGATGCCCCTGATGGGTCGCATGTCCGATGTCTGGGGACATCGCAATGTGTACGTTGCGTCCATGCTGGTCTTCATGGCCGGGTCGGTCGCGGCGGCGCTAACGACCAGCCTGACGTGGTTGGTAGCTGCGCGCATCGTGCAGGCGATAGGGGCGGGGGCGCTTGTGCCAATCTCCATCGCCATTGTTGGGGACCTCTTCGAGCCGGAGCGCAGAGCGATGCCGCTGGGACTTATGGGTGCATCCGCTGAGGCAGGAGGAGTGATAGGCCCACTTTGGGGCGGTCTCATCAGCAGGTATCTCGACTGGCCCTGGGTGTTCTGGATCAACATACCGCTCGGCGCCCTGGTGCTCGTGATGCTGCTTCTCATGCTCGGCCCGAGTCCGAGATACCCCGCGCGTATCGACTACATCGGCGGCGGTCTGATCGCGGCCAGTCTGTCCACACTGACGCTGGCGCTGTCGGAGATCGACGCGCCTGGTTTGTCCTTCGTCATCTACCTGTTGGCGTCAGTCGTCAGTTTCGGCCTGTTCGTACTTCGCCAGAGGACGACCTCTGACCCTCTTCTGCCGCTGGCGATGTTTCGAGCAATTCCTTTCAGCGCGGCGAACGTGACCCATCTGCTGCTGGGCGGGGCGCTCATAATCGGGATGGTGACCGTGCCCCTGATGGCGAACACTGTGCTGGGACTGACCGCGCTGGATGGCGGCCTCATGCTCATGCGCATGACGATCGCGATCCCGGTGGGTGCTGTCGCCGGTGGTTACGCCAGTCAGAGATTCGGCTATCGGCTGCCGTCCATTGTAGGGCTGCTGCTGATCGCTGTTGGCTACGGGCTGATGAGCGGATGGGGCCTGGGTATAGCGGACCCGGCGATGACACTCCATCTGGCCACAGCCGGACTCGGGTTCGGGTTGCTGATCGCCCCGATCGCGCTCGCCGCGACTAACTCGGTTGGCGTTGGACTCAGAGGCGCCTCCTCCGCGGTCGTGACCGCCATGAGGATCGTCGGAATGACATTCGGCCTGGCCGCTCTGACGGCCTGGGGGGTCGGGCGGTTTTCGCAGCTGGTGGTAGGTCTAGAGTTGCCGCTGCCTGTACCCGGCGAGACCGCGGAGCAGTCGCGGACGCGTCTAGCGGGGTTCGAGCAGCACCTCATAGACGCCGGCCTTTCCGTGTTCAGCGACTTCTTCCTGATAGCCATGGGCGTTGCACTCGTAGGGGTGCTGTCGGCGGCGTTCATGATTCAACGGCGACCAGCCGATTGATCTGCTAGAATCGCCCTCGATCAGGTTGGGCTAGCCCCGACCTCCCACGTCATCAACAGAGCCAGTAGTCGGAGGATGAATTCAATGTCAAACCAGGTCAAGGGAGTGATAGCAGGCTCCAGAGGGGCGCCGGTTACCGTCGAGGATATTCTGGTCCCGGACCCGGGTCCGGGCGAGGCGCTCGTCAGAGTGCAGGCGTGCGGAGTCTGCCACACCGATCTCCACTACCGCGAGGGCGCTATTAACGACGAGTTCCCGTTCCTGCTCGGACATGAGGCCGCCGGGACGGTCGAGAGCGTCGGCGACGGTGTGACCAACGTCGCACGGGGCGACTTCGTCATCATCGCGTGGCGCGCGCCCTGCGGAAACTGCCGCTCCTGCCTCCGTGGGCGTCCCTGGTACTGCTTCGACAGCATGAACGCTGAGCAGCAAATGACCCTGGCTGACGGCAGCCCCCTCTCTCCAGCTCTGGGAATTGGAGCGTTCACGGAACTAACGCTGGTCCATGCTGGACAGGCGGTCAAGATAGATCCGGCAGCGTCGGCTGCTGCAGCGGGCCTGATCGGATGCGGAGTGATGGCCGGACTCGGCGCGGCGGTCAACACCGGCGGCGTAACTCGCGGCGACTCGGTGGCGGTAATCGGATGCGGCGGTGTGGGGGACGCGGCCATCGCAGGCTCTCGGCTAGCCGGAGCTCATACCATCATCGCCGTCGATATCGATGACCGAAAGCTGGAGTGGGCCAAGGGCTTCGGCGCCACTCACACGGTCAACTCCACCCAGACCGACGCGGTCGAGGCGATCCGTGACCTAACCGGCGGCAACGGCGTGGACGTTGCCATCGAGGCCGTCGGCAACCCGGCCACGTATGAACAGGCATTCTTCGCTCGCGATCTCGCCGGCACCGTCGTTCTGGTAGGAGTTCCCAGCCCGGACATGAAGATCGAGCTGCCGATGCTCGAAGTGTTCGGAAGAGGTGGCGCTCTCAAGTCGTCCTGGTACGGCGACTGCCTACCGACTAGAGACTTCCCCATGTTCATAGATCTGCACCTCCAGGGTCGCCTCGACCTTGAGGCGTTTGTATCCGAGACGATTGCTCTCGGCGATGTCGAGGAAGCCTTCCACAAGATGGAGCGAGGCGATGTGCTGCGGTCGGTCGTGATTCTGTAAACGCCTGTTATCGTCGGGAGGGGTGTCATGCTCAGTCAGCAGACAACATATGAGTTCAGACCGGTCGGGGACGGGGACAAGACTGCCAAGACCGATCTGTTCTACAGGGAGGAGATCCAGCTTGCCCTCCGCAACAGGGGAATGCCGCTGGAGGGCCTACACTATGATATCACGCCAACGGGGATGCACTATCTACTGATCCACTTCGACATTCCGGTTGCAGACGAAGAGGCGTGGAGCCTCGATGTCGGGGGCCTCGTCGAGAACCCGGTCACGCTGGACATGAGCGACATCAGGTCGCGTCCGCCGGTGACTACGCCGGTGACCATGGAGTGCGCCGGCAATGGACGGGCGCTGATGGAGCCTCGCGCGATCAGCCAACCCTGGCTACTTGAGGCTATCGGAACCGCGGAGTGGACTGGAACTCCGCTGCGACCGATTCTTGAAGAGTCCGGGATCGCATCGGACGCGGTCGAGCTGCTCTTCACCGGCGTCGATCAGGGTGTTCAGGGTGGCGAGCTTCAGTACTATCAGCGAAGTCTCACGATAGAGCAGGCGATGCGGGACGAGGTGATGCTGGCATACGGAATGAACGGTGCGCCCCTTCAACCTCAGCACGGCTACCCTCTCCGTCTGGTCGTGCCGGGCTGGTATGGCATGACCAGTGTGAAGTGGCTGACCAGAATCGAGGCGATCGACGAGCCGTTCGACGGCTACCAGCAAATGAGGACGTATCGCTATGCGCAGACTGCCGATGACGTCGGCGACCCCGTCGATGAGATTCGCGTCCGTTCGCTAATGGCCCCGCCTGGAGTTCCCGACTTTCTGACACGCACCCGTCTGGTCGAAGCAGGGTCGCACCGGGTCGTAGGCAAAGCGTGGGCGGGCAGGATGAAGGTGTCGCGGGTGGAGTTCAGCGGGGACGGAGGCCAGACCTGGACCGACGCCGAACTGGGGCCACATGTGGGCGACTTCGCGTGGCACTCGTGGTCGGCGCAGTGGGAGGCGACCTCCGGTGAGCATGTGCTGTGTGTCCGCGCCACGGACGAAGCGGGCAACGTTCAGCCCTCGGAACAGCCCTGGAACTACCAGGGCATGGGCAACAACATGCTGCACCGGGTGGAGGTGCTGGTGGAGTAGGTGGGATGGATCTAAACAGGAGACTACAGAGGCAGTACATCCACAGGAATCAACCTGTGATTGGTGGTGTCCGGGATCAACCCAAAAATCTGCAACGTGGTCGCCCCCAACAGATACGTGTCTTCTCCTCCAAACACAACCCGACTAGTCGCCACATCATCCCCGATTATAAACTGCGCTTCACCAACCGGGAACTCTTGAATCTCACCGTCAGCTAGAGTGAATCTCCGAACAGTTCTTGATCGCACATTCAGTTTGGAGAGTAAGGATGCAGGCAAAACTGAGTAGGTGGCCCCAGTATCCACCAGGGCGTTTATCCACTCAACTTGGCTGCCGTTTCCATCGCTCACACCAATGCGCGTCTGGAACACTCCCATGTCTCTCTCCCCGCATGTGTATGTAAACTCGGATCTGGTAGCTGCATCATAGCGGAGTAATCAAGCCTTGCGCTCCGCTCATCACTCCATCCGCCCAGCCACCATCCCCAGGATGGCCTCTCCGTGCTGTCTGAGGATAGTGGGACCAACGCCCTTGATGCTTTGCAGCTCGGCAGTATTGGCGGGCTTCCACTCCGCTATCAGGGCGATGGTCGCATCACTGAAAATAGTGAACGCCGGCCTGCGCCGCCGCTGCGCTTCGCGTCCGCGATAGTCTTTGAGAGCCTCCATAATTTGCTCGCTGGTAGACCGTCTCGACGCTCTGGTAGGCGGTAGACGGCTTGCGTCGACCATCGCTGTCTTTCCTATGAATTCATTCAGTTTTCTCGCAGCTTCCTTGGCGGATCCATCCATAATATTCACTGTTCCACAAGGCTGAGGGACACCGCCGGTCACGTAGCTGATCAGCCAGTACTGGCCATTAGTCAGGACCGCAAAGCCACTATCCATGTTGGAAGCATAATCGTTTAGCTGATGCATATACTCATCTCTGAACTCACGATCCAACCTCTTGACCTCGATGAACACAATGGGTTCGCTGTCAACGAACAGCGCGACATCGACCCTATTGTGATTCCCGTGCCATTTCTTGCCCGTTGGCGCATACTCCCGGACAACTTGGGCGGGATCAGATGTGTCCCAGCCCAGTCCTTTCAGCAAGGGGTCCACCAGATACTGGATTGTATTGTCCTCGCGGTTGATGCAGAGTTCCCAGTGTCGGACCATGTTCTTTCGCACAGTTTTTATTGCTCTAACATCGTTCCGCGTGGGCAGGGACTGAGGGACTGCCGGTTCCTGGAGAGCCGTTTCCCAGCCCCTGCCACTCTCACGGTTACTGCATTGCCTCTGATAGCAGTCGCGGCAAAGCGGTTGGTTGGGTCGGTTCGTTGGCTGATTACAGTCCTGTTCTGCGCATATGCGAGTGGCGGCAGTCATGGTTCAACTCCTGATGGAGACGTTCTCGTCTGTGTAGAACCTTAGCTGGTCTCCGGCCATTCCAGTATTTCCGCGAATTTCTTTCGCAGCAATGAAGGGGATGCCTTTCGCATTTCCTTCACGAAAGTTTCATCGTCCCGGATCGCTTGGTTTATGGATTCGCGGTGGTCGAAGTAGTAGGCGAGCGTCAGGTCATACTCCGTAGCAATCTCGTCCGGGGTCATACCGAGACGCTCATGCCAGACCGCGATGTTCTGCACCGTGATCCGACGCCCGGCGACTCGAGGCTTGCCGCCCACGACCCCGGGCGTTATCTCTATATGCCCGTCCATCATTTGGCTCATGATGCGCCCCCTACAAGATTATGCTCAGCGGGTTTTCGAGCAGCCCCTTGATCTCGTTGATGAACATTGCGCCCTCGGCGCCGTCGACTATGCGGTGATCGGCTGAGAGAGTGGCGGTCATCATCTGACGCACTGTGATTTGGTCGTCGTCGGTGACCACAGGGCGCTTCTGGACTGCGCCGACGGCGAGAACCGCGGACTGCGGCGGCTGAATGATAGCCACGAAGCTGGTGACTCCCATCATGCCCATGTTGGATATCGCGAAGGTGCCGCCTGCATACTCCTGTGGGCTGAGTGTGCCCTGCTGGGCGCGCTCAGCTACCTCCTTGCTCGCCTGGGCGATCTCCCTGAGCGACATGTCCCCGGCGCCGACGATCGCGGGCATTATCAGCCCATCTTCGACCGCCATCGCGATGCCGACGTTGACTTCGTCGTTCATCCTGAGTCCGCCTTCTTCGTAGTAGGCATTGAACTTGGGGAACCGCCTGAGCGCGATCGCGCTGGCCGCAATGATCAGGTCGTTGACCGTGGCTCGCACGCCATCCGCCGCCATCACCTGGTTGATCTGCGCCCGCAGCAGCATGGCGTCTGTCATGTCAACGTCCGTATTGACGTAGAAGTGAGGCTTCTCGCTCTTGGAGCGAATCGTGACACGCGCGATCTGTTGCCTCATCCGGGAAAGCGGGACCAGCTCCGGCTCTGGTTCGGGCTCGACCTCAGCGACAGGCTCTGGTTCAGCCTCGACCTCGACAACTGGTTCAGCTTCAGGCGGGACTTCGACCTCAGCGACAGGTTCAGGCATCGGGACAGGCTCCGGGGCCGTCTCAGTCCCCGCCTCAATGACTCTCAGGACGTCTTCCTTCACAATGCGTCCACCCGGTCCGGTGCCCTGGACGCTGGCGAGGTCGATGCCGGAATCGTAGGCAAGCTGTCTGGCGACAGGAGTGGCAAAGACGCGGCCGGTCTCACTCGGCTCTTCGGCGGGAATCTCCTCCGGCTGGGGAGTTACGACTCCGTCTGTGAGGGGGACGCTGGCGGCGCCCAGAGGTATGGCCTCGATGGTCTCTTCTTCTTCCTCTACCTCCTGGGCTACTGGCTCTGGCACTTCAGGTTCCGGCTCTTCTTCAAGCACGGCATCCATCTCACCGACTACTGCTATGGCTTCACCCACCGGCACTGTTGATCCCTCTGAGACCAGTATCTTCTGCAGGACGCCTGAAGCGTAGGACTCGAATTCGACGACCGCCTTATCGGTCTCGATCTCGGCCACCGGCTCGCCCAGCTCCACGTTGGAACCCTCAGCTTTGAGCCAACGTACGACTGTGCCTTCCTGCATGTCATATCCCATCTGGGGCATGGTCAATTCAGTTGCCAACGGATTCTTCCTCTCTCAGATATTCAGATGTAGGGTTCGTAGAATAGGTATAGCAACGCTGCCGGAAATCAGGTCCGGTCATATGTTCAGATTCCGAAGTTCCTGGAAATCTCATCGACCACCCGGCTGGCGTCAGGGATTGTCGCCGCTTCGAGCTCACCGGAGTACGGCGCCGGAACATCGAGACCTCCGACGCGGACCACAGGGCCGTCCAGATAATCAAACGCCTCTTCCTGTACCGCGCTCGCGACCTCTCCGGCAAATCCGCCTGTCCGCCATGCCTCTTCGACGACCACCACGCGGTTGGTCTTCTTGACCGATTCCACGATTGTGCCGACGTCGAGGGGACGAAGAGTCCGCAGATCTATGACCTCAGCGTGGCGGCCTCTCTCCGCAAGCATGTCGGCGGCATCGAGGGCAACGTGCGTCATCCGAGAGTAGCCCACGATAGTGACATCCGAACCCTCGCGACGGACCGCAGCCTGTCCGAAAGGCACCTCGTAGTACTCGTCCGGCACCTCTCCTCTGACTCCATAGAGCAGCGCGTGTTCGGCGAAAATGATCGGGTTGTCATCCCTTATCGAGGTCCTCAGCAGGCCGAGAGCATCGTACGGGGTCGAAGGGACGGCGACCTTGAGGCCGGGCACCGAGGCGTACCATCCTTCGAAGCTCTGCGAGTGGGTCGCAGCAAGCTGCGCACCGCCCCCTGTGACCGTCCTGATGACCATCGGCACCGTAAACTGGCCGTTTGACATGTATCTCAGCTTGGCGGCGTGGTTGACGATCTGGTCCATGGCGAGAAGCGAGAAGTTTATCGTCATGATCTCGACGATTGGCCTCATGCCGACGAGTGCAGCACCTACGGCAGCGCCCACAAAGCCCGACTCGGATATGGGCGTGTCCCGAATTCTCTCCGGCCCAAAGTCCTTGAGGAAGCCACGGGTCACAGCGTAAGCGCCGTCGTACTCGCCAATGTCCTCTCCGAGTATGAAGACGTTTTCGTCTTGCTCGAGCGCCTCGCGCAATCCCTGCGCAATGGCCTCTCTAACGATGATCTCTGTCATGGGCTATCCCTCTTTGAGGAGTGAGAATTTAGGAGTGAGGAGTGAGAACGGGCCCGCCGCAAGTGAGGCTCTCACTCCTCACTCCTCTTCGCTCACTCCTATCTCAGGCGTAGACGTTGTCGTAGATGGAGTCCATTCTGGGCAAAGGACTCTCACGCGCGAACTCGACGGCCTCCTCGACTTCATCAGCGACTTCTGAGTCGATCTGCTGTAGCTCCGACTGGGTAATCAGCCCTTCGCCGAGGGCCAATGCCTTGAACCGATCAATAGGGTCGTTGATTCGCCACTCTTCTACTTCAGACATCTCACGGTAGTTGACCGGATCGGCCATCGAGTGTCCGCGATACCTGTAGGTCATCGCCTCGATGAAGACCGGTCCGTTGCCCGCCCTCACGCTGCGAAGCGCCTCTGCGGTCGCCTCGCGCACTTTCAGCAGGTCCATCCCATCTACCTGAACCGCGGGAATGTTGTAGTAATCCGCCGACTTGAAAATGTCGCGCCCAGCGGCATGGGTACGATCGACATGCGTCCCCATGCCATACAGGTTGTTCTCCAGGAAGAACACTGTGGGCAGCTTCCATAGAGAGGCGAGGTTGAGTGACTCATGGAACTCGCCTTCGTTCACAGCGCCATCTCCGAAGAAGATCATGACTGCCGCGTTCTGCTGCTTCATCTTGATTCCGAGACCGATTCCGACGCCGATTGGCATTTGTCCGCCAACTATCGCGTGGCCGCCCATGAAGTGCAGGTTGGCGTCGAACAGGTGCATCGAGCCGCCCTTGCCCCCGCTCGTTCCGGTCGCCCTGCCGCACAACTCTGCCATGCAGGCCTTGGGGTCCAATCCCCGCGCAAGCGCGTGGCCGTGGTCCCGGTAATGTGTGATGACGTAGTCCTGCGGTTCCAGTGAGCCAACCGCGCCCACGGCTACAGCCTCCTCTCCGATGTAGAGATGGAGGAAGCCCCGGATAAGCCTCTGCATGTAAAGCCGCGCGCTGGCCTCTTCAAACCGGCGGATGAGCATCATCATCCGGTAGTACTCGGCCACCTGCGCCTTGTCGATATCAACGGCTACTTTCATGTGATCCTCGGCGTGTTGGGGGTCAGGGTTCGGGCGCTCTCTGCTTCTTCGACTTTCGACCCGAACATGTTACCTGAATTCTTGAACCTGACGCCTAAATGTGTATAGCCTCTCCCTCCGCGGCGAGCGCGGCTTCTTTGAGAGCTTCGGAGATCGTAGGATGTGGGTGTACGAGCCAGCCGAGCTCGGCTGTGGTGGCCTCCAGAAGCCTCGTCATGGCGATCTCGCCAAGCAGTTCTGTAACCTCCGCGCCGATCATGTGTGCGCCAAGAACCTCACCAATCTCCGCATCGACAACCAGCTTGATCATTCCCTCGGTCTCGTTCAGGGCAAGTGCCTTGCCGCTCGCCGCCAGTGGGAACTTTCCAACCTTTATCGAATACCCTTGTTCTCTGGCCTGCGCCTCGGTCATGCCGAAGCTGGCGACCTGGGGTCGGCAGTATATCGCGCTTGGTATCTGATTGTAGTCGAGGGGCTGTGGGTTGAGTCCGGCGATGTGCTCGATGGCAGTCACGCCCTGAGCGGAGGCAACGTGCGCGAGGAGCATCTTGCCGGTGACGTCGCCTATGGCGTAGATGCCCTCGACGTTGGTCTTCATCATGTCGTCCACCGGGATGAAGCCGCGGTCAATCTCGACGCCCACTGTCTCAAGACCGATTCCATCGACGTTGCCCTCTACTCCGACGGCCACCAGTACCGCATCGCCGTCCAGAACGGAGCTCTCTCCCCCGGAGAGGATGGACACCTTGGCCGTTCCGTCGTCTACCGCGATTCCCTGGACCTGCGCGCCGGTGGCTATCTGTATCCCCTGCCGTCTGAATGAGCGTTCAAGCTGACCGCTGACCTCCTCGTCCCCATTGGGTACGAGCCTGGGAAGCAGCTCGACGATCGTCACGTCGGCGCCGTATGCTCGCCACATATACGCGAACTCGCATCCGGTCGCTCCTCCGCCAATGATGACGGCCCTGCTGGGCGCCTTCCTCATCTCAAGCGCCTCACGACTGGTTATGACGGTCTTGCCGTCTATGGGGAGGGCTGGGATGTGCCGCTGGCGCGCGCCGGTCGCCATGATGACCTTGTCCGTCGTCACCGCCCGGTCCCCTTCCTCGCCCTTTACAAGGACCGTGTTGGCGTTCGTGAGCGATCCGGTGCCGCTTATGTGCTCGACGCCGTTCCTGCGGAGCAGGGTTGCGACCCCGCGCGTGAGCCGGTCTACGACCCGGCGGCTTCGGTCGATGGCCCTGGAGAAGTCCGCCTTCACGCCTTGAACTGAGATGCCATACTCTTCCGAATGCTGGATAAGGCTGAGTACTTCGGCGTTTCTGAGAAGCGCCTTCGAAGGGATGCAGCCCCAGTTCAGGCAGATGCCTCCGAGAGTGTCGCGCTCGACGATGGCGGCCTTCATACCCAACTGTCCGGCGCGGATCGCGGCCACATAGCCGCCTGGGCCTGAGCCAAGCATCACTACATCATATTCAGCCAACAGACACCCCTTAGTTGAATGCGCACGACTCCCCAAGAGTCGTGGAGACTACAGAAATCATTCTACACCATAGCTGAGAGCGGTAACAGTTTGGCGTGTCCTGGATACAAGTGCACCCACCCGTCATTCCCGCGCACGCTGGAATCCACAGGCAGCCAACAACCTTCCGCAGAGTGGACTCCCGCTTTCGCGGGAGTGACGAAGGTGGTCCTGCATTCTTCGAAGACTGAGTGGAGAGGGCTAGTAGTGAGGGCCTCCTGCTACGGTCCGAAGCAGCGCGCCCACGCGCCGCGCGGTCTCGGTGAAGTGCTGCACCTCATCGGGCAGCAGCGACCTCCCCAACACCTTGCGCTCGCGGTACGACAGCCACTTCTTGAGCACCTGGTAGCCGCCCAGCTTGTAGCCCCACACGTTGGCGGGCACGTTGCTCCAGTAGGCGCGGTCGTTGAGGTAGATGTCGAACGTCGTGTCTCCGAGCGTCGAGATGGCATCGCCCATCGCCTCGCGCTCTTCCGACGTGTACACGCGCCCGACGACCCGACCTTGGCCCGGCATCACCGCTTGGCCCGACCCGAAGTGACCCCAGCCCGCCGTGACGCCGAAGTCGCCACCTGCCATGTTGCCCCTGTCCGTCGTGGACGGCACCGCGATAACCGAGATCTCAGGACGCAGCCTGCCAGTCGTGACCCCTAGTACTGGCGTGTCCGAGTCCAGCAGCGCGGCAAGCTCCCTGCCACGCGCCGCCGACTCGGCCAGCTCCTCAGCCGCTCCGACCTCATCGCCGTCAGGCCAGCCCGGTATCGGGATGCGAGGCCACTCTATCCTGAGCGCCCCCGCGTTCGCCTCACGGTACGCTGGATCGTGCAGCACCGCGAGGACATGATGGAACAGGTCCTCGACATCCGCGCCGATGCGTTCGAGGTAGTTCTGTGCAGCCCCCGACAGGTTGGGACGACGTTCGGTGTTTTCGTTGGCTCCAAGTGCATCGTCACGTAGCCAAGCCGGGAACATGTTGGCGCCGCGCTCGATTAGATGTAGTGATCCAATATGGCTTGTGAAACAGGCTTGTGGCTCGGCTCCTCCCTTCCGAATGTGTTGCGCGGATGACAACCGGAGGTTGTCCTTGAACACTTGAGGCTTGTAGTCTGCGCGCTTCTCGTCAAGTAACTTCGTTTCGGATTCCCAATATAACCAGCGGTCATCGAATGGTCGGTAGGCGTAACGAACGAAGCCCGCCGGGTTCGCACCACCTTGCGATAGCAAGCTGCGCCGTACCGAGCGGGCATCGAACCGTGCCGTATCCCTCATCACCGCCGGATAGTGACGTGCGATCGCCTCGTGACTCACCTCACTATCAAAGTAGGCGGTAACACGAGCTTTCAGGCGATCGAGATCGACGTCGATCAGAAACGGATCACGACTTGTCTTTACCCCGGGGAATGAAATGGGGAACAATTCTTGCAGCGAGGGCCACTCATGCCAGTCGCCACTGACGGCTATTGGCGCGAAGGGCAGACCCAAGGGCAGAATCGGCGAAACGTCTTCGTAGAGCGCGTCCGGATCGGACTGCATCGTCGCCATCAATTCCTCGTGTTTGGCTTGGCCCCACAGATCGCGGTACCCGATTGTCTTGGCGGGAATGTGATCTGTCTTGCGCACCAGCGTCGTGACCGCCGTCCCGACCTGTATGCCGACAGGATCGCCCGGAGTCGAGAAGATGCTGGGGTCGGGAGAGCCGTCGGGTGCAACCTTGCCCGTCCTGTACTTGTCGCCGTTGAGACTGTCTATCCGAATCGCGTCGAACTCTCTCAGAAAATGCTCCCTCAGGCCGGTGAACGACAGCCCATCCAGCCACGAGTAGTTCGATATGAAGCACACCACACCCTGTCCTGTCTTCTCCGTGATGCGACGCTCCGCCATTCGGAAGAAGCGAATGTACAGGTCATTGAGCCCGTGCCCTTCTGGACGCCGCACCTGGCTCGTGGTCCGGTACGAGGTCGAAAGCTCGCGCTCCTCGTCCACCGCCATGCCCGCATACCCGTTGTACGGCGGATTGCCCAGGATGACCAGCACCGGCGTATCCTGCTTCACCCGTTCGGCACGGGCTCGCTCCTCCTCAAGCTCTGGGAATGGCGCCGGCTTCTTCACGGCAGGCTCCCAGCCGGTGAGCGCGTTGGTGAGAAATATCCCGGCTCGCTCTGTCTCATCCTCTGACAGCGGTGCGTCGAGGCCCTGCATCGTCAGCCCGACCTGCAAGTGCGCCACCACGAACGGCGCGGGCATGATCTCGAACCCAAACACGCGCTCGGTGGCTGCCTGCTTCACCCGCGACCCGACCAGCGCACCAAGTCCACTGCCCTCCAGGTTGTCAGCGACGCGACGCAGCACCTCGCTGACGTATGCGCCTGTGCCGCAGCACGGGTCGAGCACATACACGTTCTCAGCCGCCAGCCCGTCTTCGATGCCCAGGTCGTCCTTGAGCGCCATGTCCACTCGCGCGACCATGTACCGCACAACCTCGGACGGTGTGTACCAAACTCCGAGCTGCTTTCTCAGCGCAGGATCGAACGCTTCCAGGAACGGCTCGTAGAAGTATTGCACCGCCTCTCCCTCGTCGAACCGCTCGAAGAACGCCTCACGGTCAACGCGGTCGAGCGCGTCGGCTGTCCAGTCCAGCACCTCGACCAGTCCCAGCGGCTCCAGCTGGCCGGGCTTGGAAAGCTGCTGGAACAGCGCCCTCAGCACCGGCGCGCGCAGATGCCACACAGCCAGACGCCAGTCGAACCTGCCAACCGGCGGCGGAGTCTCCCGCGACCACAGCACCCACGCAGAGAAGACTCCGTAGAAGAGTGTCTGCACCAGCGTCGACCTGAAGAACGCCGCGCCGCGTTCGCCCTCGAATCGCACGCCCAGCGCGTCCTCCAGCGCCGAGCGCAGGACTGAGAGGGAAGATGAGTCTCCGGCGGCCTCGACACGCGCCAGACCGTCCCTCGCGTACGACGCCAGCAGCCACGCGAGATCCCGCGGTTCTGCGAGCGTGGCGCGATGGGACAGCGCGCGGCACAGGTACTCGCCAAGTCCGGCTCCGACCCTGCGTGCGAACGCCCGCGGCTTCTCAAGCTCGGACTCGAACTCACCCTTGGACTTGGCCAGCTTCAAGGTCTCCAGCTTGGCCGGATTGCCACTGGCGCCCTCGCCCAGCAGCACGAAGTCGCGGGTGTTGGTGACCAGCACCCAGTCGGTATTTCTTCCAGTAACCGCTGACCTGGCTGCTTTCGGCAGTTAGCCAGGCGTTGTCACCCGGCGATTTGACTTCGACTACGCCGCGCTCAGGAGCTTGCCCGGTGCGAGGTTTGCCCTTCTGCACCTGCCCTGCGGAGTAGAGGCCGATGTCTGGATGTCCGGCGCCCTGGTCGGCAAGCTCGACGACGCAGAACACCTTCGGCCTGAGCGTCGCGCCGATTGCGTTGAGCAGGTTGGCGCGCGCGGGGTATGTCGAGAGCTCGCCTGTCGCGCCCCCAGAGGCGCGGAGGCGACGGAGGTCTCCCAGGTACTCCTCCACGATCGAGGTCAGCTTAGCAGCGTTCGCAGGCCTGACCATACTGTACCGCAACGAGGACAGTCGATGAAGGAGTGCGAGGATTCAGCCTTCCCCGCCCGTCTGCCGAGCGAGGTTCGTGCACGCCGGTCAGGGGATGGTATCGACGGATTTAACCCGGAGGGAATACACGTGCGCCATCCCCGGGAGCCGCCGCGAGTGTCGGCAGTGCCTCCTGTCGCTCGCCTCAGCATGACAGCCAGCTACACGATGGAGTATATTGTTGCCCGCAATGTGATTGGGAGTCAGTCCCGCCGTACGCTCACGGCGGAGCGTATAACTCACTGGAGGTGATACATGGGCAACCGTCTCGAAGGAAAGGTTGCGGTCGTAACCGGCGCTGGTCGAGGAGTCGGCAGAGGCGCGGCGCTGCTGCTCGCTGAAGAGGGGGCAAAGGTCGTCGTCAACGATCTGGGCAGCGACGTGGATGGAACCGGCAGTTCTCACGACCCGGCAGACAGCGTCGTGGAGGAGATCAAGGCTGGCGGCGGTGAGGCCGTGGCCAACTATGACAACATGGCCCTCATGGAGGGCGGTGAAGCGGTGATCCAGCAGGCCGTGGACACCTACGGACAGGTGGACGCGCTCGTCAACAGCGCTGGGATGCTCCGGGACCGCATGATCTGGCAGATGACGCCGGACGACTGGGACCGAGTTCTGCTCAACAACGCCAAGGCAACGTTTACCGCGACCAAGTTCGCGTGCATCCTGTTCAGGCAGCAGCGCAGCGGCCGGATCGTCAATATGACCTCCGACGCCGGACTGGGAGACGTCGGTCGTTCAAACTACGCCGCCGCTTCGGAGGCCATTATTGGTCTTACGCGCACGGTCGGGCGTGACATGGGACGCTACGGTGTCACCTGCAACGCGATCTCACCTATGGTCGAGACCAGGCTGTTCCCTGGATCGGTCGAGGAGTACAGGGTCGCCGCGGTGGCCTCGCCAACACGTGACCAACGCGCGGGCATCTTCAGTCCTGCCGGAGTGGGGGACTGGGAGGGTCCGGGCTTGCCTGACGATCCTGAGAACGTCGCACCACTGGCCGTTTATCTCTGCACCTATGCGTCGCCCAATGTCAACTGTAACGTCTTCGGCGTGCGCGGCGGCAGCATCTACCTCTACTCACAACCCAGGGTAGAGCGCGCCGTCCAGAAGTGGGGCAACTTCACCATGGACGAGATGGATGTCCTGTTCCCCAAGATGATCGGGGACGGCTTCTAGGCGTCGTCGTCTCAGACTTGGTAGTTAGAGAACAGCGACTGACAACTTTCAACTCCAGACTTCAGAGGTAAATGACAATGGGCAACAGACTCGATGGAAGAGTGGTAATCGTTACGGGCGCCGGACGCGGAATCGGCGCTGAGGTAGCCAAGTGGATGGCCGCTGATGGCGCGTCGGTCGTCGTTAACGACTTAGGAGGCACACTGGACGGCATGGGTTCCGCAGAGGCGCCGGCCGAAGTCACTGCTCAGGCGATTCGCGATGCGGGCGGCACCGCCGTATCCAGCTTCGACTCCGTCGCGGAGTACGAGACGGCCGGAAAGATAGTCCAGACCGCTATCGACAACTACGGTCGCGTGGACGGCGTATGCCATGTGGCTGGCATCCTGCGAGACCGCATGGTGTTCAACATGACGGAGGCCGAGTGGGACGGCGTTCTGCAGGTCCACCTCTACGGCGCGTTCAACATGGTGCGCCAATGCGTCCCCCACATGATCAGACAGCAGTACGGCCGAATAGTGCTGTTCTCATCCGGTTCAGGACTGGGGGCCTCAGGCCAGACAAACTACGCGGCTGCCAAGGAAGGGATGGTCGGGTTCGCACGCTCTCTGGCGAAAGACCTCGCCCCGCACAACATTACAGTGAACGCGGTCTATCCGGGCGGCGCGACCAGGATGACTGAGTCTGTTCCGGAATCGACCAACCAGATCAGGCAGCAGCAGCGCACCCAGGCGCAGCCGCAGCAGGCATCCCAGGGACCGCCGATTCAGGGTCCGCCCGAAGCGCGCGACCCCGCGAACAACGCTCCCAAGGCTGTCTATCTGTGCACAGAGGCCGCAGGGAACATCACCGGGCAGGTGGTCGGAGTCAGCGGCTGGCAGGCGACCCTGTACTCGCCGCGTCACGTCACGCGCAGCATCCATAAGAATGGTCGCTGGACACTGGACGAGCTCGACGAGCTGGTCCCCATTTCCATCGGCGCGGACCTGACCAACCCCGTCCCGCCGCAGGCGCCGAGAGCTTAAGCGAATTTGGAATGGCGAATGTTGGGGCGGACAGCGTCAGCGTTAGTTCGCCCCAACCGACGTACCGAACGAGCGATGTGAAGAATCTCCTTGCGCCCAGTTAGGCCTCCTGTCATAGTTGAACAACGGAGAAGGGGCTTATCGAATGGCCAAGCGAATCAGCATCATCAACTTCAAGGGCGGGGTAGGCAAGACAACCCTAGCGTTCCATATCGGCACGGGCTTCGCGTGGATATTTGACGCCAAGGTGTTGCTTGTCGATATGGACCATCAGAGCAGCCTGTCCGTGATTTGTCTAGGGGCCGAGCGCTGGCAAGAGGCGGTCAACGATGAACGCACCGTCGGTGAAGTGTTTCGATCATTCGTTAACCTACAGCAGGATATGCCGGGTGACGACATCATCGTCGAGGCTCCCATGCGGGAAGTTGACTCAGATTACGATCGCATGGACATCGTACCAGCTAGCCTTGGGCTAGATGATACTGAGATTGAGCTTACCGACTCATATCCAGTCAGTGCAATCCGCTCAGAGTGGAACAAACGAACCTTGATATGTCAGTGGATTGAAGATGCCGGCATTGATGGCATGTACGACTACATCATCTTTGATTGCCCACCGGCAACTAAGATCGTCTCCCAGAACGCCGTCGCCGCCAGCCACGGTTACATCATTCCTGTGGTTCCCGAAGCAATTATGGAGCGTGGAGCTCCCCATCTTCATAGAATGATGCGGACGGGTATTGACGAACGCTGAAAGCACTCTCTAATTTCGTAGAACCACGAGCAATTCATGTACCCGACACCGAACTCGTTGGGTTGGTGGTCACTCGATTCCAGGTTGCCCGAGGCGGGTCGACGATTGATCACCGACAACACTTGACAGCATTGGAAAACCGTTGGGGCGATGCGCTGTTGCAGCCATACATTGTTCAGGGTACTGGGGTCTCAGCAGCGTTGGCAGACGGCGTCCCCGTGTATAACCGGGCGAATACCCAAAACGTAGGTGGGCGAGAGATTGAACAGCAATTCTATGAACTGCTGGATGGAATCAAATACAGGATTGACTTGCTATGAAGGACAGCAACTCAAAACAGGGAAGACATTTTCTGTCATACACACATCAGGATGAGATACTTGTCGATGACATCATCCAACAGTTAACCGGTCTTGCAAAACTTCAGTCACAAGAAAAGACCGGCAACGCGGCGTTCGGAACGGGGCTACTTCACTTGGTTGACGCACTACGACCATACGCCAATTCCCCGGTTGCGGAGCTACCCGCCATGCTCAGGGAGCTGCCACCTCGGAGAAGCTCCAAACCCAGCCATCGCAAGCCGAAAGAAGCGTTGCCACCCGACTTGGACTCCCTTGGACTGGAGGTCGTGGAGGAGATTCTCTCGGACGAGAACTACACCAAGCAGCAGTTGGCTGAACTTGGGTATCGAAGATTCGGCATCTCTCGATCACATCTCACCCGACTCCGCAAGAACGACGCGCTGGCATCCATCCGCGCAGCCCTTGCAAACGAGAGAGCCCTTGATGTGATTGAGGTTGAGGCCAGTCGAGTCGGTAGAGCCAGGTCCGGTGTGACTCTTGCGAGACAGGAAAGCGGAGTTGGGGACCGTGAGAGTAGTGTGCGCGAAGCTACGCCCTCTGTCACGCTGAACACAGCGAAGCGATATGAAGAGTCTCCCGATGCACAGTCGCGACGTCGCCATGCGCCCAGCTTCAGGCGCGCTCCACTTCACAATTCTTAATTCGATATTCTCAACTCTCTGCCAAGCAGGTCGATAACGGCCTGCGTCGCCTGTCGCTTGTTGCCGTCTCGGTCGTCCGCATCGGCATGGATGCGTTCAGCGACCTCCAGACCGTCCGGCCCGGCGACACCTATGTAAAAGGTCCCGATTGGCAGGCCCGAACGTCCCCCGGTCGGTCCGGCGACGCCAGTGACTGATATCGCGTAGTCGGTTCCTGTCAGGTCGCGAGCGCCCGTGGCCATAGCGACGGCCATCTCAGGACTGACCGTGCCCTTGGTCTCATACAGTTCGTCGGACACGCCCAGCACCTTCTGCTTCAGACCACCGGTGTAGGCGATGACTCCGCCCGGAAACCAGCGAGAGCTGCCAGGCACAGTGCTGAAGGTGTATCCAACCAGCCCACATGTGTCTGCTTCGGCCACCGATACGGTCTGACTCCGCGCAACCAGCGCTTCCGCGATCTGTTCAACGTTCATGATTGATTGTCCTCCCGGTGATTTGCGACCGTCATGGGCCTCGATTGGGCAATGATACCATTCAGGGACAAGTGTTCTTGCTCGACAGTCGTACTCAGTCTGTCAACACGCCTGATCCTTGTCGAGAACATCACGTAGAATGGTAAAGAGGCACCTGTCCTGCAAGGAGAGTTACTGAACTATGAAGATACGCGACATGCAGAGGCACATTGAAGAGAGCCTGGGAAGCCTGCATGAAACGGTGCTTCCGCCAGAGATTGGAGGGTTGCGGCTCCTGCCGGTCGCCGGGTTCCGCCCGAAAGTGAGCATATACCATGCTGATGAAGTTAGTGTCGGAAGTAAGCGTCGGAAAGTGCTTGAGAGTGCGGACGTAACCACGTTCGATCCAAACATCTGCGAGATAGTGATTACGTTTGAGCCGATCAAGGACCTCAACTCGAACCTTTCCGAAAAGCCCAAGCGAGTCAGGGCCAAATTCAACCCGATTCGAATTAAGGGAGGAATGATCTCCGACACAGTAATTCAGGAACGCAAGGAATCCAGGTACTGATGGCAAGCTATTACTTCGACACGAGTGCGTTGCTCAAGCTCTACATTGATGAGCAGGGCACCGAAGAAGTGCTTCGCCTATTCGAGGGTCCGATTTCCAGCGAAATGGCCATAGTCGGATTGACGGTATTGGAGTGCTGATACTCGCCTCTGCGGCGCAGCCGCCCTGGAAGGCGTTCCAACCCTGAATCCACTGGAAGTGGGTTAGTGGTGCTCTCACGTCCCCACCTGTACGTGGGACGTTATCCTCCGGAGCGTCGCGAGCGCCGATAGCGCCGACAGCTTTCCGGTTCTCGGATTTGTCTCCGAGGGCGTGTTTTCGATCAGTATGCTAAGCCTGCCGAACTCGCCTTCGACCGCGATCTTGTGAGTGTTCTTGTCCACAGTCGGATCTGCGTAGATGCGAATGCGTGTCTTGTGCGGTCCTATCCCTGCCATGCTGAGGGCGGCGGAGACGTTCACGTTCGCCGGGAACAGCCTGCACGCCTCCAGAACCGGGCCTTCGTAAACCACAGTCGGTTCCGATACCGCGTCAAGATCGACGCCTGAGACCTCGATGCCCGGAGCGCCCTTCAGACCCTCCGGCGGCTTGCGCGTGGTCATGGTTATCGAGTCGATGCGCCCGGCGGACGCGCCCGAGACGCCGTCCAGCCCGGCTATCGCGCCGGATGGCACGTAGATCGTGGCCCCGTTCTTCTCCGCCAAGCCGAACAGGTCGTCGCGTTGCAGCAGCGCGCCTCCACTGAGCGCCACTAGGTCCTTTCCGGCGGACAGCGTCGCCACCGCGATCGACTCCATCCCGCTCGCGGGCGCGGCCTCGACCACCAGATCGACGATCTCCACGAGCCCGTCTAGATCGACCACCGGCGGACGACAGGAAAGCGTCGAGGCGAACTGCTCGGCTCGGTCGAGGCTGCGACTGGTTATTCCGCCAAGAACCGCGCCCGGCACACCACCGGCGTCAAGCTCGGACGCGACTCTGCGCCCGATAGTCCCGCAGCCCGCTATTCCGATGACTCTGTTAGACTTGCCCATGCAGCCATACTAGTGAGGCAAGCCACCGCTGTCAAAGAAGTCCCGGCAGAAGAGAAATTGTGCATCTCTATAACCTCAAATAGACTTAAATGACACTGTTGCTTGGACCAATCTTTCCCAACAATCTGTTCGCGTGACCCTCGTTCTATGAGTTTACCCCCCCTCCCCGCAACAGAACGAGTCTGAAGCGAATCAGGCAGCAACTCCGCCTCCATATGCACAGGATGGACCCCTCATGGCAGACTGGTTAACCAGCAACCTCGGTCAAAATGTCAACGGTGTGGCGAGAGCGGTGAGCTTAGGGAATGAGGTAGTGCTTGCCGAATTCGATATCAGTTTCCTCGATTTCATCATCCTGATCAATTGCTATGAAGGCCCTGAGAAAACCGCGACGGGCATAGCGCGCATGACTGATTACGACCCGGGTCGTATAAGCCGGACAGTGGAGCAGTTGGTCCAACGTGGACTGATCCAGCGCCGCCGTTTCCGGAGCGACCGACGAGTCGTCCAGTTGAGCCTGACGGAGGAGGGGCAGATCCTGGTGCCAACAGTCCTCAGTCGTGTGTTGGAAGGCAACGCATTGCTTCTGCAGAGCGTGACCGACGAGGAGAGAGCTGCCTACGCCACCGTGAGCCGAAAGATTATAGCGAACTGCGCCGCCATGCAGTCAGAATAGCAATTCACTCCCCCTACCGCCATTCCCGTGCACGCGGGAATCCACGAAGTGGCTCGCCGCTCGGCAATCCACAGGTCGGTAACCATGGTTCGCCATACTGCACTCCCGCTTTCGCGGGAGTGACGAGACTACTGAGTATGTTCTTGAAGCGCCTCCATTCCCCATTCCAAATTCTAAATGCCGCTCCGACCTGCTAAACTTCTCGCTAGTCTGAAACGAGGGAAATCATGGCCCGAATCACCTCTGAGGAAGTATCCCATCTGGCTCTTCTGTGCCGTATCGCTATGACCGAACGCGACGTAGAGCTGATGCGCGACCAGATGTCGAACATCCTCGAAAACATAGACGTCCTCAACCAGGTCGACACCACCGGTGTCGAGCCGACCGGCCACTCGGTAGACCTCGTATCCGTCATGCGCGAAGACGCCGTCGCGCCGTCCACCGACCGTGAAGAGGTACTGTCCAACGCCCCCCGTCGGGAGGGCGACTTCATCAGGGTCAGGGCGGTGCTGGAAGCATGAGCGATCTCGTGCTGGCGGATCTGACCGTCCACGAGGCCCGCGACCTTCTCGATCGTCGCGAAGTAAGCTCCGTGGATCTCACCAGGGCCGCGCTCGACCGCATCGCGCAGGTCGAAGACAGGGTCAAGGCGTTCGTGACCGTCACCGAAGACCTCGCCTTGAAGCAGGCAAAAGACGCCGACCTGCGCATCGCGGCGGGCGATGCTGCAACACTGACTGGCATCCCGATGCAGCTCAAGGACAACATGACCACGATTGGCGTCGCCACGACCTGCTCATCGCGAATGCTGGAGAGGTTCGTGCCGCCGTATGACTCGACGGTAACGCGGCGCTTGTACGAGCAGTCCGCAGTGCTCATGGGCAAGGGCAACCTGGACGAGTTCGCCATGGGATCGTCGACCGAGAACTCTGCGTTCTTCCCGACGCATAATCCGTGGGACCTCGACCGCGTGCCCGGAGGCAGCAGCGGAGGCCCTGCGGCTGCGGTCGCCGCGGGCGAGTGCTTCTACTCTCTCGGGTCCGACACCGGAGGCAGCATACGGCAGCCTGCTTCGCTCTGCGGCGTCGTTGGACTCAAGCCGACCTACGGGCTCGTATCGCGCTATGGACTTGTAGCCTTCGCGAGCTCGCTCGACCAGATAGGCCCGATCACCAGGAACGTGACCGACTGCGCCCACGTACTCAACGCGATTGCAGGGCACGATCCGATGGACTCTACCTCATTGGATGTCGAGGTCCCCGACTACACTGCTTCCATGGGGAGAGACCTAGCGGGTCTTAAAATCGGTGTTCCGAAGGAGTATTTCGTCGAGGGTATGGAGCCTTCTGTAGAGGCGTCGACGCGGCGATCAATTGCGTTGCTGGAGGAGTTGGGAGCCGAAGTCGCAGAGACATCTCTGCCGCACACCACCTACTCACTCGCCGTCTACTACATCCTCGCGCCGTCTGAGTGCTCCGCGAACCTAGCCCGGTACGACGGTGTGAAGTACGGCTTCTCTGACCGGGAGTCCGAGTCCATGTGGGATGCGCTGGAGCAGACGCGCGGCCGCGGGTTTGGCCCGGAGGTCAAGCGCCGGATCATGCTCGGCACATACGCGCTGTCTGCGGGATACTACGACGCCTTCTACCTGAAGGCCCAGCAGGTGCGCACTATTATCAGGCGGGAGTTCGACACCGAGTTCGAGAAGTTCGACGCCATTGTCTCAGCTACCTCGCCGACGGTCGCGTTCAGGATCGGCGAAAGGACGTCAGATCCTCTTCAGATGTACCTGTCCGACGTGCTGACCCTCCCGGCGAACATCGCCGGCATCCCCGGCATATCCGTTCCCGCAGGACTGTCAGACGACGGACTGCCGATCGGGTTCCAGATACTCACCAGGCACCTGGGCGAGCCGACCCTGTTCAGGATCGCGCATGCTTTTGAGCAGGCATCCGGCTGGAACGGCCAGAGGCCGCCGTTGATATGAAAGTTCCCTACAGACCCCCCTCTCCCTCAGGGAGAGGGCTGGGGTGAGGGTGATAGAGGAAAACTTCATACCTCGCTGTACAGGTTGCAATTGAATGGTTGAGACAGATCTCTCCATCGGCATAACCGGCATTGAGCCTTGGGACCCTCCCGAGGGCGAGCCTGGACGGGGCATGACCATGCACACCACGCGCGGGGATGTCCACTCTATCGTCCACCACGATCAGGAGATACGAACGACCAGGGGCATCATCTGGGTATGGGGAGCGCGCGGAGGATTCGCAGGTCCCGCTGAAGGTCTCTACCGCGACCTTGCCGAGGAGCTTCGGCACGAGATCACCTCGGTCAGAATCGACTACCGCCAGCCGAACGTCATCCCAGAGTGCGTGATGGACACGCTCGTCGGCGTCTCGTTTCTGACCGGCGCCGGACACACCGACATCGCACTGGTGGGACACTCTTTCGGAGGCGCCGTCGTCATATCCGCCGCGCCGTTTAGTGAGGAGGTCAAGGCAGTCGCTGCACTGTCCAGCCAGACTCACGGCGCTCAGCGCGCGGCTCAGGTCGCCCCACGACCGCTACTTCTGGCGCACGGCGCCAACGACACGCGCCTACCCCCGTACTGCTCCGAGATGATCCACTCCTGGGCCGAAGAGCCAAAGGAGCTTGTGTTGTACGAAGGAGCTGAGCACGGCCTCGTCGAGTGCAAGGACGAACTGAGGCCCATGCTGCGCGACTGGCTGCGGGATAAGCTGGGGGTGTGAGATGGGGAGGGAGGAGTGAGTGGAAGCGAAGGCGTTGCTCTTCTAGATCTGCAGCCACCGCCCTGAGTTCAACCGTTCAAAACCCAGGCACAAGGTCCCCTTCAAAGGATTGCCGTAGCGATTTGGAGTGTTGCTGAAGGAAACTTACCGCGTCATCAAAGTCGTCGATCGTGATCTAACTTGCAGTACGAAAAGCGATCATTGCAATTAATAGCGCTACGAGCGAAGCAAGCACGACAAGTACCCACACAAGAACAGGTCTGGCGTACCTAGGTTGCGGAATTGTGGAACCTACCCAGTACATACTCCCAGCCGTCGCGACGCCTGTGCCGACTAGTACACCGATTGCGTCTACTCTTAATTCTGCCCCTATCGTTGGAGGTAATTGATTAGCGGAGTCGGGGCGCGGGGAGAGGTTCAGATGGAGCGGGTGTGGACAGGCGCGCCGCTGAACACACCACACAGACCGTCCACCGCCGACTGACCCCCACCGTGCCGAGCCAGGGTCCTGATCACACTGGTGAACGCACTGAACGCATCCGCACCATCTTCGTTCTTCGAGCAGTGCGACACCTTGCGCGCTATCACCGCGCAGCGCAGCGCTCGCTCAGCACGGTTGTTGGTCGGCTCTATGCCTGGATCATCCAGAAAACGCAGCAGGTTGCCACGGTCATCGTGCCAGCCAAGCTCGTTCTGAAGCCTCCCGTTGTCACGATCCGCCCCCCGATCGGAGTCGAGGGCGGTCTCGCAGATGATAACTCACCTCTCGTCTCAACCGCTCCGTCTCCGCAACATAGTCCGACGCCTCTCCCCGACGATATGACTGCCTCAGTTCCATCGCCTCTCTGAGCAGGCCGCTCAGATGCTTGCCGAAGCTGCGTCCTCTACCCCTCTTGGTCTGGACCACCTCACTGATCGAGCGCAGCACGTGTGCCAGACATTTCTGCTGTTTCACACCGGCCAGAGCCTGAGCATCGTAGCTCCGGCCCCGATCCGTCACCATCACTCCTCCATACTCCGACGGCACCACCTCTCTCACCTCTTCGTTGCGGTGACGAGCACGCACCTGGTACACCGTGGCTTCATCGGTCTCGAACGCCATCAGGAAGGCACCCTCACCGCCCACTCGCCACCCAGTGTCGTCGGTGTGAACGATCCGACTCTCACGCACCGACTCCCGAAGCCTCTGGTACGCATCTCCCACAGCGCCCTGGGCTCGGCGCAGCGCGTCCTGAGTGATTGCACCCTGGCTCAGCTCCATACCGGTCAGCGCTCTGAGCACGACGGGAACCCTCCGCACCGGTATGCCCACTCCGTAGTGCAGCACGTGCGCCGCAGCCATCACTCTTCTACCCATACGGTGCGCACTCACCCCGTACTGGTCCGCACCAATGTCGGCATGGCGTCCTCGTACCCGCCTGCCGCAGCCACGACACCGACACACCTGCACCCGGTATTCTGTCACCTGCGGTCTGGGCATCGCGGGGATGTCGGTCACG
>DAOUHG010000107.1:0-4432 GCA_034428835.1 Dehalococcoidia bacterium
GCGCCTCAGCTGCTGGAAAGGCTGGGCTTTCGCGAGGAGGGCAGGGGGGCGAACACCTGGCTGGTGGTCCCCAACGACTCGGGGGTGTTCGATGGCGCAGCTCCCGTGGACGGTGTGAACTGTGTTCACCCGGTGCAGGTTTACCTTGACCTGAAGGGCCATCCAGAGAGGGCTGCCGAGGCGGCGGGAGAGCTGCGCGGAAGACTTCTTCGATGACCGGCAAGCCATCGACAATCCAGGGCTATGGGGGAGGCAGCCTCGCACGCGTCCGATCGACGAGTCTCTACGTCGCGACCAGGTTGGGGGACCTTCTCGACGACATCGTGGTGGTGGGAGGACTGGTACCATCGTTGCTGGTGGACCAGGAGGAGCCGGTCCCCGGAGTGGAGGCTCACGCAGGCACCCTCGACCTGGACATGGGTCTGGCCCTGGCGATTCTTCACGAGGAGCGGTACCGTGCGCTTGGGGAGAGGCTACGGGATGCTGGCTTCGAACCGGACATGAACGAGTCCGGAAACAGGACCCTTCAGAGGTGGAGGACGGGTTTCAGTCCCTCGGTCACGATCGACTTCCTGATTCCTCCAAGTGATGAGAATGACGTAGGGGGCACCCAGCGGCACATCCTTCCGGACTTCGCGGCTGTGATCACACCCGGGCTGCACCTGGCGTTTGCAGATCGAGTGAGGGTGCCGATCGAAGGTCGGACCCCCTCCGGAGAGGAGGCGGGGAGGGACATGTGGGTGTGTGGGCCCGGGGCGTTCACGGTGTTGAAGGCGCTGGCGTTCAGGAATCGGGGCGACAACAAGGACGCCTACGACATGGTGTATGTCTGGCAAGGCGTTGGCATTGAGAGCGTAGTCGGATGTCTCGAGCCAGTAGTCGATGACCGATACGTCGCGCAGGCTCTGGACATTATCAGGGCTGACTTTGGCACCATCGACAGCATCGGGCCAAGGAGGACGGCTGAGTTCATGAGGGGCATGCCCGACGACGACATACAAGCTGACGCCGTTGGACTGGCCGACAGGCTGCTCACGCAGCTCTCAGTGGTTGGCTAGTCCCTAGTCAGCATCACAGTTCACCACCAAGAAACCATCACGTGGCATTCCCAATAGTGATCGAGATCGTTACTGTCATTTTAGGAGATGCCATAAAGGCAAGACGACGAGAATTGCACGTTTCCCAGACCCAGGTAGCGCGCCAAATACGTTCCACTCAAAGCAGCATCCACGCGTGGGAAGCACGCAAGGTATTCCCACGTCCTGCTGAGCTCAGACGCTTGGCTGTATGGCTTGGGGTCGACGTAAGGCTCTTGAGGCTCTAGTAGGGTAGGGTGGTTCTGAGTAATCACCGCCAAATTAAGGCGATCGTCGCGCAGGGAGGGGCACATAGTCCTGATCAAGGGCGATTTGTGGCAGGCTCATCTATACAGAGTGGAAGAAGCGCGAGCCCGCAGTAATCGTGCTTCTTCCTTGTGCCTTTCACGAGGTTGCCAATTGCCTCAAACGCCATTGTTGCGCTCTGGATTCCCGGAGTTTGATGCTTGGACGAGTTGTCGAGGGCGTCCCGAATATGCGGTCGTCGTAATCGGGACGCAACTCGATGAGGGGCGTGCATTCCTCCAGGGTGGGGACAGGTGCGCACCATAGTCACTAGACTGCGCCAGAAGCTGGCCAACGCTACGCATGTCTTCACTGAGCGGCGTGTTGGGTACATGGTGGCGAAGACGGAGACGACGGAAAGGGAGACGGAAACACCAGAATGAATGACCCTCACGTGAAGGCCATCCACTACTTCGTCGAACATGACGACACGGTAGACTACAGAGACGCCGAACCCCTGGTTTGTGACGACGTCCTCTTCCTCATCCGGGCCGTTAAGGGTGAGGTTGTTCTGGAGCCGAAGAGTCACTACGGGACGGAGGAGGAGGCCAAGAGGGCAGTCGAAGGGTTTGTTCGGCGGTGGGAGTTTGAGGCGGCTCTTCGTTCCGGTTCTCGCAGCTTCAGATTGCTATACGAGGGAGTCGATATCATCGACCGCAATCCACCACCACCACCGCCGGGTGCTGTAAGGGCTGACCCCATGAACTTCCGGTTTAGGGTGCCGCAGGCGCAAGCCCGCGTAACCAAAATGCTGGCTGGGTATCCTGCTCCCCACTCGGGCCCGGCTATAGAGCCTGATGACCCCGACGCATCCTTCATGCTCTCCCGGCTCGACCTCTATCGTCAGAGAAGAGAACCACTGGGAAGTGTGGCCAACCTCTGCCTCACGGTGCTGGAGGATTCAGCCTCACATGCAACCGCAGGCAAGGGCAGCAAACGGCAAAAGGCAGCCACCCACTATCGGATTGATATGGAGGTCCTAAAGAGGGTTGGAATACTCTCGGCCAAGAAGGGTGGCCCTCTAGCTCGAAAAGCCGAAGGGCGTAGAGATCCATTCACAAAAGAGGAGACCCGCTTTCTTGAAGCGGCGGTAACCGCATTAACGCGAAGGGTGGCGGAGAGAGCGGCAGATCCTCATGGGCACCTGGCTGTCATTACGATGGCCGATCTGCCCAGGCTACCCAACTAGGGCGAGGCACGAAACTGTGATAACTGCAAACGTGATTTATAGAGTATTCAGGCTAGAGGTGGGCCTCGAGACCGGGACCATAGCCGCTAGAAGTTTCCAAATATGTCCTAGGAGGTCGGGTTTTTCGTGGGCACTGGCCAGTTGCGCCATTGCCATGGCTCCGTGAGACGGACGTCACTGCGGAACCGGACAGGGAATCGAATACGGCCGACCGCGCATGTCTCCATGCCCTCAAACCAGCTACTTGAAGAAGGGCCTTATTGTTCGGCCAGGACCACTGAAACAATACGGTTGATGAAGTCTTCTTTTGAATCAGTGTAGGCCGCACGTTCGTTCCTAAACCGAGAGGCGAGTTCCTGCTTTAGGCGTGCGTATTCAAGGGCCTCCTCCGTGCGCGTCCTGAGATGGTCACGAAAACCTACCATCTTGGCCACATCGGGATGGTCTTCGGGGAACATGTGGTTGTGTACAACAGTACGACCCACGACGATCCTGTCGAAGTTGAACCGCCCAGGGATTCCGTTTCGCCGCGGTACAGATACCCTGGCGCCCTCATTGGCTCGACTGCCCGCTCACCCGCCGCCGGACTGCCGACAACAGGCAGGATGTCCAGGATTGGCTTGGACGGGAGCCCGGGAACGGCCGTACTGCCAACATGGTGTACGTCAATCACCCATGGACTGCACTTTTCCAGTATGGCCGCCCACTCGAGTTCAAATGTCCTGGGCCACTCACAACGATACTCCACGATCTCGATGTGAGCACCGTTGGTACCCAGAGTACTCCAGCGATCATCTATGTCCACTACTCACCTCGAAACATTGGCTCGTTTTGCTGTCGGTGTTCACTCTCCAGACGGACAGGTAATTGGGTTTCACGATTATGCACGATGCTCACTTCCGACGCGGGAGGTTGGTCATCTCAGACTAAACCGAGGGTCGAAGGAGCGTCCGGCAGTTAGATTGGCCTCGATGTCGCCATGGGAGACTGAGTTCGCCGGGGCGTTCGGTATTGTCCACGACGGGCAGGGTCTCCAGTCGACCAGTGACTCGTCGAGCGGGAAGCGCCTTTCCTTGGCTGCTAGGTGTTTGGCGGTTGCGACCAGGGAGAGTACCGTGGGTGCATCAACGACGGAGAGGTCGTCGATGTCCGTATCGAGGCCGGACCCACAGTCGTCCATGCTGGTGATAAGCCGTGAGGCTTTGTACAAAAAACGGGCTAATTCACAATTAGTCAGGGTTTCTCACAATAAGTGAGGGGACTGTATGAAGCACAGTCAGGGTCGAGAAGCATGGAGATCCTGACCGAGCCTGGGCAATCTGTACCTGGCGGTGACGTTAGATGAGAACGGTCGTCCCTTCGAGGTGTTCGGTTGGATCGGCAAGCTCGACGTTCGCGAGGCGGCGGCCCAGCTGCCAGAAGAAGACACCCCGGTAGGGTAAGATGGGCAAATGGCCGACGGCCAGGAGACCGCGGACGCCGCGCGGAAGGGCTGGCGGCTGAATGCGAGGTGACGACATGACAGACTGGAGCACGTGTCCAGGGGTGGAGAGTGTGCCCGGCAAGGTTAGTGGCAACTGGGTGTTCACGGGCACTCGTTTGCCGGTGTACGCTCTCTTCGAAAACCTAGCAGAGGGCGCGACGATCCACGACTTCGTTGAGTGGTTCGACGCGGCGGACGAAGAGCAGGTGAGGGCGGTACTGGAACACGTGGCGCAGGACCTCCGCGCCAGGGTCGCCCATGCGTATCCTGTTCGATAATGGTACCCCCAGGCAGTTACGCCGCCATCTCTTCGGCCACGACGTCGGTACGGCCAGGGAGCGTGGATGGGACACCCTGGCCAACGGGGACTTGCTGGAC
>DAOUHG010000108.1:0-2439 GCA_034428835.1 Dehalococcoidia bacterium
GATTCGGAGCAGCTCGCTCCAGACTGCATGGTGGCGTTTGGTGTCGATAACCCTGACGCGATAGAGGCCCGCCCGGAGCAGCTTCCAACCAGACTGTTCACCCCATCAGCGTGTAAACGGCGGCGGCAAAGTGTACCGGGTAGGTGTGAACGGATCGATCTCCGGCTGAAGGCAGTTGGGAGCTATCCCGTCTACGATCTTCCATAGGGTCATACACAGGCCCATGGAAGGTGTGATGGGATGTGTACTAGGTGGAGTATCTGCGCGTCCGAAGAGCCTGCATGGTAGACGGCATGAGCATCAGGGAAGCGTCCCGGGTGTTCGGTGTGCACTGCAAGACCGTGCGCAAGATGTTGGAGTACCCGGTGCCGCCGGGATATCGCATACGTCGTCTGCGGCGTCGGCCGAAGCTGGAGCGGTTCACCGCGATCATAGACCGGATACTCCGAGTACTTCGCGGACCCGGACGGCCACCTATGGGAGATCGCATGGAACCCCCAACTCCTGGCTTGAGTTATGGTGCGCACGATGTCCTAGTCATCGTACGGGTATCCGGTATGGGGCATTCAGATACGGAATAAGTAGTTATGGGCTTGTTGTTGGCTTTGGAACTGGTGTACCGACACACCATGTCCTTACCGTGACCGACGTCGCGTTACGACGGTGCGATGCCGGTATCAATCATCAACAGTGTGCTGTACCTCCCCGAAAAGGATGAACAGAAGATGACAGTGTCCAGACGACGGCCCAGTCCCAGGTTGTCTGTCCTCTACCTCGCCGTAGCCACCCTGGCGCTCGTATTCATGAGCTGCTACTCGCCGGCTACCCTTGGCCTGGATCACAGTAGCGGCCCAACATCCACGCAAACCGAACAACCAACCCAGCAGCCCACGTCCCAAGCAGGGGTACCCGATACCGGCGGACAAACGCCGACCATACCGACTCCGACCCCATCCCCTAAAGCCACGAAACAGCCCGAAGCCACGATGGAGGTCAGACCATCTGGGCACTCCAGCATCCCATTCATTCAGGTCTCCGCTGGCGCCCACCACACCTGCGGGCTGCGGGCGGACGGGGACATCGTCTGTTGGGGTGCCCACGGGGATGACGAGCGCCTGACGGAGTCCACTGGGCTCCTTGATTCTCCCCCCGGCAGCTTCTCCCAGATCGACGCCGGACACCATCACTCCTGCGCCATACGCCAGGACGGCGCGGTGAAGTGCTGGGGCAGCATGTCCATAGAGGGTGATGATATGCCTCCCCAGGAAAAGGCCATGATGGAAGCCATGTTGGCGCCTCCCGAAGGCCGATTCATATCGGTGAGCGCGGGGTTCCTGTTCTCCTGCGGGGTGAGAGATGACAACACAGCGGAGTGCTGGGGCCTCGTGGCCTCCCTCTCGGATGCTCTGACCCCTCCGGTCGGGGAATACACCTTAGTCAGTGTGGGTGGCTTCCACGCCTGCGGAATCCGCACCGATCAGACGGCCGTCTGCTGGGGCAGCGATCTCGGGTTCGACGGTGATTTTCTCGGCCAGGCGACGCCCCCGGACGGCCTGTTCGAGGTCATCAACGCAGGGACACTTCATACCTGCGGATTCAGACCGGACGGGGAGATCAGGTGCTGGGGGGGCATTGTGGGGGGCGAAGTCCAGACCTGCGAGCAGCAACCCGACGGCACCAACCGGTGTTGGATGGACAAGAAGGCGACCGAGGCCAATAGAGCGTGGGGAGGCTGGCCGGACTACGTGCCGGACGGGAAGCGCAAGGCCATGGACAGCGGCGACACCTTTGCGTGCGCGTTGTGGGACGATGGCTCCATAGGATGCTGGGGGTCCGGTGGCATCAACGATCCGCCGCCCCCGGGCCCCTTCAGGGCGGTTACCGTTGGCCGTGAACATGGCTGCGGACTGCGACCGGATGGCAGCATCGAATGTTGGGGAGACGACTCCTTCGGGCAGGCCCGCCCGCCATAGGCGCGCCCACCTCCCTTCAGCAACCTCAAGGGGCTCAGGCCTCAGAGTGGGACGGGAGCCCCCGCCTGTCGATGAAGCGGCTGCTGGCCAGGGGCTGAGAGGAAAGAAACGCCACACACATGGACCAGCGGGGGCCGTCATCGCGTTAATGTGATGGTGGCCCCTGTGTCCTGGCACTCTGGCGTCCCGCGCCAGTCCTCCTCCCGCTCCTATTCCAGGCTGGGCGTCAAATCGAACAGGGCCGGGGTGGCGGACTGGGCTCTGCGGCCTCGTCTCCTTAGAACAGCCTCAGCGTCTCGAGTCGCTGCTGGTCTGACCACCCGGCGGCCCCGGCCTGCTCCGACAGCGCAGTCACAGGAGGCGTCCAAATGTTGGGGGGAGTGGCGGGTCAGGTCCCGTGACTCAGGCAATCAGGGATCTGAATTTTCCATAGAGGGATGTCCGAGAGGGAGACACCGTACCGACC
>DAOUHG010000109.1:0-7102 GCA_034428835.1 Dehalococcoidia bacterium
GGGCGTTCCGGCATAACTACCTCCTCAATCGGACTTCCACCTGCACCCGACCGCACTACCAGGCGTGGAAGATAGCGCGGTGCCACGCTCCCGCCGTCTGTATCCGGGCCATCTTCCCACTCGTACAGGCGCACGCGGATTGTATTCAGGGTGCGGCCAAGTAGCAGCGCGATTGTCCACGGACTCCGTATCAGCAGGTGTACCTCGGAGGTATGCGACTTACCTGCAAGCTCACGTATAGTCCGAGACGCCTCGCCGACTATCGCTGCCGCCTCATCTGGCCTGAGATTTCCGTCGAGGGTCGGTCTGACGTGAAATGCGCCTGCGAACCGGTCAGTGCCCCGGGCTGCGAGATCGTCAAAGGCGGAATCACTTCGCGTCGGGAGCAGGTCGAGGTACACGAGAATCTCTCCACCAGATGTGGAAGTTTGAGTGGTCCGTTGCACACTCAGCAGCCGGTTGGACAAGTCCGGGTCCGGAGCGTTGCCCTCGAGCTTCCAGGCCTCACCGGCGGTGTCCAGGACATCTATTCCCCCGATGAGTGTGGTGGGCAACGCCGCACCGAGAGCATAGGCGACCGTGAGGTGTGCGCCACCTCGTACCGTCGCACGCTCGGCGCCAGCCAGTGCCAGCAGCTGAGGGAGGTCGGCTAGGAACAGCCTCAGATCCCGTAGCCCTAGGTGGTGCGGTCGCCGGTTACCGGCCATGGGAGGACGCAGCCGCAGTACCAGGTCTGCATCCACCCTTGTCGCGAAGGGCGGAATGCGGGTCTGAACGTCGATGGTGATGACACTACCGGCAGCCTCGACACTGTTTCGGACCGCCTGCATCCGACGCTGACTGTGTGCCCGCGCAGCGGCGGCTATCTGCTGCTGTGTGAGTGCAGGTTCCTGTTTGAGTCGTCGTAATGTCCCTCTGGGCTGACAGAGGAGCCTGTCGGGCGCGTCGTAGTCGAGCTTTCCTTCTTCACGTTCAATGGTCGAAAGTACGGAGAACGTAAAGTCCTCTTCCTCTTCGAGTTCCAGCAGTTGAGGTAGCTCGATCTCACGCACGACACTTGATTGCTCCAGCTCGGGCGTGACGAGCAGCACGGCTCCTGAGAGACCTGACTCTAGCGCCTCGGCCAGTCGCCGCTCGGTATCGCCGGGCGGCAGATCACTCCTGTCGTGCCAGACTGGCACTCCCGCAGCTCGAAGTGCCCACGCGGTGTCAATCGCTAGGCAGGTGCCGTCACTCTGCCTGTATGAGATGAAGACGGGCCCCCGAGGGTCCACAGCTTGGCCCGCGCTTTGAGATGGCCACTTAAGGCCAATACGCTCGATGAGAGTTTGCAGTCTGTTAACCAAAAGATATTCCGATCTTAGGACAGAGAAAAAGTGCACCCCTACTATTGTACGTCTGCTGGACGTCATATGCAAAGCATATTAATCCACTTACATAATGCCTTCAGAACCGCTATACTTGGTGACAATATCCGGGAGGTTGGATCGCTATGCCTGTTGAGATCGCCGGATTCGCCCAGTCTCTCGCACGCTGCCTCGACTTTGAGTCCGTCGAGCCTCCGGAACTCGAGGTGGCGCTCTCGGACGCCGGGGGGCCTCTCGAGATGCGGTTCGCTGAGCCCTCCGCTGAAGCACCGCTGATTAGGTCGGGATCGCGTTTTACGCACTTGCTCTTTGTCCAGCACGGTACAGTTGTCCCTTGGCAGTACCCGCATTCTGAACTAGCGGCACCCTTCCTGATCGGTGAGCACGAGTTCCTAGTTGATGCGGACCGGTGGGTTGGCAGCTACTCGGCCGTCACAGAATCCATCGTTGTATGGATCCCTGTTGACGTTATGAAGCTCGTCATAGAACGCATCCCCAGGGTGAGAGATCGAATGCATCTGCTGGTGATGCGGCGCCTTGCCCGTTTCTATTGGACGTCGCTGGCAACCAGCGGAACCCCTCCCTCGCGAGTTGCGGCGGCACTAGTTTCTCGTCTTGCACTGGCTGGCAACGATTTCGGAGGGGACCGCAGGATTGATATCAGGCAGAAGGACCTAGTTCGACTGACCACTATGTCTCGCTCTGCGGTGGCGGATGGACTATCGATACTGATGGCTGCAGGCGTGATCGAGCTGGGAGGCGATAGGTCGACTAGGTTCGCCGGTGAGGTGCTGGTGCCGGACGTAGACATCCTGAAGGATCAAGCATTTGCAGACGTGCAGAATCGGGAGATCAGGCCCCTGCTGTCCCGATCTGACAATGAGTGAGACCCGCTGTTGCCCTTAGTTTAGTGGGATCTACACTGGCGTGACCAGAGGGGCCGGCGTTTAGGACGTCTTGATCTTGAGTTACACGGGTGCAGTGAGAATTGGCCAAGACAGAGCGGCCTACCCTAGGAGCGCCGAGTTCACTGATCGCCAGTCCACGCGCTGTCAAACGCAGCGACAACTGCTAGTGGTGAAGCATTATCAGAGACCTCACAGCCTAAGCCGACTGTGGCGTGACTAGTGTGTCAAGGGCGGAGCCCGATTGCGGAGGACGACGTAAACCCTGGGCGCTGGTCTGAAGAATTCGCACGTGAAGTGAGACTCGTTCCCCGTTTGGTGTTCACAGAGGGTGACGCTCGTATTCAGCGTCCCTTACCGACCATGCTTCTGCCTCGGGATTCGGCCCAAGTGGACCATTCCGGAGGTCGCTGGTCGTGTACCACATGGTCTTCGAGCAGTCCCTCGTTCAACGTCGCGAATGGCTAGGCTTTGGTTCGCACTAGTCATGTTATGTTGAACGGTCTGCTCGTGCAGTAACCGCAAGCTCCTGGGCTGCCGGTGACTACCCGGTATTTCCTCCTGCCGACCTGTTCGCCACCTCCAAGATAACGTCGCCGTGACACTCTTCGTCCGTCCGACAGTAGCAGGCTACATTCAAGCCGCGTAACTCCCGTTCCAACTGGTACTCGGTGTGCTCAAGGAGACCAGCTTTAAGGTCGCTGCGATACTTTTGAATCACACGCAGGCGCTCCGCCGGGGAGCGATCCCGGATCATGTGGGGATTCCCGTACCTGCCGGGACGTGCGACGCTGATCGTGTTGGGCGGCAACCGCCAGCCCCTCTTCCGACTCAATTGATATCGATGCGGCATCGATGCCATCCTCCTGATTTGGCCGAGCGCATGGTATATGTGTCGATGGGCGAGTCGGCACTGATGCCGCATCGGAGGGGCGGGGGAGACAAGTTGACACCGGTTCTGGTGCTGTAACAGGCACCCGAAACTGCCTATTTGTGAAGCCGTGGCGACACCCTTGACACCCGTATTGACCTAAGTGGCTATATGTGCACATAATATGTCATGCGAAGAAAGAAGGGCACACTGATTCCCGTCGAGCAGGAGATCCTGCTGGCTGCTCTGCGCCTTCGTCATCAGGGCATCGACGAATTCCACGGCTTCAGCCTGGCCAGAGAAGTCCAGGATCTGACGCAGGCTCATCGCCTCAGAGCACACAGTACTCTGTATCGTGCGCTCAGGAGACTCGAGCAGCAGGGATATCTTCAGAGTCGGTGGGAGGACCCAGAGGTTGCCGAGATGGAGAATCGCCCTCGGCGAAGGCTGTACAGGCTCATCGCCTCCGAGTCCACCCTCATCTCGAAATTGGACCATCCAGGGGATGCGCTCAGCCCGGCATGGGAGGCTCCAATCTGATGGAAGGCGTACTGACGGCAGTCCTGAACATACTTCTGGGGGCTTTCGCGCTTGACGCCGTGAAGGTGACGGTTCTGGGATGGACTCGACTCGTCACTCTGTCGCTGCCGGATGATGAGGGTGATCGCCAATTGGCTGAATTCTCTGCCGAACTGGAGCATGAGATCGCTCACCACCGCAGGAGTGGGCGAAGGCCATGGGAGATAGCAGCCACTATTCTGGTTCGGAATGGATCGGGGGCGATGGGTGACATTGCGGAGGCGCTGCCCTCACTCTTCGCATCCCCACCTGACATGTCGGCAAAGGGAGGGACTATGAGGGAAAGAGACATGGTCATGCAGTTTTCGGCCGGTGCCATCCTGATAACCGGGACACTCCTGGGAATCGGAGGCTGGCATGTTGAGCCCAACCCTGATGCGGGACTCGCCATGTTCATCCTGGCCGGTATCGTTGGAATTGCGGGGGGGATTGGGATACCCGTCACATTGGCGGCAGCGCTGGTTAATCGGGACCAGGCGTGGGGGCCTTGATATATCTCAATGTCCTGGCGAATGCAGCCATCCTGAATTGCCAGCACTCCAGCCAGGGGTTCCGGCCGCTGGGTGGGGGCGCATACCGCCGGCATTAGAGTGCCCCGCAACCGTGGGACTTCTCGCAAATACATAATGAAGGCGCACACCGAGTATTGCTTTATGGACTGTAAGAGAGAGGTCAACCACCCCGACACTCTCCATAACGATGGTCGCTGCGAGGCTTGCCACGAGGCTTTCCGCAAGGTAGCGGTCTCGTAACTCACGCGGACGTTGGATACCCATGAACGCCGGCATAAGCTGGCAGAGGCAAGAAACCAGGTAGCGTCTGCGATCTTCTCGGTCCTGTTTGAAGCGCGGGCCAACGGTGAGTGTCTGACCACGGTCGAAGTCGCCAGACGCCTGGAGGGCACTGACTACTACGACACTCTGAGGGACACCCTGCGGGCCATGAAAGAGACCGGGTTCGTTGAGGACCTCAACGAAGATGGCGGGTATCGACAGTGGGTACTGCCAGACTGGATGCCGCCCGAACTGCCTGCCTGTCAGGGCCGTGGCTAAGATTCACTACAAGTCCCAATGGGAAGGAGACCGGCTCCATGACAGCGGACTTTGACGGCAGGGATAGTGTCTTCGCCTCATACTACGAGAGCGGTCAACAGCTGCATCTATCCGACGCGATAGATCTGGCAGATGACGAAGATGACGTGGACGGCAGGGCCACGAATCCTGCGGAGGAATTCGCCCAGTTCGTGATTGATCAGATGGAAAAGGGGAACCTTCCACCGTGGGCCGAGCCATGGGACTCAAGCAGAATGCCGTTTCCATGCAACTGGGAAGGAAGACCCTACAGGGGAGTGAACTCCTTCTATCTGGAGTTCCTGTCGATTGAGAGAGGCTATCGAGATCATCGCTGGCTCACGAAGAATCGTGTCGAGCGAATGGGTGGACGAGTTCACATAGGCGAGCGGTACACACCCGTAGCTTTCTCAATGAGCAACTATGAGTACGACATGAGCGGCGGGAGACCGAGTTCCGGTGAGGCAGGACCACAGAATCCAGAGAGTCGCAGCGACGTCTCGCACGAGCAGGTCGATGGCCGTACGGCTCAAAGTGAATACGTCTCATCGTGGCACTCGCACAGGGTGTACAGCGTCGATCAGTGTGAGGGGTTGCCGGAATCGTTTCTCGAAGAGGGAATACGACAGATCCGTGAGGTGAAACCCATCGCCGAGGCCGAAGCCGTGGCGATGAACTACCTCGAAAACGGAGGCCCCCACATTCGATATGTGGAATACGAGGGTCCCAGTTGGCTGGGTCAGGTTGGGAGCGAGGGGGCCACCTACAGACCATCACAAGATCTGATCACTGTTCCCACCCCCGACAGGTACCGGAACACTAACGATCACTACGCTGTTCTCTTCCACGAGATCGGCCACTCGACGGGACATCGCAGCAGGATGAACCGATCCGGCGTTGAACAGGAGAGCCTCTTCGGTTCGCATCCTTGTGGTGTTGAAGAATTGATTGCGGCGATGATCTCTGCGATCCTGTGCAGAGAGACCCTCACTGTCGCCGACCCATTGCTTGAAGAGTCAGCTGCAAGCTATATCAGCACCTGGATCGGCACAATCAGGGAGGACCCGGGCATCCTCTGGAGTGCTGCGAGCGCGGCGCAACGGGCTTCTGACCATGTCCTGTCCTTCTCGCTGTCCTGAAACGAGAAGTGCACTTTTACACTGAGGGCGTTTCACTTCCGTGTGAACACGGTCGCGTGGAAGCTCGGCTCCATCAGGGCCATGTCCACAGGAGTAGTTGTCGTGTCCATTCTCCGGGTCTGGGCCGCAGTCGCGGCCATCCTCAGCCCCCGCAAACTCTCCATTGCTGGGATGCACGTTGTGCGCCCGGCGGCTCAGATCGATGCTCACTGCTACCTTGAGGGCGAGAGCCTTGCCAAACTATAACCGGCTTATATTTGCGGGCGGTAATGCAGAGGGGCTGACACTGTCCCTCCTGTCCTTTGTCGAGCTGCCGATCTGCCAGCTATCACTGGGAGTGATCTGTGACGTTCGCTGTCCCTGGACACTCGGGAGAAGCCGAGCATCGCCGCGGGAATCATGACCTCGGCCGACGACATAAAAGAACTTCCCATCTCCCTCGACCAGGATCGCGACGCGATAGAGGCGACGGCGCGTGCGCGGGATGTGGCGCAGCAGTTCTACTCCGCACAAGATGGTCGAATGGCAGAAAATCACGGGGATCGCCCGCGATTATGGGCGTGAGGAAAGCGACATAGACGCCCGAGACACCCTCAAAACGGCCGTATGGCTGTATTCGCAGCACAATGCACGCGTGGCGGGCTTGAGGACTCGGTTTAGCTTCAAAACGGCTTAAAAATCACATAAAACGCCGCAGACTCTCGGTATAAAAAGACTGTCGGCATCGAAATATATTTCATATATAAGGTCTGGTTCTCATGACTCGTATGGTGTTAGACGTATGAGACACTCATCTGAACCCAAAAACTCACGGGCTCACGGTAGCCTTTTCCGGGGTGGTTGCAAGGGCCTCGGGCCGAGCTGCCCCGGCGTATCGGGCCTTGGCGCTCCCGCTGTTTGCACAGGACGCGGCCACCGCTCAGACTTCGGGGTCCACGCCGACAGCCGGAGCGCCAGGCGCCCATCGGGAGGATGAGGTCTCCGTCTACCTCGACCCTCCGGGCCTCCCCGCCGGTTATTCCTGGCCTCTGCGTGTTCTCGACACGGAGACTGTTGTCTCAGTCCCGTCTCAAGACCAGGCAGTGTCACTCTCCAGCCAGCCTCCGTGAATCGGCTCCCTCCGAGACTCGCAGTCGTCCAAGATTTCAGGGCGATTCGGATTCCGGACCTG
>DAOUHG010000110.1:0-3333 GCA_034428835.1 Dehalococcoidia bacterium
GGATCAGTGGTATGCCACGTTGTTCGAAGAGTTGAAAAGGATCTTCTTCGAGGATGCATTGACAGAGGATGAAATAGAGCGACGAAAGCGGCAGTACGGAGACCCAAGAGTCTCCACCATCATCCGGGACTATCTCTCGCGACACGTCGGTGCCGTATCATTGTCTACTGACCCACTGATCCCCACTATGTGGGCACACTATGCTAGGAACTCCGGCTTCGTGGTTGGTTACAGGACCAGCGATTTGCGCGCTCTCGGACTAGATCTGAGGCGCGTGCTCTACTTGGAGTTGGCGCCTGTCTACTATCCGACACGCGACAAGATCATAAGGTTGATGTTCGTCGACAAAGAGCGCCTCCAAGAACGAGCACAGACCGATGGCAGCAATTCAGGGATACCTCTTCTGTCCAGTGATGTGGAGTTCTTCGAGCTACGTAGGGATTGGAGGGAATTGGCAAAGGCGCTGTTCGTGAAGGGAGAAACCTGGGAGAGTGAGAAGGAAGCACGGCTCTTGGTTGACCTACAGGGTACCCGTGCCCTCGGCGAATCAGAGAGCGGATACCAGATACACGTTCTTGATATCCCAGCCGAGGCTATCGATGAGGTCTATGTCGGCTTCAACACGCCGAGAACAGCCGTCGACAGGATTAGGCAGGTCGTCGGCGTGGGTGAGGGCACGTGGAAGTTGATATACACTGACTCGCACGCCTACCGGATGGAAACACCCTCGACTAGCGTCGAGACCCGAACCAAGTAGATGGACAGCGCTCCACTCGAAAGGCTCGAACCTATAATTCGGGCCGTCCTAGGCATACAAGCAAAAGCTCGAAGATGGTGCTAGCTACCGTACACGTCAGTCCACCTGACCGGACTCGAACCACTCATATCCCAACAACAAACCAGACAATCACTGCTGATCTTCAGCTGCAAGAAAACACCTTCTTTTCTTGCAGCCGCGACCATACCACGTAGCTGAGCCCCCTCCTTAAACTGGACGAGAATTCCCACATTTGCAAGAATCGCTCGGAGAACTTCTTGCATAGGGGCAACGATACCATGACAACCCAAGGGGTGGCCCGAAGATGACGCCCGCGAGGCACACACTCGAAGAGGCCCAGATCGGGGCAGACGAGGAAGCTGCCCGAAACCTGCCCCGCAGCCCGGATCCGGGCCGCTCGCGCTGACAACCAGCTTGTAGGAGCGCCGCGGAGCGTCTTGTCAGCGGCCCACACAGGATACCCGGAGCTGTTGGAATCGGCGGTTTGGGCCGGCGAGTCAAGGCCGTTCCCCGTACCACTTCGGGATGACTTCGTCCATTGCCTCAACACTGAAAGAGAAGGCGTCCATTAGCTGCTCGATGCTTCGCGCACTCGGGTCCTCTGTCCAGAGTACGTCTCTGCCCGCTAGATATAGACTTCTGAATCCTCGTTGAAAATCATCCGGACCCAGAGTGTGGTACAGGTCCAGGAATAACCGCGGCCCCAGGCTGTACACGCAATCGTCAGACGGCTCGCCAGATAGCAGTTCAAGAGACCGGAGGTTGGGTAGAGAGCATGGAAGAGTAAAGTCCGAGTGGGATGCCCTGTATCCGGACCGCGACTCCTCATGAATGACCGCCATGATCTCCGCGGCACCCTCGTCCAGCCAGGTCTCGGCGCTGTTTGCCCAGTAGTGGTGAGCGACCTCATGGGTCAGGACTGACGAGGCCTGGAGTGCTGCCAGGCCACTTTCCGAATCAAAGTCCGGATGAATGGCCATGTTGATGTGCGTGTAGTGCCCCGCATAGTCCTCGTTGACTGCGTCTGCGATAAGCAGCAGCAGCAGCTTTGTCGGAAACCGTTCGCCCATGTAGCCCTCCGCAAAGCGGACGGCGGACTCCAGGAAGTCCATAGTGCGGGCTGCGCCCGGCTCTAGGCGAACAATCACCAGCTGAACATCACCTCTGAGTGGCAGGGTGACGTCCCGCTTCTCTATCTGTCTGATTGACGGGTCGAGTAGAGCGTCGACAAGGCTGGGATTGTTGATGCCTATGTTGGCTATCAGCGCCAGGACAAGGGGCTCTTCTCCCGTGATTTCGTCTTCCACCTCGGGATGGGACATCACCCGGTCGAACACATCTGGGGATTCGGAGGAGAGGACCTCGAGAGAGTCCAAGGCGTAACGGGCCGGCGCTTGCACGTCCATCCATCGCTCTCCTGCAATGGGGCCGGGGTCGTAGATGTAAATACAGAGTCCGGCAGCACAGAGAGCCGTAGCCACGACCATGGCGAGAATGAAGCGAGGGTTGTTCATTCCAGCCTGGTAACGCGCGGTCTATAGATCAGGCCCATCTGTCACGGGAGTCTTGTGCGGCCCTGATGCGATTGGTGGTCCACACCTCTGATGCAGTCGAGGCACTCCAACAGGCAGCAGGAACAACTGCATTTTGCCGACATGACCTCCTGAAACATCCAGTATCCACCGACCAGCACGACCAGAAGCACAACGCCGACTTTGGCATAGAGGGGCATTGTGCTGGCAATTTCCCATACCATCATGGTCCTCCTCAATTCGGCCATGGGGATTTCCAATGGCCAGACCACGTCACGTCGAGAAGCTACAGTACACTGTCGGGACTTGGGGTTAGCCGTGGCTTCTCGCGTATCACTCCAGCAGCTCGGCGCAGTTCTCAGCGAGTCCGGCGGCCTCAAGTGCTGTTTTCACAAGTGTGCGCTCCATCATGCCACGGTCTGCCGCCGGTTTCTCGAGCAACTCGACCACATTGTCGGGGACGCCGGCATCTCGAGCCGACTGCAGGCAGTCACCATCTTCTCCGATGCTGCTCAGCCCGCTTGCAACGCCCTTTATGTCTCCCACCTTGCTCTCCACCGCGTCCTTCGCGCCCTCCCCTCAGCAGTTTCCATCGCCCCCTCCACGACCTCCTCTGCCTTCTCAATCGTCTCCTCCATGGCGGGGATCGTTGTCGATAATGCAGCGTCGGTGACATCGGCACGCCATTCGACCACGGCCTGTGCATCAACATCGATCTCCAGGACGAAGGGCATTCTTGCCGTTATGCTGCCCGATGCCGCTGGGACGTCGACGTCGAAGCTGACCGACGCGGTTGCAACGACCTCTGAGTTACTGTCGTCAATCTTCCTCTCAGGGCCATAGGTCCACTTCACGACGTCGTGAATTCGTCCTCGACCCACTCGCCGATGGCGTCGACGTCCCCCTCAACTCAGCGCTGCGCCAGCTGCTGAGTGGTCAGCTTGGCCAGCACTGTCGTCGGCAGGACAAAATTATGACGACGACAAGTACGGCCGCTCCTATGCCGATTCCCCACCACAGGGC
>DAOUHG010000111.1:0-6672 GCA_034428835.1 Dehalococcoidia bacterium
CACCGGCTGGTTGAAGATGCCGACGTATTCGTCGTGGGGTTTCTTCCTGGTGTTGTCTCAAGGCTCGGGTGCGACTACGAGACACTCAGAGAGATCAACCCGAGGCTTGTGTACTGTTCGCTGTCTGGATATGGTCAGGATGGGCCATACTCGGACCTGGTCGGACACGACATCAACTACATCTCGGTAGGGGGAGCGCTTGGGGTGATCGGAGCCTCAGAGGGGCCACCGATAATTCCCTATAACATCATTGCCGATTACGCGGGTGGAGGCTTTCACGCGGCCATGGCGATTCTGGCCGCACTGATGGCGCGTCAACACACGGGCCGGGGCCAATATGTCGACATTGCGATGTCGGATGGCGTGGCCTACATGCTAGCTTCCCTGATGTCCGAATACTTCGCCACTGGGGCAGTACCTACAAGGGGAGAAATGGGCCTGAACGGAGGCGCTCCCTACTATAACGTGTACCGATGCAAGGGCGGAGGCTACATCAGTGTCGGCTGCATAGAGCCGTGGTTCTGGTCGGCCCTCTGCCAGGCTCTCGGACGCGAGGACCTGATCGGGGGGCAGTTCGAGCCGGATAGGGCTGTTTACGTGCGTAGCGAACTCGAGAGTGTGTTCGCAACAAAGGACCGTGACGACTGGTGGGAGCTACTGTCAGGGCGCCCTAACATAGCGGTGGCAAAAGTGAGTTCACTGGACGAGGTTATTGTTGACATTCAGAACGTGCACCGAAAGATGGTTGTGGATGTCGGGGAAGTAGATGGGCAACCTGTGCAGCAAGTTGGAATCGGCCCGAAGCTGTCTGAAACTCCGGGCTCAATTCGATCCCTCGGCACAACCGTGGGTCGGCACACGGAAGAGGTGCTGTCCGAGCTGGGATACTCGTGTGAGGAGATCGCGGCTCTGCGCGAGTCAGGGGCGGCGGAGTAGAGTCGTCAGTCTTTCCTCAACTCGTCCTCTACGTCCACGCCGAGCGCCCTGAGCGCCGTGGCAAGCATGGCGTAGTATCCGACCAGAACGACGAAGTCGACGACTCCGGCGGGGCCAATGAGATGTTCGATAGCCTGGAAGGTGCGATCTGTGAGGTCTCCATTGCTTACAAGTTCTTTGGCGGCCTGGGCGAACACGCCTTCTTTGGCCGGCAGGCCCATCGGGGCGCGACCGGATTGAATGGCTGCAATAACTGCTGGTCTGACTCCGACGGCCCTGGCGACCGGCTCGTGGTGGAGCCACTCGTACTCGCTCTCGGTCTGTTTCGCCACGGATAGAATGGCGATCTCCCTGATTGTTGGGTCAAGCGATGAATTGAATCGCAGGTACTCGGCCAATTGCCCGACAGCGGCTGCGGCGGCCGGGTTGTTCAAAAGTGTCCTGAATGAATTGGGCATTGGGGTGTCAGGTTCGACTGAGCCGCGAGTATCGGCAATTCTGTCGTAGACTTCTTTGGCTTCATCGCTCAGCGTGTCGCGATTGACATATGGGAGCCTCGCCATGTTTTCTCGTCCTTTCTAAGTGGTGCGTGAATCGGCGTTTGATTGCGTTCGGTTTCTTGCCTGTTCTGCCAGGGACTCCAGTTGCACTGAAGTGTCTACAGTGTATATTCCAGTAGGGGTCGGACCTCGAAGGTATATAGGGAGTCTTTCGAGCCTCTCGCGGTGATGTCTGCGGATCGCGTTGACACGTGGTGACTCGTTGATTGTGCGGCCATTTTCCATCACCCGACTGAGGAGTGGGCTTGAATTTGCGTTGCAGATAGGATTGTCCACATTTGTTATGACGTCACGCTCGAACTTTCCGTCCGTGTCGCTGATCCTGTAGACCTGCTTGGGGGCAGGCAGCGACTCTTTGTCTTCACTGAGCTTGACTATCGGCGACCCGTCGTACTCGACCAGCTTGTAGACGAAGTCGGTATATGGCGCGTCCGCCGAGGTCCCGACGCGAGTGCCGACACCGAAGCCGTCTATGGGTGCCCCAGAGCCCACGAGTTCGGAGACCGAATATTCGTCCAAGCCGCTGCTTGCGAGTATTCGAACATCATGGAGGCAGGCTTGGTCCAGCAGTTCACGGGCCTGTTGTGAGAGTACGACCATGTCACCGCTGTCCAGTCTTATGGCCCTTAGACTGCTGCCGTGAGTGGTCATGTCCTGCGCTACTTTGATGGCGTTTCGTACGCCATTGAGCGTGTCATACGTATCAACCAGGAAAGTGCTGGAGTCGGGGAACGACTTTGCGTAGTTGCTAAAGGCATCTGTCTCGGAGTCGAACGTGGAAATGTAGGAGTGCGCCATAGTGCCCACGGCTGGGATCTCGTACAAAGAAGCCGCGCGGACGTTGCTGGTGCCGTCGAATCCGGCGATGTAGGAGGCGCGTGCGAACTTGATTCCGGCGTCCAGGCCGTGGGTGCGGCGTGAGGCAAAGTCCACGACCTGCTTCCCGGCGGCGGCATCTACGACGCGCGCAGCTTTTGTCGCTAGCATTGACTCCAGGTTGATCTGGTTTATCAGAAAGGTCTCGGCTATCTGGCACTCTATGATGGGACCACTGACTTCGATTACAGGCTCGTTGGGAAAGAAGATCTCGCCTTCCCTCATCGCTCTCACAGAGCCAGTGAATTTGAATGACTGAAGGTAATCGAGCAGCACGGAATCGAACAATTGCATACGATCAAGGACGTCGAGATCATTCGCCGAAAACTCCAAGTTTGCGAGATATTCGATCGCTGATTCAAGCCCACAGAAGACGTAGTAGGCCCTGTTCGGAGGGAAATTGCGAAAGTTGAGGCTAAACGTGGCGTGCCCGGTCTGGCCGCTCTGCAAGTAAGCTTGGGCCATTGTCAGCTCGTAGAGGTCTACGAAGAGGGGGTCTGCGGCTGGACTGGAGTACATGTCGGATGTCAGCTTTCTTCACTTGTAATTCGAAGTGTAGAATTGCCGTAAGTCTCGGTCAACCGCAATGGGAGGCACCTACATGGCTACAGCAAGCGCAATCAGACCGTTATTGCCCGTCGCGAGTCCCGAGGAAGCCGGATTGGACTCCGAACGTCTTGGCAGGCTCGATCGTCTCATAGAAGAGCATATCGGAGACGGAAGGTATCCTGGGGCTCAGATCGCCGTCGCGAGGGACGGCAAGCTGGTCAAGAGCGCTACTTTCGGGCGGGCGAAGGTCGATCCCGATGCCGTCGGCGCTGACGCCGAGACGCTGTGGCTGATGTTCTCGCAGACGAAAGTCATCGTGACGGCCGCGGTGTGGCAACTCGTCGAGCAGGGGTTTCTGCGATTCGGCGACAGGATTAACGACCATGTGCCAGAGTTCGCCGCCAATGGCAAGGGAGATATTACCCTGTTCGAGGTCATCACGCACCAGGGCGGGTTCCCGTCGGCCGAGGTGCCAGAGGAAGCATGGGAGGACCACGAGCTTCTCAGAAGTGTCGTCTCAGACTTCAGATTGGAGTGGACACCAGGATCTAAAGTGCACTACCACGGGCTGGCGGCGCACTGGGTAGCGGCTGTGCTGATCGAGGCGGTCACCGGAACCGACTACCGGGACCACATCAGGCAGTCTCTCCTAGTACCGCTCCGGCTGGACGACCAGATTTTCGTGGGCGTCAGCAAGGAGGCTGACGGACGCTGCGCCGACATCCATGAATTCAAGGATGACGCGATGGTCAGGTCGTCACGCAATACTCGTGCATGGCGGGCTGCTGGCCTCCCGGGCGGTGGCGGGTACGGGACCGCGTGGCCTCGCTGCATTCTACCAGATGCTACTGGCAGGCGGTGTTCTGGACGGGAACCGGGTGCTCGGGCCACGGGTGATCCAGTTTGCGACGCGCAATCATACTGGAGATCGCGTCGATGAGAACATGGGTATGCCCATGCACAGAGGGATGGGTCCACACGTCAGGGGACTGACGCCAACGATACGAGGTCTGGGGACGATTGCCTCGCCCTCGACGTTCGGACACGGTGGCGCAGGCACGTCTTACTCGTGGGCGGACCCAGAGTCCGGTGTGTCGTTCAGCTATCTGTCAAACTGCATGGCGCCAGAGCCGTGGCACAGCGTGAGACTGGACCAGGTCTCCAACATCGTTCACTCGAGCATTATCGAGCTATGAGCGGCTTCGCTCCTGTTCGACCAGTGTCCTCCGCAGGATCTTACCCGATGGATTCTTAGGCACGGCGTCGATAAACTCGACCTCGCGGACGTGCTTGAATGTCGCGACCCGATCAGCGACGAAGCTCATGACATCTTCGGCTGAGAGGTCGGCGCCGGATCGCTGCACGACGAACGCCTTGGGAATCTCGCCGGACTCGAGGTCTTCTTTGCCAATTACCGCGGCATCGGTAATGCCAGGATGTTCGAGCAACACACCCTCGAGCTCGGCGGGCGGGACCTGGAAGCCCTTGTACTTTATGAGCTCTTTCAGACGGTCGAGTACCCAGACGTAGCCGTCGGGATCCATCCTCACTATGTCTCCCGTGTGAAGCCAGCCATCCTCAGTGAGGGTGTCGCGCGTCGCCTGCTCGTTGTTGTAATAGCCTTTCATGACCTGGGGGCCGCGGACCATGAGCTCGCCGGTCTCGCCTGGTGCAACTTCAATCTCGCCGGTCTCGACGTCGACCACCTTCTGCTCAGTGTCGGGCAACGCCGGTCCAATGGAGCCGGGCCTCGTAAGGTGAGGCTCAAGGAAGTCGGAGTGAGTTACGGGTGAGGCTTCAGTCATACCGTATCCCTGGATGATCGGAAAGCCCATCACGTCCTGAATGCGCTGCTGCATCTCAGTTGAGAGGGGGGCGGCACCGAAGAAACCCACCCTGAGCGCGGACAGGTCGTAGTCAGGCACGCCAGGGTACTGAGTTAGACCGAGTCCGACAGGCGGGACAGTGAACAGCATCGAGACCCTGTGGCGTGACATGAGGTCCAGGAATTGGTCCATATTGAAGCGGCCCATCATGACCTGGGTGCAGCCAGCTCCAATGGCCCCGTTCATCAGCACGTTCATACCGTAGATGTGGAACAGGGGCAGATGGGTCAGAAGGACCTCGTCGGGTCTTATCACCGATGCTTCGTCCTGACGGTTCAGGAACTGCTGGACATTTGCGACGAGGTTGTGGTGTGTGAGCATCACACCCTTGGACAGACCGGTGGTGCCAGAAGAGTAGGGAAGGACTGCGACGTCGTTGACCGGGTCGACAGCGATCGAGGGCGGAGTGCTAGAGGCGTTTTCCAGCAGACTCCAGAAGGAGTCGGCGCCATTCGAGTCCGTGCTGATCACGACCTCGCGTTTGAGTCCAGGGATCTCGCTGCGGGCAGCGTCTGACATCGGCTTGAGCGCTGAGTGTACGATTAGCGTCTCGGCGCCACTGTCGTTGAGCTGATGGGCAATCTCACGCTCTCTGTAGCCGGAGTTGACGGTGGTGACGACGGCGCCGACTTTGACTATGCCGTAGAAGGCGATCACAAACTCCACGCAGTTGGGAGCAAGGATTGCCACGTGGTCGCCTGGGCTGACTCCCAATCCCGCCAGTGCGGAAGCGAGCCTATCGGCGTACTCGCCCAGCTGGGCGTATGAGTATTTTCGATCGCCGTCGATGACTGCGGTCTTTTGTCCGTGCCTAGAAACGGCACGCGCCAACAGTTCCTGCAAGGGGAACTCTTCGTAGGGAGCGAGCGACCTTCTGAGTTGGGCTGCTGATGCCATCCTGAAGCCTCCTGTGGTTTCGGAATGTACGTGTTAGCTCAAGAACATGCGGACATTGGCGTGAGGAAAGACGACCTCGACCACGGCTTGCTTTAGACGCTCCATGGAGCGAGTGTAAGGGACGTAGGCAGGATCGTCCTCAGGGACCTTGTGAGGGCAGGGCTTGGCAAGCTCTGTTTCAGGGCACATATGCGTGTCAGCGGCCTCGTCCCAGAACCCCACGAGGCGCATAGGGAAGTAGAGGGTCTCAGCGACGATACGCAGATCGCCCATGATCTCCGTCGGCCGGTACCTGGATTCAGTCTCTATTACGATGGTGGCTCTATCCATGCTACCTCGAAAAGTGGTCCCATCCTGAAGTCCCGACCTCGACCTCATCTCCGTCGGCATCGAGAACCGTGACGCCAGTGCCATTGTCCGATATTCTGCCAATGACTCGTACGATCGAGCCCAGTTCGGAGATTACGCTCTCCATGGTTCGATCGTCGGCACAGAACACCAACTCATAGTCTTCTCCGCCCCCGAGGGCCAATTGAAGCCATTCCGTTGGGAAGGCCTGTTTCAAATGGGCGTCGGCTGGAACTCTGTCAGCCTCAATTAGAGCTGACAGGCCACTGGCAGCGCACACTTTGGCCAGATCGGCGGTCAGACCGTCGCTGACGTCCATCGCGCATTTCACGTCGAGTTTTCTGAGGGCGATGCCCTCAGCGACTCGTGGCTGTGGTCGGTTATGGGCTGTCGTGAGGTGACACCGTGTGGTCGAGTCCAAATGCGGCGAGGCGGACTCGCCAAGGATCAGACGGAGTCCTCCCGCAGAACACCCCAGGTGGCCAGTCACGGCTACGGCGTCACCCGGTCTGGCCGAGTCGCGCCTCATTACCCGTGCACCGGACTCAGAGATCCCTTCGAGTGCCACGCTAACGAAGAAGGTCTGCGAGCGAACTACGTCGCCCCCGACCAGCGCCCCT
>DAOUHG010000112.1:0-13884 GCA_034428835.1 Dehalococcoidia bacterium
GTTTGTGTGAGGAGGTGGGAGAAATAGTCGCGCTCGACCACAGAAGCCGGCGTGTCGTAGCGATCGCGTCGGCGAACGTGGGGGCAGACTTGTCGTACCATGCGCACGAACGCGACTCCACACCCACGACATGCGCCACCACGGTCACCACACTGAACAGTCCGAACAGCGCAGGGGTCGTGCGAGCTATTGCAGAGTCGGACCACTGCCGCTGAGTCTCGACTCCCATGTGTGTTCGAAGCTCCTGGAACGTCACCTCCACCTGCCAGCGCAGCACGAACCACTCGACGATCAGCCTGGGATCGGAGTCGGTGTCCGTGCACGCCAGCGTCTGAGGCGACAGCTCACCCAGCGGGTCGCGCACGAGCACCCATCGTATGTGTACGGCGGGAGTGGGCTTGCTCCTGTTGTACCAGACGGCGACTCCTGAAGCCGCCTGAAGTGTCCTCGTGGTGGAGTTGTACCATTCGACTTCGATGGTCTTCCACACTGTGGACGGATCGTCGAGCATCTGCGCCAGTCCTGGGAGCTTGTCTCCGACCACTCTGGGACGACCGCGCTGACCACGACGACGCGGTGGAGCGGGCGCGTGCAGCGATGCGTCCATGCGCAGACGGGTGACGAAGGTGATGGGTTTGGACAGAAGCTGTGCCGATCTCAGCAGCGCCTTCACTGAGTATCCTCCATCTGCCACCACGACCAGATCACACTCTGGCAGCCACCTGCGCAGACACATCATCATCTGTCGGGCGATGTCGATGAGCGTCTTTGGGGGCGCACCGGTCCGCTGACAGCGCACAGACGACGGAGCCAGCGCGGTCAGAAACGGCAGCGCCCAGTGACGACCCGCGAACGGAACCCGGCTCAACCACATCATGCTCACCCAGCGCAGCCCCGTGGTCTTGACGGTGTGGGAGCGTGAGGAGCGTGTCGCGTCGCGATACCACCCCAGGGCCGATATCCTCTTTCCATTGCGACGCTCTATGGTCTCGTCCATGCCGAACACCAGCGTACCTCCATCGTGGTGGAGCCACTCGATCAGCATTGTCAGCAGCACGCGACTGACATTCAGCGGCTCCCACCGTGCGCGGTTGAGAACGTGATGGTACAGACTGAAGTCTGTACGATGACTCATGCCGAGAGCGCTGAGCGCTGTGCTCACCGTACGCTTGCCCGGCGAGAGTATGGCCCCGACTGCCAGAAGCTGCGCCTTGCGCCATGTTCTGGGGTCGAACAGGTTCTCGAACGGCTTCAGAAGGCTTACAATGACTTCGGGCAGAGCCTGCCCCGTACTCGATACGGGGGTGAACATGCTCAACCTCTTGTGATGATTTGGTAGAGCTTACCCTGTCCTCTTTATTTCTGACTACACTTTGTACAAAGTCGAGTCAGGGAGAGGGTTGGGGTGAGGGTGAAAATAGTTTGATTGCAAGCTACCGGACACCACCAACCCCCCTCTGTATTCCGGCCTTCGCCGGAATGACGAAGTTATGCAAAGGTCTCCTTTCGCGGGAGTGACGAAATTACTGAACAGTGAATGAAGAACTGAGAACGGCGAATTAGGAGTATGGCGTGTCGAGATTCAAGGTCCTGATAACCGACCACGTGTGGCCTACAACCGGTCCGGAGGAGGCCGTGCTCAGAGATGAGGCGGATGCCGAGGCTGTTGTCGCCCCCGACGGAAGCGAGGATACGCTCGTGTCGCTCGCCGGGGACGTCGACGCCATCATGACCTGCTTTGCGCAGGTCACGCCTGCTGTGCTGCGCGCTGCCCCTAAGTGTGTGGCCGTGGGCAGGTTCGGAGTCGGCGTCGACAACATTGCGGTGGACACCGCCACCGAGCTCGGCATGGCCGTTACGTACGTGCCGGACTACTGCGTCGACGAGGTCTCCGACCACGTCATGGCGCTTCTGCTCGCTTGGAACCGGCGCGTGTCGCTCTTCGACAACTCGGTCAAGGGCGACGGATGGGGAAGCGTACCCCTCACAATGCGCATGATGCGTCTGAGGGGCAAGACTCTTGGAGTGATCGGATTCGGAAGGATCGGACAGGCAGCAGCTCAGAAGGCGCTGGCATTCGGATTCCGCGTGCTGGCCTACGATCCATACATGACCGCCCAGCAATGCGCACTCCGCGGAGCGCGCAAGTCGGATCTGGACACCCTGCTGAGGGAGTCGGATTTCGTAAGTCTCCACTCGCCTCTCAACGCCGAGACCGAGAACATGATCGGCGCGAGAGAGCTGGAGCTGATGAAGTCGGAGGCGTTTCTGATCAACTGCGCGCGCGGTCCTCTGATCGACGAAAACGCGCTATACGACGCCCTCACAACCGGTTCGATTGGGGGAGCCGGACTCGATGTCATGGCAGACAATCACCCGGCGAACGACAATCCGCTGCTCGGACTCGACAACATCGTTATCACGCCCCACGTGGCATTCTTCAGCCAGGAGTCGACGCTGGAGCTGGAGCAGCGCGCCGCCCGCGAGGTCGCCTACGTTCTAACCGGCCGAATGCCCGACAACCTCGTAAACCCGGCAGTGCTCGATCATCCAAACCCCCGCCACGAGCTGGGTTAAGTCACGACAACTTGCTGGTCTGACACTATGCCTAGGTGTCCGTAGTTATGGAAACCAGCCAATACTACGAGCGCGTAGCCAAGCGAAAGCATCCTGAGATCAGAGATGAATGGGTGGATCGTGTCCTTGCCGATCCGTACCAAATTGAGACCCAGGCAGATGGGCGAGTAAGGTACTACGGGTATATTAGCGAAGCGGGCAAGTGGCTCCGAGTGGTAGTCGAAGATGACATACTGCTTAACAGGTTCTTCGACCGAGGCAAGTTGAGAAGATGGGGTACGCCGTGAAACTTGAAATCTACTACGACAGCGAGACTGACACCCTGTCCCTATGGAACGGCCATCCCGCAAGCGAGGCTGATGATGTTGCCGAACATCTCGTCGCAGACTTTGACGGTGAGGGAGAGGTCGTTGGATTCACTCTCGAACATGCAGCCGAGCTACTTGTACCTGCTATATCTAGTGCACTGACTTCCCCGGACTTGGCTGACTCACTTGTTCACCTAGACAACTTGTCCAAGGCGTCCCTTGGTAGCCAATGAAGACCCAAAAGGTCTAGCAGGCTGCCCAAAAACCGGCTGAGGGGACATCCCACGGGCTACGGATCTATACTATCCGCAGTAGCTTACCAGCTCAGGAGAACGTCTCATGAGAGGCCGACGCAACCCTATTCCACCATGCTCGCCTTCGTCAACCTCGACGAGCGTGTCCCACCAGACCACCCACTCGGAACCATCAAGCGCGTCCCGGACGATGTTTTCGACCGCATGTCCGATGACTTCGACAGGATGTACTCCAAGGTGGGAAGGGTAAGGAGGCGAAGCAGGTCTTAATGGCGCATGCGCTGATGGACAACAAGCAAGGACTGGTGAGCGACTTCAGATTGACTGCGGCCGTTGGTACGGAAGAGCGGGATGCCGCACCCTGTCAGGTTACGGCGAAAACGTGACCGACATACGGAACAGACGAATCGATCAGGATCGAGCGGATGCAAAGGAGTGGAGTAGTGCGGAACGAATTCACAGCCGTCATAGAGAAGGACGAGGACTGGTTCATCGCCTATTGCCCGGAAATCCCCGGAGCCAATGGACAGGGAAGAACTAAGGAAGCGGCGCGTGACAGTCTGGCCGAGGCGATTAGTTTGATCCTCGAGGACCGCAGAGAGGACGGACTTCGGGGTGTTCCGGCCGATGCCGTACAGGAGAAGGTCACGGTCGGGTGAGGCGAAGATCGCTTCTTCGTCACCTCCGTCGCCACGGTTGTTATCTGAAACGAGAGGGGCGGGCCCATTCGTTATGGTGCAACCCTACGACCGGTGTAGTTGAGGCAGTGCTGCGCCACAGTGAGGTCTCCAACCAGTTGGCCCAAAAGATCTGTCGGAGATTGTCCGTACCTGTGATTGAATGGTAGCTATTCACCCACTTGCCAGCATGACATCCTGTATTGTCAATACGCTTCAACGCATTGCGAAATCGAGCTACCGTGCAGGTGCGAGGTAGACTCCTACCCCTCAGTCAGGAACCCCCGCACGATCTCCGCGAACTCGGCCGGACGCTCCAGTTCCGGCCTGTGGCCGCAGTCGTCCAGGACAGCCAATCTTGAGCCCGGAATTGACTCGTTGTAACGCTGTCCCGCGCTCAGAGGGATGACCGCGTCGTCGCGACCCCAGACCAGCAGGGTCGGCACTCGCTTGAGTCGGTGCAGCAACTGAGGCAACGTCGGATTGTGCATATACGGCCGCCAGCCGAGCATACACGCCACTTCCCGGATGTCCTCCCAGTCGAAGACTTGGTCAGGAGTTGGCTCCGCCGGGTTGACTGTCGAGAACTCCGCTACCTGGTCCTTGTCGTGAACGCTGACCTCCAGAAATACCGGCATCGTCACAAGGAACATGTCCAGGATCTCGCCGACTGGCGGCCTCACGCCTGCCGCGGAGACGAGCACCAGCTTCTTGAACCGTCCGGGGTCCATTGTCGCGAGCTCAGCCGCCAGCCAGCCGCCGAGAGAGAACCCGATCACGCTGACCTGTCCGATGTCGAGGTCGTCGAGCGCTTCCAGGTACCATCCCGTCATGTCGCGCATGGACATAGCCCAATCGAGCCTGGCCGATTCGCCGTACCCAGGCATCATTGGGATGTTCAGGCTGAAGTGCTGGGACAGAGACTCCTGCCACTGTAGCCATCCTGGATATCCGGTCTCATCGTGAAGCACCACGATAGGCTCGCCGCTGCCGCCGGTCACGAGGGTGGTCTGGACTCCGGCCAGTTCCCGGCTGTGTCGTGTCCATGTCTGTTGAGCTGTGGTCATTTGTTCTTTCCCTCTCTTAGATGCTCCACTGAAGAACTGGATCAAGGTCTGTGCCCTTGTCAGCTATCAGCCCCGTGTATGAAGGGCGCGCCGTTCCTTGTGGGTCAAGGGCTGCGCCCTTGCTACTCCTCGAAAAGACCCTCGACGAAGTCGCGCGGTTCGAACACCGCCATGTCCTCCGGCCCCTCTCCGGTGCCGACGAACAGCACCGGCAGGTTCAGTTCCTGGGTGATTGACAGTACCACGCCGCCCTTGGCGGAACCGTCGAGCTTCGCCAGGAAAACGCCTGCGCAGCGCATGTCTTTCAGGAAAGATCGCGCCTGGATCAGACCGTTCTGACCGGTCGTGGCGTCCATCGCTAGTAAGACCCGCTGCGAGCGGGAGACTCCCTGGCGCGCGATCACATTGCGCATCTTGCGCAGCTCTGTCATCAGGTTGGACCGTGTATGGAGTCGGCCCGCTGTGTCTATGATGACAACGTCGACTCCGCGCGATCTTGCCGCCTGGATTGTGTCGAATGCCACGGCGGCGGAGTCCGCGCCCTGTCGGTGCGCGATAACATCTACTCCGAGATGTTCACCCCATGCCTGTAGCTGCTCGATAGCGGCGGCCCTGAACGTGTCGCCCGCACCGAGCAAAACTGAGTTTCCCGCGTCGAGGTGGAACTGTGTCAGCCGCGCTATCGCGGTCGTCTTGCCGACGCCGTTCACCCCCACCATCAGGATGACTAGGGGCGGCTCTTCGACTTCCATGACATTGTCGGCGTCGTCCACCGTCAGCGTCTCGACCATCGCGTTCTTGAGGAGATCGAAGGCGTCCTCCGGGCTCGTGATGCCGCTGTCGCGGACCTCATCGCGCAGATCGTCCAGCAGCTTCATCGTCGTGGGCACGCCCACGTCGGCGGAGATCAGGATCTCCTCCAGCTCGTCCCACATGTCATCGTCGATCTGGCTCCGCTGGAACACACCGGTCATGCGTCGGAACCATCGCTGTCCCGTCCTGCGAACTGCGCTGCGGGTCCTCTCGCGGTCTTCGCGCTCGCTCCTTCTTAGGAACCTGAGCATGTGTGGACGGTCCTCCGCTCTGGTGTGTGAGTTGCCGACGTGAGCGTAGCACCTGGGGAGGGCCGTCACAAGTGCGCGACTCGGATAGTACCAGCCAACTTGCGTCCGTATAATATCCACTGTCTATGTTGAACGTTCTACTCTGGCTGATAACTGTCGAGATCATTGGTCTGACGGTCTTCCCACTGGCCTACTTCCTGCTGCCAAAGCTGTCGGACAGGGGATATGGGCTGAGCAAACCGCTCGGAATGCTTCTGATCGGCTATGTCGCGTGGATCCTGAGCGTGCTGCACCTCGTCCCCAGCGTCCGCCTCACACTGGTCGGTCTGGTGATTCTGATAGCGGCTTCGTCGGGTGTGCTGGCATACCTGCACCGGGAGGAGATGACCGCGTTCCTGAGGCGCCGCTGGCGGCTGATCGCGGTCACAGAGGCTGTGTTCATAGTCTTTTTCCTGGCGTGGGCGCTGTTCCGATCATACGACCCGGCAATAAATCACACAGAGCAGCCGATGGACCTCGCGTTCCTCAATGCCTCGATCGTGTCTGATTTCGGGCAGCCTGAAGACCCGTGGCTCCGGGGCGAGTCCATCAGCTACTACTACTTCGGCTACTGGATCATGGGCGTTGTCAGCGAGCTGTCTGGGGTCGCGTCCAACTTCTCGTACAATCTCTCGCTCGCGCTGGTTCCAGCGATGGCAGCGACCGCCGTGTTATGCCTGGTCGTGAGCATGGTGCGCTTCGACAGGGGCCCCGTGCGTATGGCGATGACTTCCGGCATCGGCGCCGGGCTGCTGCTTACCGTCGTCGCCAACTTGGAAGGCATCCTCGAATTCATGCACGCCAATGCGATGGGATCGCAGGGTTTCTACGACTGGGTGGGCATAAACGGGCTCTCAGGTCCTACTGAGACTCCAACTGAGAGTTGGACTCCGAACGAGTTCTGGTGGTGGTTCAGGGCTACCAGGGTGATAAACACCTTCGTGGACGGCAACGAAATCGACTACACCATCCACGAGTTCCCATTCTTTAGCTTCATGCTCGGGGATCTGCACCCGCATGTCTTTGCGATCCCGTTCGCCCTGCTATTCGCGGGGTTTGCACTCAACTTCTTCAGGAACGTCACCCCGTACTCCGATACGGGGTCGGACGTAACCGACATTCGCAGGATGCGTCCCTGGGGCTACTGTACCCTTGTGGCGATGGCGGTCTCGCTGGGTGGGCTGGCATTCACGAACATGTGGGACCTGCCGACCTACGCTGCGCTGCTGGTCGGAATCGCTGCGCTGAAGGCATATCCACAGCCGTCGTCCTGGAGAGTCGGTGACAAAGGCATGGGATATGTCGTGGCGCGGGTGGGGCTCTCCGTTATTCAGACTCCGCTGATTGTGATCGCGCTGGCCTTTGCTCTGTATCTGCCTTACTACCTGGGATTCACAAGTTCCGTACAGGGTATTGGAGCGGTGGCCAACCCATCACGCTACTTCCACCTGTTCGTTGTGTGGGGCGCCCTGCTGATATTTGTCGCGCCTTTCATAGTTGTGTGCTTCTGGCAGACGATCATTGGCCCCGACTGGCAGCGCATGACCGTAGTCTCGTTGGCAGTCGCATTTCTGCCATACGTGGCTTGGATAGTGGTCGTGTCGCAGTCGCCAACTCCCACCGAAGGAACGTTGGTGCGGTTCATCCACATTTTGCCACTGGCTCTGCTCATCGGCATGGGCGTATGGTCGGCGATCTACGAGACCAAGGTCAGAGGGCCCACGGGCAGGGGCTTCGCGCTTGCCCTAGCGGTGCTTGGGCTGCTGTTGATTATGGGCCCTGAGCTGATGTACGTCGACGATTTCTTCGACGATCCGAGACAGCGCATGAACACGGTGTTTAAGCTCTACTACCAGGCCTGGGTACTGCTTGCTGCGGTTTCCGGCTACTCCATATACTACTGGCTTTCCATGCGGCCTCACTTGACTGGTCGCCGGCGGACGCTGTCCACCGCTTGGGCGACGGTAGCCATTGTGCTCGTGGTGTGTGGACTGTACTACCCTGCTGCTGCCTCCGCGACCAAGGTCGAGGAGGGAGGCTTCGCCTCCAGTCCCACGCTCAACGGCCTTTCGTACGTTCGTGTTAGTCGACCGGCCGAGTATGCTGCCATAGAGTTCATAAAGAACAACTTACCGGAGGACGCAGCCATATTGGAGTCGGTTGGAGAGTGGAATGAAGCGGGACTTATCTCTCGCAGCACTGGCGTCCCGACCGTGTACAACTGGCCCGGACACGAGATTCAGTGGCGAGGTTCGGCGGCAGCTATTGGCGACCGCCAGAGCGATGTGGCAGCCATCTATACTACGCCCAATTCTGCCGAGGCGAAAATCCTGCTGTCCAAGTACAACGTAGATTATGTGTACGTCGGGCCGCGTGAGCGTTTGGCGCACGACGGACCCGGCCTCGACAAGTTTCCCGACTTCATGGACACAGTCTTCCAGCAAGAAGACGTGACCATATACAGGCTACGCGAGTAGTGGCAGGTTTCAAACCTGCCTTTAACACTGAGAGAATGGTAGACATCGCCACAGCAACACCTGAAGAGTCGCCCGCCCCTGCCGTGAGGGGTTTCCATCGGCCCTTTGACATGTCCAGCTTTAAGCTGGTCGACCTGCGATGGTGGGAGGCGGTGGGCTACGGCGTACTGGTCATAGTTGGCTTGGGGATGCGGTTGTGGGAGCTCGGTGCCCGCGCCATGCACCACGATGAGAGCCTCCACGCTCTCTACTCCTGGAACCTGTTCAACGGGTCTGAGTACGTCCACAATCCGATGATGCACGGGCCGTTCCAGTTCGAGGCGAACGCGGCCCTTTTCCTGGTGTTCGGCGATAGCGACGCGACCGCTCGACTCCTGTACGCGATCATGGGGACGGTCCTGATAGCGATGCCGCTCCTGTTCAGGAGCAGGTTGGGCCGCGTCGGGGCGCTTGCGGTCTCAATACTGCTGTTCGCGTCGCCCGCGATACTCTACTTCAGCCGGTTTGCACGCAACGACATCCTGATGGCGGTGTGGGCTTTCGGCCTGGTGACGTGTATGTGGAGATACCTGGACGAGGGCCGGGATCGCTACCTGTACATCGCCGCCGGACTGCTCGCGCTCGCTTTCGCAACCAAAGAGTCAGCCTATCTGCTGGTTGGCGCCCTCGGTCTATGGTGCTTACTGCTGGCTGGGCGACCCTATTTGGGAGGGGTGCTGCGGCCAGTGGAGATTCAGGGCGTCTCTCCACCCGTGGCGATCGGGCGCGTCGTGCGGACCCTCTGGAACTCCGACAGAGAACACCGGATAGACCTGGCGAACCTGACACGGCCGGCGTCCTTTGTGGTGTTCCTGATTGCCGTCACCCTGCCGCAGTGGTCCGCGTTCAGCGTGATCCTCCAGGATACTGCGTTGCTGAGTTGGACCGAACTGGTGCTCGCCGCGCCGGAGGGCAGTGCACGAATAGGCGATCCCGTGGGCGGCGGCAGCGTTATCGCCTTCCTGGTCGTGATAGGCATGGCTGGATTCTCCGCATATCTCGGATACCGGTGGAACTGGTCGGTGTGGTGGAGATGCGCCCTGATCTTCTACTCGATCTGGACGCTGCTTTACACGACGTTCCTGACGAACTTCTACGGCGGAATCAAAAGCGGCATCTGGCAGGCTCTCGGGTACTGGATTGTCCAGCAGGGTGAGGGACGCGGCGCGCAGCCGTGGTACTACTACTTCGTAACGGCCTCCGTGTACGAGTTCCTGCCCTTCTTGGTCGGCGTCATTGGGATCATCTACTTCCTGCGCAGACGCGACCGGTTCAGCCTGTTTCTGGTCTATTGGCCGGTCATCACATTCCTGCTGTACACGATCGCCAGCGAGAAGATGCCGTGGCTGCTGGTCAACATTACGCTGCCCTTCATAGTCCTCACGGGCATGTTCCTCACGGACGTGGCACGAAGGATCAATGTGCGCAGGGTGATCGAGCACAGCGGCTATCTGCTGATCCCCGGTGTCCCGCTGTTCGTCGTTCTGCTGTGGAACTTGGCCTTCTACGATCCCACGGGCAACATCGTCATGGACGTGGCGATTCAGGTTGCTCTCGCTGCGATGGCCGTGGGCATGGTCGCTATGGCGGTATACATGTCCCGCTCGCTTGGCGCTGAGAACCTTGCCGGCATCTCTGTGCTGGTCTTCGCGGGAATGCTGCTCGTGCTGTCCGTCAGGGCCGGGGCGATGGCCTCATACCGCAACGGCGACGTTCCTGTCGAGATGATCGTCTACACGCAGACGTCCCCCGACGTGACCCGTCTGCTGGACTCTATCGAACGCACTAGCCGCGACGGCCCTGTCCAGGTGGCGATCGACGGCACTTCAGGGTTCTCGTGGCCCTGGGCCTGGTACTTCCGGGACACGCCCAGCGTACAATTCCCGACCTTCGGCTCGGATTCATTCGATAATCCCCCCAGCGAACCGGTGGTCGTGGTCCACTCCAACAACCGCGAATCGGCTGACGACGGGTTAGCTGACTTGTACGGCAAGGCCGAGCGCATCAGGCATCGCTGGTGGTTCCCGGAGTACATCTATCGCGAGGTGACCCTCTCCAGGTTCTTGGGAGCCATCATTGACAGGTCGGCCTGGCGCAGGGTGAGGGACTACTGGCTGAACCGTGAGGGAATCCGCGATCGCCTGGGCAGTGAGGACTCCTATCTCTACTTCAAGGCGGACGTCCCGCTGGACTACAAAGCGGCGCCGTAACCCCATGGCGACTAGGCAGTGTTGACATTTCCCGTCATTCCCGCGAAAGCGGAAATCCAGGCGCCATAGGAAGCAGACATCGCCTCCATTCTGGGTTCCAGCCTGCGCCAGAGTGACGAAACTGGATTGTTGAGCTGCTTGATAATCAAATGTCAACACTACCTAATCAGTCAATTGCCCCTCTCCATAAGGGCTGACAGGGACAGGTAGATACAACTTTCAGACTTGAACCTCAATCAACTGACCCCCTCTCCCTCAGGGAGAGGGCCGGAGCCTGCCCCGTACCCCGATACGAGGGTGAGGGTGATTGGCGGAGGCATTCCCAATAAGCGAAAGCCCCTGTCCGCTCGATGTCTTGAGGACATGACCAAAACTCACGCAATATACTAAGCGCACGCCGCCTGTGAGTTGGCGCCAAAGCAAACGAAATAGCATCAGCCTGAGATGTGCCAGATGGATGCGGACCCGCAACTACTACAAACGCAGATGGCCCTGCATGAACAGGGAACGGTCTTTGAAGTCACCCTGGTCATTCTCTCAGCCGCAGCCGATGTGGACGACCTGATGCGAAGAGCAGCCCGGATCATAGTGGAGCGCCACAGGTACGATCACTTCGCCGTATATCTCGTGCAACCCGATCGCTTAGATCTGAGGCTTGCTGGTGGCGAGCCTGTTGGAGATCTCCCACAGGAGGCTTTCCTGTCATTGGCAAAGAGAGCAGCAGTCGGGTCGCGTCCAGTGAGAGAGCGCATCGGAAGATCATGGCGGATCGCTGTTCCGATAGAGAGCGATTCGACCACTCTGGGAGTAATGGTGGCAGGTTCGGACGCTCCGGCGACGACCGCTGACCGTGCGCTCGTCCTGTGCAGAGCACTGGCCGTGCAGCTGGCGCTTGGGATCGAAAACACCAACCTCAGGCGGCGACAGTTGGAAGTGGCCGCGGATGAAGAACGCGCCCGTATCTCCCACGAGATTCACGACGGCGTGGCGCAGTCCATGTACGCCCTGAACCTGGGACTTGAGAACTGCGCCAGGCTTGCGCACCACGGGGACTACTCCAGGCTGAGCGAGTCGCTCAGCAATCTTGTTCCGCTGTCGAGGCAGACGCTCCTGGAGATCCGACATTACATATACGACCTCACCCCGTTGCTGTCTGGAGGGACCAGTTTCGAGGACCTGCTGAAGAAGCAGGCGGGAGAGTTCGAGGCCATATCCGAGATACCGGCCCAGGTGGAAGTACATGGGGGTGATCGGCCGATGCCCGTGCCAGTAAGAGCGGGGATCTATCGTATCCTTCACGAGACGCTATCGAATGTCCTGAAGCACTCCGGGGCTTCAGAGGTCCGAATCGAGCTTGAGGTAGATTCTGGCAGCGTGCGCATGTCGGTGAAGGACAACGGCGCTGGATTCAACATGGGAGAGGCAAGGGCAGGCTACGGACTGGATAACATGAGGCGGAGAGCAGAGGCTATGGGCGGGACATTCAGCATGACCAGCGCAGAGGGCGTGGGTACTGATGTAAGGGTTAGGCTACCGTTTACGGCGACGTAGGGAATACGTCAGGGACGACACTCCGAGGAAGTGCCGCCCCTCTGAATAGATCCGGGACCCTCGTGAGATGGTGAAAGTCACCATCAAACCCGTGTCACTCGAACCGCAAAGCTGCTTACATCTGGCTCGATGGCACGAGCTGCGTCTATGACGCTGGCGAGCACCCATCCCGCCGCGCTCGGCGACCACTCTGGCATCGTGACGAACACGCCTTGATCTGATCCGCCGCGGCGGACAGGGTGAAAGTGTGTTCCGGTGGACACCTTGACCATGTGCTGCTCAGGCACATCCACAACCGACCTGAACTCGAATGATCCGGTGTTCCTCCACTGAAGGCTGGCGACCAACTCGGAAACGTCATGGTCTCCGAGCAGGTCTTGTTCGAAGGCGACTATCACGTCGGCTCTCGCCTTCAAGTCCGTATTGAACCAGTTGAGCACGGCCACTAGGTATCTAAGGCAGGACCCTGTATCGGTCTCCGGGCCGCTTGCCGTCACCTGGAGACCGGACAACTCGACGACTCCAAAGCGGGCGAGCGAATCGTTTAAGCATTGGACCAATGGCGCCAATGCCAGAACCGGGTCTGTACTTCTCGGGCGTATCGGCGACCCATACCAACCTGACCAACCTGGGCGCGATGCTGCCGGTACCCTGCGTACATCTGCCCTGCGTACATCTGCCCTGCGTACATCGATGGGGCCAACTCCCAATCCGACCTGTGCCCATCCGATACGGTATGGGTCAGTATCGGCGGTCAGCTCTGCCTCTTCCATCGCCCATAACAGCGGGCGCTCACTGGACGAGGGTGCCCCCCAACCCATCAGTTGAGACCGCTCTAGGAAAACGCTGTATAGATCCTCTTCCTCGCAGTCAATGGTCGGTAGGCCGGATAGCTGTCCGAAAGCCTCGATGAAAAGCGTTAGCATGATTGCTAATCTCCGTAACCGGGCCCGGGCGGGCGGCACTGTACTTGTTTGACCTTGTACACCCTGTCAGGTGGGTCGATGGTGCCCGGAATATCCACATCAACCATGTTTCGATAATAGGTCCATTCATTAGAGTGGCACTCATTCCGGACAGTCACTCTTCTGCCTCGACCAAGGCCCGGGCCTGATCCGGTCCTTGTCAAAATCCAACGTGACCCACTGGCAGCCAAAATCGGTGCACCAGGCCGCCTGTAGCCAGGCTGCAACGTCAGCGCGGCTCGGACACTCATTATTATTATTCTCCCACCAGCCATGAGCCGACACGTCTCCACCTGACTTGTGTGGGTCATCGCCCCCAGTATCGTAATCGCATCCGTTCAAGGCGGTGGTTTTCAAGGCGGTGGATTCGTCCATCAGTACGACTTCGCCCGATTCGATCCTAACGAGGTCTTCTTGTTGGAGTTGCGATCCCTCGTACTCCGTGAGCCAGTGACCATTGGTGCTGTCCTCGTCGGGCGGTTCGTCAGCGAGTACGACCCCTGTCATGGCCGTGAAGACCACGACTATACTAGGTAGTGTTGACATTTCAGTGCAGCCATATGAGAACAGCAGCGAATTGTAGGAATCCGAGGTATCTGCTGTCGAGTTTGTCGAATCGTGAGAATATCCTTCGGTAGTGCTTGATCTTGCCTATG
>DAOUHG010000113.1:0-9140 GCA_034428835.1 Dehalococcoidia bacterium
TCCCGAACAATGGCATCCAGTGCATCGGGGTGTGTGGCCCGCTCCACCAGCTCCCTGTTCATCTCCGGGATACTCCACCTTGGGAGTTCGAGAACAAGCCGCCGGGTGGCCTCAAGAATACGAAGGTCCGGGTACACGTAACCGTATGGTCCCAGTCCATTGCGTCGCGAACCGCGCTTCAGCAGTGGCGAAAGATCGTCACCGGAGGGCACGAGTACAATGCACCTGGGCATGGTGTACCCGGCTGGCCGGCTGTCGCGTCTGTGCCGGTGCAACCGTCCGGTCCGCTGCAGCAGTACGTCCATCGGACACAGGTCGGTGATCAGCAGGTCGGCGTCGATGTCCAGCGATTGCTCAAGGGTCTGGGTCCCCACTACGATCGCACCGACACCCGCTGACCGGCACTTGCCTAACCGACTTTCCACGACTCCGTCCAACAGTCGTCGGTCATCGCTTGAGAACCGGCCGTGGTGCAGGGTCGGAGTATCATTGCAGGCAAACAGCAGACTTCTGTCCTGACCGGCGGCGGCCTTTTCGATCGCCATCTGGGTCTCGATCGCGTAGTCGACCGTGTTGCGTATGACCAGGACGGCAGCTCCATCGCGAGCTGCCTGGAGGGCGAGTTCCGCCACCTCGACGACACTGTTCATCAGGGGTCTGACATCCACGTGGACGGTCTTCCCCTCGTCGTTACGTCCGACGGCGGTCATGACCTCACCTGCGGGGCTCGTAGTGCCAATTGCCGGATAGGGTGTGGCGATCGCCTCGTCCAAAGAGGGAACGTCAGCGAGGCCAGCGCTACCGACTGATAGCCATTGTCGGCGGGCAACTGAACCCAGAGTGGCCGACATGAGAAGCGCATAGCCTCCGGAGCCGACATGCCCCTCCAATAGGGACCGGAGGATCAGACCCATGTACGGATCGGAGGCATGTACCTCGTCGACGACAAGCAGGTTGCGGGCCAGACATCCGGCTCGCATGTGAGCGTGCTTAACTTTCAGCGCGGCCATCATGGCCTGATCCACGGTGCCGACGGCGATCTGGGCGGCCAGATAGCGTTTGGTTCCCTCAGCTGCCCAACGGTGGGCCCGAGTCACGTCATCCGGATGGTCGTCCCACCATACCTCGTAGTCCTGGAGTCGCCTCCCGGCAGCGTCACCTGCCTTCAGGTAGCCGGGAACGGCCAGCACGGGTTCTGGAACGTGACCGGCAGGGAACAGTCGGTTTACGAAGGCGGTCAGGCGGCCGTGCAGCTGAGTCGCAGCTGCACGCGACGGCAGAGCGAAGTACAGGCCGTCCACAAGACCAGTGTCATACATTCGGGCGAAGCGCCACAGCGCAGCCTCAGTCTTGCCAGAGCCGGTCTCGGACTCGATGATTACCAGTCGATCACCGGCCGGTGTATCCGCTTCGGCCCGCTGGATCGCGTTTGGATCGAAGGCGAACACTCGCTCGAATGAAGGCAGTTGTCCAGACAGGGCGGCTCGCTGTTTGGACAGGTCCAATCCGATCGCCGACAGTGCGCTCCGCGCGTTACGCCTGGCCAATGCCATGTAGTCATCGTCCGGCTCTCCCCGGAACGGGAAGTTGGACTCACTGGAGCCAACCCAGTCGGCCAGGGTACACAGACCCAGGAACATATGCTGGAACTCAGGAGCCGGAGGCAATGGTGGCCCTCCCGGCTCCCAGGCAGCCGGGAACCATTCACGGGCCAGGCGTCCAATGCGTCTAACGCACTCTTCAGGATCGAGTTCCCCAAAGGATCGCCAAGCAGATGGATTTGCAAAACGCTTTCCCCTGAGCTGTAGTGGCAAGCCATGGTGGGACAGGGCGGCGACAAACAGTCCGCACACAGTCTCTCCCTCGCAGTCGTCCCAGGACTCGACCGCGTCCCACCACCAGCCCAGGGCATCGAAGAACCATCTGGCCGTCTCCAGGTCGTCGTCGTTCAATACCGGCGTCAGGTCCAGCGTGTGGCCCGTTCGAGGCACTCCTGGCAGGTCCTGCAGGTAGCTGGACTCCCAAATCCGAGTCTGAAATCCAATGTTGACCTTGCCGATGTCGTGAAGAGCGGCGAATAGTGATAGGCGCGCAGCTGTGGTGTCGTCCAGTACCTCCAGCCCTCCGGAATTCGCCAACCGCTGCCGGATGGTCGGTTGCGACACCAGGGCTTCGAAGCAGGCGCCGACGTCCGCAAGGTGGTGCTCCAGCAGGTGAATACGCTTTGGGTGGCCGTCCCGTGGTTCCGCCTTCCCCCAGTGGAATCTGGTATAGGCGGGCGATATTCCAGTTGTCGCCATCGGTGTCTACCTCAACTGCTGTGCCTTGTGCGTGTAGTCACAGAGTACCTGTTGCCGCCTCTCGTCGCTGGCCTTGGCTGGCGGACTTCCAGTCACTACTTCTTTGGCTCAAAACTGGCTGAATGCAAAGATAGTTCAGGGCATTGGCAATAGGGATCGACAACGAATCTGGTGGTGAATGACTTCGAGCTTGGACTTGCCTCAACGTGTGTATTACGATGGACGCTGATCAGGCGTGCAGGTTCTTGCGGCTCCTGATTGGGTTGCACTGACGCTCCCTGCTATGTTGGGATATGCGGCTAACTTCTACTAGAGTCAATGTTCAACGCAAAGCACTCATCAATGAGAAAGTGCATGACGCTCAACCTACTAACCGAACCACTGTTTCGCTTCGAAGCCGGTAGGAAGCGAACGATGGCGTCCCTGCCGGAAGTGTATGCTGCCCTGATGAACGACGAAGTGTATGCCTTCATGGCATTGCGTCCACACCAGCGTCACGCCTGGCATGCCTTCCTGTCGCAGCTCGGAGCACTCGCCCTGATGAGAGGCGGAACGAAGACACCCCCCGTCAACGGCGGTGAGTGGGCCACATTGCTGCGCGGTCTCACACCGGACTTCCCGGGAGACGAGCCCTGGCATCTTGTCGTAGACGACATCACCAGGCCAGCCTTCATGCAACCGCCAGCTCGTACGGGAGAGCGTGAGAAGGACTATAAGAGTACAGTCGCAACACCGGACGAGTTGGACATGCTGGTTACGTCCAAGAACCACGACCTGAAGTCAGCGGTGGGCCTTTGGGTCGACGTAGACGACTGGGCTTTTGCGCTGATTGCACTCCAGACCATGGAGGGCTTCTCCGGTGCAGGGAATTATGGCATCTCCCGTATGAATGGTGGTCTGGGGAACAGACCGGCGTTCTCGCTCGCTCCGTCAGGTGGAGGTATCGGAGCGCATGTGCGCCGAGACATGACTGCACTCTTGGACATACGACAGTCGCTGCTGACGGGCTATGGGATGACAGATGGCGGTTTCGAATTGCTTTGGACCCTGCCCTGGGATGGCGCGGGGCCGGAGGCGCTGAACTTCGATCGGCTGGACCCGTTGTACATCGAAATCTGTCGACGCATCCGACTGAGCCTGAACGCAGATGGCCAGCTGCAAGGAGTCAGGGCCACATCGAAGGCGGCCCGCATTAATATCAGTGATCTCAAGGGCAGGACGGGGGACGCTTGGACTCCCTTCAACTCCAGGCGAGAGGGGCTGCCGCTCACATTGGGACCCGGGGGGTTCACCTACAAACGAACCGCAGAGTACCTGGTGGTTTCGGCCGATTGGGAACATCCTGCTCTGCTGAGGCCAACTCAAGACGACGATAAGAAGGCGCATCTGGTAGCCCGTGCGATGGTGCGGGGGCAAGGCAAAACAGAGGGTTACCACGAGCGTATCATTCCCATCGGTGACAAGCTGAAGACTGCTATGCAGCGTCGAGGTGGCACCCGGGAACTGGGTGACATCGCCAGGCAGCGGATCGAGCAGGTTGACGTGATACAGCGCATACTCAGTCATGCTATTCAGATATTCATCGCGCGCGGAGACGAGGACGGTATCAGTCCCGAGCATCGAGCACTGGCTCGTCGCTGGCTGAATGGGCTGGATGAAATCGTGGACGCGAGGTTCTTCGAGGAGCTTCAGGCTGAGTTCGAGGTGGAGGAAGCCCAGAGACATGAGATACACAATAGGTGGCTGATGAACGGTAGCGATGGAGTAGTCGATCACGCTCGTGCTCTGCTTTACGATGCCGAGGACGCGCTGCCCTGTCCTGCCATCCACCGGTACAAGGCACGAGTGAAAGCCGAGTCACTGTTCGAGAGGAGACTTCGCAGTAGCAGCGGACTGCCGTTTCTGTTTGACCAGGCAAGCAGGGGGAGGGAAGATTGACCACCACACATACACTCGAGCAGTCCAACGTGGAGGGGTCACGTTCGTGGGGAGATTCGGCGGTGAGGTTCGCTGCGGGGATGGCCAGTCCTGGCTTTCTCCGTGGCGATCTGGCTGCACTCCGGCGGATGAATCCAGACAGGCCAGACGCGGCCGCTTTCTGGCGGCTGCTGGCCCAGGAGGACCTGTTGGGTCCTCCCAGCCTGGAGGCCAAGTGGTCACTGATTCTTCATGGCATCGCATTGATGACGCTGACGGCGTCAGGTGATGCGGTTCACCGAAGCGCCCATGAAGGCCAACTGCCGGTTGGTCGGGCGCTGTTTCAGGGTGGAGACCCCCAGCGGGGCGTGGGATTCTACAGTGAGACCAGGCTCAACCGGTTGCTTACGGCACGCGGTCCGATGCTGCGAACTCTACTCTGCCGCATGTTCCGTATGCTAGCCTCCGCCGGTGTGTCGTTCAACTGGCGGGAGATGGCCCGATTTGTCCTAAGCGATGGCTATGATGAAGCAGCTGTGGAGGGGTCCCGGCGCCGTATGGCTCGCGACTATTATCAGGCGCAGCGACGCTCCGCGCAGTTCGAAGCCCAGATCGATCAGATCAGATAGAGGAAATCAACCATGCCCAGTCCGAGATTCCTGCAAATCCACAGCCTACACTCTTACCCAGCGGCACTGCTCAATCGCGACGACAGCGGGCTGGCGAAGAGAATGACCTACGGCGGTACGGTGCGCACCCGCATTTCGTCACAGTGCCTCAAAAGGCACTGGCGCATGGCCGAGGACGAGTTCTCCCTGCGCGCAATCGACGGCGCCACATCGGCTTTGCGGTCGCGAAATATCGTCGAGCGCATGTTGATGAAACCGCTGCGCGATTCCGGGGACTACAGTGAAGAGGTATTGACGTCGGTGGAGACGGCCTTCAACGTTGGCGTATACGGTAGCAGCGGCGGGACGGAGAGGGGACGTCAACCCATTCTTCTGGGACTGCCCGAAGTTGAGCACCTGCAGGAGCGCGCCGCATCTGTATGCGCCGAACATTCTGGTGATGCCAAGGCAGCCGGAGATGCGGCAGCTGCGATGTTCAGTGCAAGGCGTGGCGAAGGCAAGAACTTCCGCGCCCTCCTTGAGTCGGCAAGACTGCCGGCCGGTCTGGAAGGAGCTCTGTTTGGCCGCATGGTCACATCTGACCCTGGGGCGAACATTGATGGGGCAATCCACGTCGCTCACGCTTTTACTGTCCACCATGAAGAGAGTGAAAGCGACTACTTCTCAGTTGTCGACGACCTGCAAGGCGAGGATGAGGATGCAGGCGCAGCGCACATCGGCGACATGGAACTGACGGCGGGACTGTTCTACGGCTATGTGGTGGTTGATGTGCCCGGACTCGTCTCAAACCTGGAGGGCTGTGACACCACTGATTGGGAGAGCGCAGACCGGACCCTTGCTTCCCAGGTGGTCAGGCACCTGACGCACCTCATTGCAACGGTCTCTCCCGGCGCCAAGCTCGGTTCTACAGCCCCGTACTCGTATGCCGACCTAATGCTGATCGAGGCAGGCTCTCGCCAGCCCAGAAGCCTGGCAAATGCCTACCGTGAAGCTGTTCCGGCTCAAATGTCGGCGGCGGCTCAAGCGCTCTGCAATCACCTCGAAAGGCTGGACGATGCCTATGGGACGCATGAAACGCGGCGATTCATGTCAGTTGATTCGATAGACATCCCAGGCGCTCAAGTCGTCAACCTCGACCGACTGGCCGACTGGGCGGCCAGTGTACTTCTGGAAGGGGAAGTGGCCTGATCCATGCGGCACCTGATCCTGAATTTAGAGTCGCCCCTCATGTCGTTCGGTGGCGAGACTATCGATAATCTGGGTGTCATTAGATGGTTTCCGTCGGCGTCGATGCTCACCGGACTGCTTGCCAACGCTCTGGGGCTGCGCAGGATCGACCGGGAGTCCCACCAGCGTCTGCAGGACCGTCTTGTGTTCGCTGCAAGGATCGACCGGGAACCCCACCGTGGGGTGCGGATGACCGATTTCCAGACGGCGTCGATTGGCCGCGGTGACAGGGGCTGGACCACCAGGGGCGCGCCAGAAGGGCGCGCCGGTGGCGACAGGACCTATAAGTTTCCTCACCTTCGCTATCGTGACTACTTCGCCGATATGTGCGTAACGGTCGCGCTGCGGCTGGACCCGGTGGACGAGGATCCAACATTGGAGCGTATCTATGAGGCGCTGAAGGAGCCTTCAAGGCCACTGTTCATAGGACGCAAGCCTTGTCTCCCATCAGCCCCTGTCGCGGGCCCGTTCGCAGAGGGTGACACTGTACTGGCCGCTCTACTGTCCGTACGTCTGGATTCGGCGGAAAACACCGCGGATTCGGTGAGGATCTTCTGGCCGGGGGGTGAGGGGTATCCAAGTGTCTCTGCTCATCAGACCTACTCGCTGACCGATCAGCGGAACTGGTTCTCTGGGCTGCACGGCGGCGGTCGGTTGGTCTGCGAGGGTTCGGTCCCTCGCGACGTGTTCCCTCCGTCCTGCGATAGTGGTCCTGAACAAGGGTGACCAGCGAATGACTGAACAAAAGTCAGGAACGCTCCAGGCGTCCACGTCTGACACTCCAATTTACATGGTTCGCGCCGAGGTGGATCTCATATCGTTTAACCGCTGGGCCGGATCGCGTCAACTTATCAGTCGCAATGTGTTCGACGAAGGTTACGCGATGCACTGCCTTCTGGCCGAGACCTTCGGGGAGACTGCACCGAAGCCGTTTCGGCTGATAACGCCCAGGGGCCGTGGAATCCAGCGAGGCGTTCTGTACGGCTATGCACGTGTGAATGCAGAGCACCTGGCGGACTCTGCGGCGATATTCGCGGATCCGCTGCAGGCGCTCGTGTTACCCAGAGAGTCAATCCATACCAAGGTAATGCCTACGGACTGGAAACTAGGATCACGCCTTGGATTCGAGGTGCTGGTAAGGCCTGTGATCAGGCAGACCAGGAACGCCGATAATCCCGGTGCGGAACGCGATGCTTTCCAGCGAGAGGCAGAACAACTCCCCAAGGGGGGCAAGCCACCTGGCAGAGAAGAAGTGTACACTCGGTGGCTTTCTGACCAACTCGATCGGCATGGGAGAGCGCAGCTCGTAGAGTGCAGGCTGCGCTCATTCCAGAGGGTGCGGGTAGTACGCCAGATGCACGGGCCCTCTGTTGAAGGTCCGAACGCAGTGTTGCAGGGAATGTTGACAATTGGTGATCCTAAACGGTTCACGATGCTGCTCAGCAAGGGAGTGGGGAGACATCGTTCATACGGCTATGGAATGCTGCTCCTTCGCCCTCCACTACGCACACGTGTTGAACTGTAAGAGCGGCCATGTCCGATGGACCGCAGGGGGGTCTGATGGCCCATCGTGACGTATGCACCTTAACAGTTGAATCATCGAGGATTTGACCTGGATTGCCGGTACCAAGAGGCTTGCTCCACTGTGGTGCCGCCAATCCAATCCTCTGATTGGCAGGGACTGGAACTATGCTCAGAGGTCGCCTAGGACTTGAAACGGCAAGGATTCCCCACGCGGACCGTCATGGACTGCTCTGGCTGTCCCGTGGTGCGCTGACCGTCCGTGACGGCACGCTTAGGTTCGAGCGTCAGCTGCAGCCGGACGACGAGAGCCCCCTCGGTCCTGGAGAGTACGGAATACCATTCCAGTCGCTGTCCATGATCCTGCTTGGACCAGGGTCGACTGTAAGTCACGATGCGCTGAGGTTGATGGCGCGCCATGGCACAGCTCTGGTTGCCGTTGGAGAAGATGGCGTACGTTGCTACACGGCCCCGCCAATCATGCCCGACTCATCAGAGATAGCACGTCGGCAGATGAACGCCTGGGGTGATCCGGGCATGCGGCTGACGATTGCACGCAGGATGTATGCCATGCGGCTTGGCGAAGTGTTGCCGGAAACTGACATTGCCACGCTGAGAGGAATCGAAGGCGCAAGGATGCGGAAAACCTACCAGGCCCTTGCGCAGCGTTTCGGCATCACCTGGCGAGGGCGTCGCTACGACAGGAGCGACCCACTGTCCGCCGACGTTCCGAACCAGTGTATCAACCATGCGTCGGTCGCGGTGACCGCTGCAGCGGTGATCGCCGTAACCGCAACGGGAGCAATCCCGCAGTTGGGGTTCATTCACGAGCAGAGTGGGGACGCCTTTGCGTTGGACATTGCCGACCTGTTCAGAGACACCGTGCTGCTTCCCGCGGCTTTTCGGGCCGCGAAAGCGAGCGCGGTTAACTCATACCTGAACGTAGAGCGATACACTCGTCGAACAACCGGGGAGCTGTTGAGAGAGGAACGCGTGATACCGAAGATGATCGACCGCATCAAGACCCTCTTCCAGGATGTATCTCCGGTTCGGGCACCTATGATGCAAGTCCGGGACGAAGAAGAAGGAAGTCAGTCGTGACGGTTGTCGTAACAGTCAACGTCGAGGCGCGATATCGCGGCTTCCTAGCGTCCACGATGCTAGAAATCGCGCCGGGAGTCTACACCGGCCCCCATATGACTGCTGGCATAAGAGATCGTATATGGGACGTGCTTGAGCGATGGTACGCCGAGCTGGGCACCGGAGCAATCGTCATGACCTGGAGGGATTCAAGGGCTGTTGGAGGACAGCAGATCAGAACTCTTGGCGAGCCTCCTCGTACTATCGTAGATGCGGACGGCGTGTATCTCGTAAAATACCACTGATTATATCCCCTGGGCCAATACTGATTAGCCTCCTCATCAAATCGCCTAGGGGCTGCCCCGTACTCGCGGGGATAGACCTCTGCTGCGACCTTAGCTTCGGCATCTGCTGCGGGCTGCCCCGTACTCGCGGGGATAGACCGTTACTGTACTTGCTTTCGACC
>DAOUHG010000114.1:0-5164 GCA_034428835.1 Dehalococcoidia bacterium
CGAGCGGACGAGGAGTTCGAGGCGTTCCTTCTCGAGATCCTCTCAGAGTTCCAGGTAACGATTCCAGAGATCGGAACGATAACTGCCGAGCACCGACCTCTTGTCATCCTGACGTCAAACCGCACCCGTGACCTTTCGGATGCCTTGCGCCGCCGGTGCCTGTACCTCTGGATCGATTACCCTGACCTAGAAAAAGAACTGCGTATCGTGCGCCGAAAGGTGGACGGAATCTCTGAGAAACTAGCCCGCCAGGTGTGCCAATTCGTTGAGAACGCACGGGAGTCCGGCCTCGACAAGGTTCCCGGAATCTCTGAGACCTTGGACTGGGCCAAGGCCATGGTCATTCTTCACTACGATCACCTCGACCGGGATGCCGTCCGGCAGACATTGGGCGCTCTCGTCAAGGACGTCGATGACCTCGACCGCTTCCGCGAAGAGGCCATCGACAGAATCATTGCCCTAGTCGGCGACTGAACGACTCAAGTCTCAGACTGACCCTCCTCGGAACCTGCTCAGAATAATCTGAGTTGCGCGGCTGATCGGCCTGTAATACGCTTGGGCAAACTAATTGGCGATGCATCTTTACCACCGGGAGGCTCAAATGAGCATCACACTGCAAGAAGCCCAGACAATGGTCGCTGCGGCGATTGCCAAGGCAGAGGAGCTAGACATCAAGATAAACGTGGCGGTCTGCGACGCAGGTGGAAGGCTCGTCGCTTTCGCCAGGATGGACGGCGCGATCTGGGCCGGAGTCTACGGCAGCCAGGGGAAGGCGGTCGCTTCTGTTGCATTCGGCAGACCTAGCGGAGAGATGCAGGAAAGAGCCGGAAGCCCGATTGTTACCGGCATTCGCTCAGCGGAGGGTGACCACATGATTGCGAGCCTGGGCGGAGTCCCTCTCATCAGGGATGGTGCCCCTGTTGGCGCCTGTGGCGTCGGAGGAGGCACAGGCGAAGAAGACGAAGAGTGCGCACAGGCCGCGGTCGACTCGGTTTCCTGAATTCAACTAACGCTACACACCAGAATCTTGGAGAACTCCTATGCCTCAAATGACCGGAAAGCGCGCCCTGATGGAGATGTTGAGAGCGGAAGGTGTAAAGTACATTTTCGGCAATCCGGGCACCAGCGAGGGTGCCATCCTGGACGAGTTGGAGGGATACCCAGACCTTGAGTACATACTGACAACTCAAGAGGGAGCGGCGATGGGAATGGCCGATGCTTACGCTCGCTCCACCCAGCAACCGTCCTTCGTAAGCCTCCATATAGAGACTGGCCTCGCCAATGGGATCAGCCTTCTCCACAACGCGAAAGAGGGTGGCACACCTATGGTGGTCACCAGCGCCAACAAGGACATCCGCAAGCTTGCGGAGGGCCGGACCAAACTCGACGAAATGACCAGGCTGTTTACCAAGTGGAGCGCCGAGGTCACACATCCAGAACAGATACCCTCGGTCATCCGGCGTGCCTTTACCGAGGCCAAGACACCGCCGACAGGCCCAGTTTACGTCGGTTTTTCGGCGAACGCGCTCGACGACGAAGGGGAAGTCGAGATAATCCCGTCGCAGCAGGGATACTTCAGGATGGCTCCCGACGCGCAAGCGATCGCAGACGCAAGCGCCATGCTTGCGGGCGCCAGCAACCCCACGATAATTGTCGGAGACCGTCTCGCACAGTCTGGTGGGATAGACGAGGCAGTACGGGTAGCAGAACTCCTCGGCGCCAGTGTATATTCATCCGCTTACTCCGAGATGAACTTCCCGACAGCTCATCCTCAGTTCATGGGCCGCTCCGCTCCGGTCTCTCCTGCGGGACGGGCGCTCTTTGCCGACGCTGATGTCGTTCTGGCTGTCGGGACCAACGTGTTCAGCGGCTTTTTCCACTTCTCGGGAAGGGCCCTGGGGCCTGAAACCAAGCTAATCCACATCGACCAGGCAGCCAGAGAGATTGGCAAAAGCGAACCCACCGACATCGGCATTATCGCCGACCCCAAGGTTGGGCTAGCTCACCTAGCGGATGCTGTTGACTCGGTTCTAACCGGTGCGCACAGGGAGGCCGCTAAGGGACGCGCGGCCAATCTCGCTGAAGCCAAATCAGCTCAGAATACCGCAACAGAAGCGCGCCTCAAGGAGCGCTGGGACCTCAGTCCAATGTCCACCGAGCGGATGATGCACGAGGTCGCACAGGCCCTTCCGCCTGACACGCTAATAGCCGATGACTCGGTAACAACGCGCGATGCTATCCATTCTGCCGTCAGTTTCGACACGCCCGGCACGGTATTCGGGGAACGAGGAGGAGCGCTAGGCTGGGGCATGGGTGGCACTCTGGGCCTCAAGCTGGCCAACCCGGATCGTCCCGTAGTCGGGATCATCGGAGATGGCAGTTCCATGATGACCGTTCAGGCTCTCTGGACGGCGGCGGCCTATAAAATTCCAGTGGTGTACATCATCTGCAACAATCGCGCCTATCGCGTACTGAAGCTCAACATGAATGTCTATAAGCGAGACATCCTCGGCGAGGCTGATCCACAGAGCAAGTATCTCGCGATGGACTTCCCAGTACCCTTCAATATTGCTGGCATTGCTGAGGCTATGGGAATGCACGGTCGGAGCATCACGGATCCGTCCGACATTGGACCGGCTCTGAAGGACGCGCTTGACTCCGGCCGACCGGCCGTCCTCGACATCTCAATAGACGGCTCTGTTGCTTGACCCTAATAGGCCGACAACGTATAGTACGCGGCGAATCAGGAGGCCTGTGTCGCGTACTTACTGGGTTCCTGCCCAGCAATCCCGCGCATCGGAGGAAAGAGCATGGCATACGGTTCCGGGGACTATCAATACGAACTGGTAGAGGACTGGGGAGACCTGCCCGAAGGTTACGAGTGGCACCAGGTTGCGGGCGTGGCTGTGGACAGCAACGACAATGTGTATGCGTTCAACCGCAGCTCGCACCAGATGATGGTTTTCGACCGAGAGGGAGCATTCCTCAACGCTTGGGACGAAACATTCGCTGGGCCTCATGGCATCCACATCGGCCCGGACGACTGCGTATACCTCGCAGACCGCGACGCACATGTAGTCTCCAAGTATTCACTGGAAGGAGAACTGCTTCTGAGGATTGGCACAGGCCAGCCTTCGGAGACAGGTTACACGACCAACGCCGAACCTGTTCCAAGAGCAGGCGGACCGTTCAACCTTCCAACTGGCATCGCTGTCACTGAAGAGGGAGATATTTTTATCTCGGACGGCTACGGCAACAGCCGAGTACACCGGTACGACTCTACTGGCTCCCTGATCCTGTCATGGGGTCTGCCGGGCAAGGTGAACCCTGGAGACTTCCACCTACCGCATGGCATCGGACTCGACCACGATGGCTACGTCCTTGTTTGCGACCGTGAAAACGACCGCATTCAGGTTTTCGACCAAGAGGGCGAGTTCGAGGAGCTATTCACTGGCTTCCGTCAGCCCACTGACCTGCACATCGGCCCCGACGGCGAGATTTACGTTCCCGAACTGCAGGGCAGGGTGACGATAATCGACAACGAGGGCAATACTCTGGCGCAGTGGGGCGGAGACCGCACGCACGAAGCAGGTCTGTTCTGGGCTCCTCACGGCGTCGCAGTCGATTCCCACGGTGACCTCTATATCGGCGAAGTACTCGAAGGCCAGCGCCTCCAGAAGTTCACTCGCGTCCGGTAGCCATGGAGTCTGGACTCTTCGCAATTGTTGGCCTTGTCATCGGCCTGCTTGTTGGCGGACTTTTGGCCTGGCTGGTGGTTCGATTGCGTTCAGCTGATTCCATATCTCGATTGGAAAGAGAAGCCAGTCTTGTCGCGACTCTTAGAGATGAGCGCGACTCACTGCGTGACCAGAGAGACGAAGCTAACCGCGAGTTGGCCGCTGCTCGCGCGAACCTGGAGTCGATCAGCGCGTTGAATGCGACCAATGCCGAGGCTCTCGAAAAGTCCCGCGCGGCAGTCCAGCACGCTGGAGAGTCTGTTGCATCCCTCCAGCAGCAGTTGCGTGAAGCAAATCGCCGCCTCGAAGAGCAGGGCGACATCGAAAAGACCCTCACTGACCAGTTCAAGGTCTTGGCGACCGAGGTCATTGACAGCAACAATGAGAAGTTTCTCAGCGTGGCCGATGAGAAAGTGGGAAACCTTGTTCAGCAGGCTAAGAAGGACTTCAGCCTCAGCAAGGAGGCCGTGAGTGACTTGGTCAAGCCGCTCTCAGACGAGCTAAAGCGGATCGAAATCGCGCGAACCGATTCACAGGGGAGTCTCAGGCAGCAGCTGGAGACACTGGCAAACAACAACAAGGCGCTGGAACAGGAGACCCGGAATCTAACCACGGCGCTCAAGCGCCCAGAGGTGCGGGGCAGTTGGGGCGAGGTCCAGCTAAGACGCGTGGCCGAGTTGGCCGGGATGACCAATTACTGCGACTACGAAGAGCAGGTCAGCATCCAGTCTGGCGATGGAAGCACTGATCGCCCCGACATGGTTGTACGGATGCCCAGCAACCGGACCATAGTTGTCGATGCCAAGACTCCAATGGATGCCTACCTGAGATCAATTGAGTCCGATAGTGCTGATGAGCGCGAAACTCAACTGGCTCGACACGCCGACCAGGTGAAGGCTCGGGCTACGTCACTTTCGCGAAAGGCATACTGGGACGCACTCGACCGGTCCCCCGAGTTTGTGGTCATGTTCCTGCCTGGGGAGTTCCTTCTTCAGCCGGCACTCGAACGCGATCCCGAGCTGTTTGACCGATCCATGCAACAGAGGGTGATTATCGCGACTCCCAATACACTTATGGCACTTCTCAAGACGGTTGAAATGGGCTGGAAAGAGGCGCAGCTCGCCGAACACGCCGTTGAGGTCCAGAAGATCGGCCAGGAGCTGCACGATCGGCTTGCCGTATATGCAGGGCATGTCGCCAAGATCGGGAGTTCCCTGCCGTGGGGCAGTCAGGAGCTACAACAGTGCCGTGGGCTCTTTTGATAGCCGTGTGGCCGTATCTGCGCGCCGGTTCAAGGAACCTTGGCGTTCCCACAACTGAAGAGCTACAAGAGCTTGATCAAATCGACATAGATGTCCGAGAGATCAGCGCTCGGAATTTCAACGATGAGCAACTTGCGCTGACTACGGGAGCTACTGAAGACGAAC
>DAOUHG010000115.1:0-3269 GCA_034428835.1 Dehalococcoidia bacterium
TTCAGCGGAGGACGGCAGTGAAATCTGACCTCGTCATCGCCGGCCTATTTGCCGCGAAACACCGGATGTCCGCCGACCGGGTCGACACACGTCCACTTGGCAGAAACGCTCTCAGAAAACTCGTGGCTGCTAGTTTCGAGAGGATCCGCCGGCTGGGCCTGCGGGGAGAGAACCCGGTGATATGGTTCCGGCGCCCCGGCCTGATCGCAGGGGTGAAGTCGCTGACTGATGAACGGCAGACGCCGGCGCGATACCACATCACCGTGGAGTATGCCCCCTTCAGGGTTCGCGCACAGGACTACCACAGGGCGGCCGACAACGCGAAGATCATCCGGATGCTGTTCGGGACGAAGGCCTACGCGGTGGTTGTGGCCTATGAGTGCGATCCCGCGCTCGATGGCGACATCAAGAAGAAGATCCACCCCGACGTGGACGGGTACATCGAGGCTGACGATCCCGAGGGGGTCTACTGGCACCAACTGGACCCGGAATCGGAATAGCCTGTACAGCCTGGATGTGTCTCAGAAGCCTCGGCTCCCATGCTAAACTTGATAACGAGACTGGGTTTCCGGTCTCAGGATGCCCCGAGCGGAAGTAACAGAGGTTCAAATCCTCTCCCTGGACCGCGGAGCCGGGGTAGCTTAGTCAGGTGAAGCACCCGCAGGGGCATCCACCTGCCCTGGCTTTCTGACGAGGTGGTTATCATGAGTGATGACAGACGTTATGACCAACAGGGCCGCCCGCCCATCGCTCTCCAGTACAGCTATGACCTGGATGCTGCCCAGCATTTTCTGGCTGACCATGCGTCCGACTTGATAGTGGCATTCGACCACCACGCCGCCAACCCCGAGGTGTCCATCTACGTCGCGCTCCCTGACGGCACCCTGTCTGCCGGAGACTATTACCTCTGGCCGTTGCTGCACCATACGTCGACCCGTATCACCGCTGCCATCGCAGAGATGCGACGCAACAGTGAGGGGAGCTGGCGCTGGGACTACTATCGAAGGGGCCTGAGGAAGTGGGCGAAGCGCATGCCTCAGCTGCACAATCTCATCCGGATCCGAAAGGCTGCCATTCAGGCGCTCTGCACCTGGGACCTGCAGGACAGCCGGCCCAGGGAGCTCGTTGTTCTCAACACGGGTCGAGATCTCACCGGATTGTCGCGGGAGGAGGCGCTTGAGAGCGTGAGCGCAGACAGCGAGGGTGGACGGAGGCCTGCCACAACCCGGTGAAATGGAGCCGGTGGAGCTGTCACTCGCGGGAAACTGGCCAATCTATTGGAACCCCGCAGATCCTGCCCCACAGGTCGACTCCTGCGCGTACTGCTGCGCCCGCTGGTGTGTGCCAGGACACATCAGCGGGCGTCTGAAAACGGCCACCGGTCCCTACGTTGTTCGTCACACGGGTAAGGCACAAGCTGAAGCAGAACAGTGAAACGCTGTCGCCACGATTCTTGGGGAATCACTCACTGCGGAAGCAACGTCTCTCGGCCGGGCAGCTGGATCATCCTTTGCATCTGATGCCAAGTTGAGCGGCATTCCTGACATGCTGCGGATGCAGGACGTGATTATCGATCCGATGCGTACGAGACTAGAAGACGTCGTCCAGGCGGATGCTGAATCCTGGCAACGTTGGCGAGACCAGTGTGTCGCTCTCGCCGACGGTGTCGACTGGCTCGAATCCCTGGTCGCCAATACCCAACACCTCCACCGTCCGCGCCTCTGGATCAACCAGCCAGTACTCGATCACACCGTGTTGTGCGTACAGTTCCCGTTTGACGGTCCGGTCCCGCTCCATAGTGGGCTCGCACAATATCTCGACGACGAGGTCGGGAGCTCCCCAGACCTCGGCCTCTGTGTCGATGTGCATCCGCTCATTCGAAATGAACATCAGGTCCGGCTGGACCACGTCAGTGTCTAAGAACACCACGTCGAGGGGCGCGAAGTTCACGACGCCCAGTTCGTTTTAATCAACGAATAAGTGAAGCCGGGATCCCAATCGGACCTGGACCCTCTGATGGTCTCTATGCGGCACTGGCAGCAAGATCAGTGCTCCGGCAATTAGCTCATAGCGCTTGTCGACGGGCGTGCTGATGTAGTCCTGGTAAGTGGACCTGATCGCGAAGTTGGGGCTGGTCATGCTTTCGCTCCCATGTCTGTTACCGAACGATTGAGACCGCTATTTTGGAGTCCCGCGGGGCAGGATGCGCTTGAGACACCTGAGTGGCTCGTCTGAAGGTTGGAACACTAGTCAGAATGACTCATGATGGTACTGAGTGTTCCTGAGAACCTCGAGGCTGAATGAGGAGATGGCAGTTGAAATGGCTACCGGAAGACACAGAATAGCACGGACAAAGCTCAGTATTGTCTATCATGACGAAACGGTCGTTTACAATCCCGGCGATAGCGGTCCCCCGACGATTGAGTTGGACAGAGCGGCAGAGGCGCTGGAAGGCGGATCTGTATTCGAGGGTACGGATGTGCCCATAGAGTTTGTTCATCACTACATGGACAGGGTCCACAATCTCCATGCATTCCTTCGCGACTATCCATCGGTCAGTCGCGAGCAGGCACTTGCGGCAATCGAGGAGCGGTTGCTGGAGAGAATAGACAGCATTATCAACAGCGACAGAGAATACGTCAGCGGGCAGCCACGGTTCAATGGGACTCGGATGACTGTCTACACCCTGTTCGACCATCTGGCGTATGGTGACGACATCGATACATTTCTCTCACAATACGCCACATCGGTCACGCATGAGTTGTCGGCAGAGTTGGTTCGGGTGGCAAAGCTGCTCGTGGAGTTCTACGCCTACAGGATTGCCTTTGAGCGAATGGACAGCGGTCAGTGATAGGGACGCCTGAATAGTCCGGAATTGGAAGTGTTTCAGGTGGATGAGTTCATGGAAGCTGCGCCGGGCGTCTCGACCTCAGACCTGCCCGGTGGCCATCATCAGACCATCGACCGGAACCAGTGTCTGTTCAACCGGAATCACCCCCATGTAGGCACCCTCAAGGGCCAGGGCGCCAAGCAGCGCGGGCGAGTTCTCCTCGTTGAACAGAACCTGGGCCAGGATCTCCTTGTCGGCGAATCTCAGCCATGTGTATCCGATCGGCATGGTCCGCACCTCGCCCTGGGCCAACGGGCTATGCCCGAAAATTGATGAAGATGTGGTGCGCCGCCGGTATGATGGCGGCTGGCGCAACTTCCAACAGATTTATCGAGATCTGGTGGATGCGTGGGCACTGTATGATTCCTCAGCGGAAAGT
>DAOUHG010000116.1:0-4303 GCA_034428835.1 Dehalococcoidia bacterium
ACGAGGTGAAGTCCCCGGCCCGCGATGTTCGAGCGTCCGGGAAGGTACTCCCCCGCTGGGGGCCGTGCGACCGACGCGCTCTTGTTGGCTGACCCCGACGTTCGGGGAGGCGTGCTGGACGTAATCGAGCGCATGGACGCCCTCGTTCGGCGATACGAGAGAGAAGAGCGCGATGCCGCCGGGCGGACTGATTCGGCCGAAGCGACTGAAAAGGGCCTCGTGCGAGGCCATATAATGGCAGTTGCCAGGAGGAGTAGATGGACAATATCAACACGGAGTTTCTTGACCTCTGCATCGACCGGTTGGAGCGAGCGAGCGAGGACATCAGGTCGTACGAATCCGGAGAGTACATGCACGAGGTTTTCCGGTCCTTCTGCGTCAAGGAGTACGAGCTGATCGAGGAGCAGGCGGGTCACCTGCTGCGAAAGAGGCTCAGGCCCTTCTTCGCGTCGAACCAGGAGGTCAATCGGCTGACCTACAAGGACGTTTTCAGGCACGCGGCCCGACACGAACTCATCTGCGGGGAGCAGTGCGAGAGGTGGTTCCTCTACCGGGACCATCGCAACAACACCGCTCACCGGTACGGACGGGGGTTCGCGGAGAATACGCTCCCGATGCTCCCGCGGTTTGTCGAGGACGCCAGAGCGCTCTCCCGTGTGATTTCGGAGGGATCCGATGAGTGATCGTCTGGACCTTCCGGAGCGCGACAGGAAAGAGGTCGCCCGTATTCTGAACACAACGGCCCCGGGCATCGAGGTCTGGGTGTACGGCAGCCGCATCAATGGCACCTCCTATAAGATGAGTGACCTCGATCTCGTGCTCAGGGGGCGGGATTTGGAGCCCATTGACGTGACCATTCTGGCGGCTGTCAGGAACGCGTTCAGCGAGTCCAACATACCGATCCTTGTGGATGTTCTCGACTGGGCACAGATTCCAGAGTCGTTTCGACAGGAGATCCTGACCGATTACATGGTGTTTCAGTAAGAGCGGACCGGCACGCTAACCGTTACTCTTGGAAGGCCGCCCATTTGAGGGGTGGCCTTTTTCCATTCAGGCTGGACCTCGAGTCCCCAACGCATTCAACTGCCCCAAGCGGGGCGTTCGCTCTCAGGGACCGAGCCCTCACGGCGGACAATTCGGCGTGAGGACTTTCTGTGAGGAATCGAGACATATTGTGACAGTTGGACATTTTGTACAAAGCGCCCCTAGTGCTTCAATGGAGCCGCGACCATTCAGCCGCGGAGACAAGTTCCTGCCGGATGGTGAGGACGTTCCCTACTGCCTTCAATGGAGCCGCGACCATTCAGTCGCGGAGACTTCGTGGGCAAGGCTTAGCAGGAAGTAGTCGTAACAGCTTCAATGGAGCCGCGACCTATCAGTCGCGGAGACATGCCCGACCCATACTCGCGGCGTGTCGTGGTCGATGCTTCAATGGAGCCGCGACCATTCAGTCGCGGAGACGCGAAGGTCACGGCTGAGTACGCTGTCGACAACCTCGCTTCAATGGAGCCGCGACCATTCAGTCGCGGAGACTCGGTGTATGACGCATACATAAATATACCGGCCACGCTTCAATGGAGCCGCGACCATTCAGTCGCGGAGACAGCCTGTATGACTCGACTACCGTCAACGCTCACCCTAATCCTGCGTGTTTAACACAGACATTGATCTGCACTAGGAAATCCTCGGTCGTTTGGCCCGCTGTCCGACCCTTAACAGGCAGTATCTTACCATCCAAACTGCGAGCGCTTCCTATTTGGCAGATGCACCACCGGACCGCTCGCACTCCGACTCTGTTGCCCATCTGCCCCCATCGGCGACATTATCACATCACGGTCAGACCACCGTCACCTCCCGTGCCTCCGGCTTCAGTTGCCTGCCCAACGTACTCAGTGTCTCAGAGCCCCGGCCATGTACTGGACCGGTGTCTATTATCAGGACCCTGTCCTCCTTGAGGTTAATGATCTCGGTCAGCGCCTCTTCGAGTAGCACACGTTCCTTGCGCGACAGGTCGCAGGCGAACACCGAGTACTGCAATGGGTCCCCAAATCCGTTCATCTTCTTGAACGTTCGCCTGAGCCGCCTGGCGTCGCTCACATCGTACGCAACTATGAATCTGTTTCGCATCTTCTACCTCGTGGTGAACGCTGGGTATCTCTTCAGCTCGCCCAGGATGTGGCGCCCCAGCAGTCGCGCCTGCACCTCCATGATCCTACGGTAGCTGACCGAGTATCCGAACAGCGGATGCCTGATAAGGGTGTCCATCCTTCTCTCGAACGCCCTTATCACAGCCTTACGGCCCTCCTGTGTGAGCGACACCGCCCCGGATCTTCGGATGAAGTCCGCACTCCTGAGCTCGGAGTTGTTGAACAGCGTGAGCGCAGCCGAGTCTGCGACTATCGGCCGGAACTCCTCGGCAAGGTCCAGAGCCAGGGCCGGCCTCCCGTACTTCGGCCGGTGGTAAAAGCCCATGTACGGATCGAACCCGACCGAGACCGCTGAGACGAGGGCCTGCCTGATGAGCATCGAGTATAGGAAGGAGAGCACCGCGTTGACGGGGTCACGAGGAGGCCGACGGCTGCGGACTCTGAAGTCGAAGTCTGATTCGTCCGACCGGGTCATCGCACCGAAGTTGGCGAAGTAGATGCTGGCGCCCGCCCCCTCGATACCAAGGAGCGTCTGTAGAGAGTCGCCACTGCCGGCGCTGCTGGTGAGCCTGGCGATCTCCCTCAGCGCCTTCGGCGGCGCATCGGGATGGTTGCGGCGCAGCATGACACGGCTGTTTCTCAGCTTGGCGATGACCAGCTCCCTGGCGATGGACAGGGACCTCTCCCTGTCGCCGGCCGCAGCAAACTGTTGAATCCACAGCTCCACGTTCTTGTGGCCCATGCCATGGGTGACGCCCTTCAGCCATCCGCCGTAGGTGAAGTGGCATATTGGAATGTTGCGATCGAGCATCTCCCGGGTCGCCTGCGCGGTGACCTGCGCGTTGCCGAAGATCGACAGACTCGAGACGTCCAGGAGACTTGTGCTGGCCACCGTCTTACCCCTGACGCGCACAGTCAGGTTGTCACCGGATTTTCCGACATTTGCGCCCTGGGCCTGAACGTACATCGGCAGCGCGTCGTCTCGCGCCGGCACCATTCGCCTGACGTCGTCCGGCTTGACAACGTAGTGGCCGCCGTTGAGAAAGGTGACCTCGTCCGGCAGGCAGATTCCCACAAGAGAGCACCTGGGGCACTTCGGGCTGTCCTCGAGCGGCGGGGGCATCTCGCCGCCTGCCGCCATCGAGCGCACCCCATTCAGCAGCTCCAGCGTGCGGTTCACGAGATCGTCGTCGAACGGGACCCGTACCCTGCGCCTGGACTTCACGAAGTAGGTGACACCCTCGTCACACCGGTACCCGTGCGCCCTCAGCAGCAGGCCCTGAAAACAGAACAGAGCCGTGACTATTCAGCCGCGGAGACCCATCGGCTTCCTTGATAGTCGCGCCCTGGGTAAAGATTCTTCAATGGAGCCGCGACCATTCAGTCGCGGAAACCCCGTGCGCCGGGATCTCCTGAGCGTACAGCTTGTCGCTTCAATGGAGCCACGACCATTCAGTCGCGGAGACCCAACACTATGATCCCGCCGATCAAGCCGATCACGATGCTTCAAAGGAGCCGCGACCATTCAGTCGCGGAGATAGCCCATACGACTCGACTACCGTCACCGGTCTCTCTGGCGCTGAGTGTTTGACACGGACCTTGACCTTGCGCTGAACAGCTTCTGTTCGATTGGCGCTCTCTCCAGCCGTTCACAGGCAGTATCTTACCATCCGAGCTGCGAGAGCTTCGTATTCAACAGATGCACCACTGGATCCCTCGCGCTCCGACCCTGTTGCCCAATTGCCCCGCATCGGCGACATTACCACACCACGGTCGGACCACCGTCTTCCCCCGTGCCTCCGGCTTCAGCTGCTTGACCAACGAACTCAGCGGCTCAGAGCCCCGGCCACGTACTGGACCGGCGTCTATTGTCAGGACCCTGTCCTCCTAGAGGTTGTGGAGGAAACCAGACAGCCGTGCGCAGGGCGATTCCTGGTCAGTATTCGGCTGTTAAGGTACGTTGTAGGGAGGAACCCGGTCTGAATCGGGTCAGTCTGACGGAACGAACAGCCCGAGCCCGTAGTGACAGGCGAACCCCAGCGCAATGGGACCGCGGACCGGCTGGGACAGTTCGACCGTGAAATTGTACGAGCCGCCCCCGTTTGAGCCGCCCTGACGGTGTCTGAAGAAGTCGATTGGGCGGACACCCCCGGACC
>DAOUHG010000117.1:0-5592 GCA_034428835.1 Dehalococcoidia bacterium
GGATCACGGTTGAGGTGCCCCAAGTGTCATCAGGGTACAGCCCCTGATCGACTCGCATAGCAAAAGAGGCAGACACGAACGTCCGCCTCCTGTGCTTTCACACCGTTCCCAATGACCCTGGGGCGAACCTCCCTACCTTCAAAGGCTTCCCTCCTCCGGCGGGACTTCTCGCCCAATTACTGGGGCCTCCGCAGTAGCGCGGGAATCGAACCCGCCTTTCCACCAGGATCTTGGCCCCGAAGCCCAGCGCCAGCCTTACGGCCCGCCTCACGTCCAGTGCTTGGGCTTTCTGGATGCCCCGTGGACGCCCGACTCATCGCCGGGGGCGCTGACACCTTAACCCTAACCCTGCGTAGCGGCTTATTCAGTCACAGGGCCCTTGGAAACGGATCGTTAGTGTGAACGATTCTCGGACGCTGTGTCAAGAGCAATCCAAATTGGATTAGAATTGTTCCAGTTACGTCGTTCACCCAAGCAGGTCCCGCCGTATCTCGTCGAGCCTTGCGCGCTCTTCCGGCGTGGCCTCTTCGAACACTTCGCCTTTCTGACGTATCGACCCCGTGAAGTTCGGCGGTCTCTTCTCCAGGAACGCCGCGCGGCCTTCGTCGCCGTCGCCGGTCATCTGCGTCAGCAGAGTATTCATAAGGGTCTGGACGCGCCAGGCCTCCGTCACCGGAATGTCCCGGAACCGCAGCGCCAGCTCCTTCATCATCCGCACAGCTAGCGGCGGAAGTTCGGCGATATAGGCGGCAAGCTCTTCGGCCCGCGTCATTAGCTGATCGTGAGGCACGACCTCGTTGATGAGATTGATCCGCAGCGCCTCCTCGGCGTTGAACGGCTCGTCCATCAGCAGGATGCGCATGGCGTCGGCGTGCGAAATCTGTCTGGTCAGGTATGTTGCGCCCGGACCTCCGCCGACCCAGCCCTGGCTCAACAGCGCGAACTTGAACCGCGCGTTCTCGCGCGAGGCGATCCTGATGTCGGTGGAGGTGAGCATCAGGTAGAAGCCCGCACCTGCGGCCCAGCCGTTAATCGCCCCTATCACCGGCTTGTATATCTGCGGGTAATGGTCACCCAGACGTCCGTCCGCGCCTATGCGGGCCCCATTCACCGTGCCGCTCAGGGGCCAGAACACGCCCTCTGCCCGAAGACGATCGCGCTCTTCCGCGGTGACGTCCGGCCTGGACGCCAGGTTGTGTCCCGCGCAGAAGTGGCGGTCGCCGACGCCGGTCAGGATCGCGACCCGGATGTCACGGTCGTCCCAGATCTCCTTCCAGATCTCGGAGATCTGGAAGGAGATCTGCCTGTCCAGGATGTTGGCCTTTGCCGGGTTGTTGATTGTGACGTACGCGACCTTGTCTTTCTTCTCATAGTCAACGGGCATTTTTCTTTCCCCCTAGCTTGTATGCGTGGTCGGATTCTATGGGGAGGCGTCTGGCTGGTCAACGTGGCGAGGGTCTTTTCGTATTCAGGAAACGTGTTGGTGAACAGGACGACTGGCTCCCTCTCCCTCAGGGAGAGGGTTGGAGCCTGCCCCGTACTCGATACGGGGGTGAGGGTGATCTGCACCGCTTCGTCCATACGATGTTCGATAACTAAAAGACCCTGCAACGCGGCTTCTGAGAGATAAGTAGGGCTTGGACTTGCTGTACAATTGACGCTGGAACCATGAAGCACGTTACCCTCCACACAGACGGCGCCTGCTCCGGCAATCCAGGCCCTGGCGGCTATGGCGCCGTGCTCCAATTCGGCGAGCATCGCAACGAGCTCAGCGGCGGATTTGCTCTGACCACCAACAACCGGATGGAGCTTCTTGCTGTAATCGAGGGTCTGGAAACCCTGAAGCAGCCCTGTGCGGTCACCGTCTCCAGCGACTCTCGATACATCGTCGACGCAGTCAACAAAGGCTGGGCCGTGCGATGGAGGGCAAAAGGCTGGCGTCGTAACAAGAAGGAGAGGGCGGTCAACCCGGACCTGTGGGCGCGACTCCTGGATCTGCTGGAGCGGCACGATGTCGAGTTCCAATGGGTCAAGGGGCACGCCGGCAACCCCGGCAACGAGCGGGCCGACGCGCTTGCGGTCGCGGCGTCCAGAAGGAGCGACCTCAAGGTAGATGAGGGATACGAAAACGCCGTACCCGTATTCTGAAGTGACCGAAGGTGATGTTCTGTTGAACGACATACGTGAACCTAAGCTGACCCACATAGACCAGAGCGGCAACGCCCAGATGGTCGACGTGGGCTGGAAGCCCGACACCCAGCGGGAGGCCGTTGCCAGGGGCCGCGTCGTCATGCAGCCACAGACACTGGAGCTCATCCAGACCAACGCCTTCGACAAGGGAGACGTGCTCGCGGTCGCCCGGATCGCCGGGATAATGGGAGCCAAGAACACGTCGCAGCTGATCCCGCTCTGCCATCCGTTGCCCATCAACAAGATCGGCGTTGAGTTTGAGTTGAACTCTACTGATAGCGCCGTCGAGATCGCCGCCGTAGCCAGAACGACTGGCAAGACGGGCGTCGAGATGGAGGCGCTCACGGCGGTCAGCATCGCCGCGCTCACCATTTACGACATGTGCAAGGCGGTCGATCGGGGTATGCGGATCGAGTCGGTGCGGCTGGCCCGCAAGTCCGGCGGTCAGAGCGGAGACGTGGACCTGGAGTCTGTATGAGCCGCCGACTTTCGCGCAAGTCAATCGAGTCGATCTGCGCGGCCGCAGGCTCTGATATGCCGTCTGTCACAAGGCCGCTCACCGCGCCGATATACCAGAACTCCGTTTTCGAGATCGACAGCCTCGAACAGGTTGACGACATCTACGAGGGCAGGCAGGACGGGTTCATCTACTCCCGAGACGCCAACCCAAATGTGGCGATACTCGAGCAGGTGGTGGCCGACCTCGAAGATGCCGACGACTCGGTGGCCTTTGCCTCCGGCCTCGGTGCAATAGCGGTCACCCTGCTGTCGATGGTCGAAGCTGGCGACACCGTTATCGCGGGCAGCGAGCTGTACGGCGGCACGAACGCGATGCTGCGCCAGTACATGCCTCGGCTTGGAATCGAGACCCGATTTGTCGATATGACCGACCTGGACCAGGTCGAAAACACCCTCAAGCATGCCCCGTACCACGATACGGGGTCGGGCCCCAAGCTCATTCTCGTAGAGTCGATAACGAATCCGCTGCTCAGGCTGGCGGACATCGAGGCGATATGTGGACTAGCGTCGGCGCACGGTACGCGGGTCGTCGTAGACAACACCCTTGCGACGCCTCTGCTGCTCCGCCCTCTCGAACTGGGCGCTGACGTGACCGTACACTCCGCCACGAAGAGCCTCGGCGGACACTCAGACGTCACTGGCGGAGTTGCCGCAGCCCGCGCCGATGTAGCGATGGAGATCAAGGGAGCCAACCGGATCTGGGGCAGCACGCTCGATCCGTTCGCGGCGTGGCTGATAGTGCGCGGGATACGCACGCTCCCGATGCGTGTCGAGCGCGCCTGCGAAAATGCGATGCGGGTCGCCGCATTCCTGTCCGACCACGCCAGGGTCGCCGCAGTCCACTATCCGGGCCTGCCAGACCACCCTCAGCACGAACTCGCGGCGTCAGTTCTCGACGGCGGATTCGGCAGTATGGTGTCGTACGAACTGGCTGGCGGAGGCGAGGCGGCGTCAGCCTTTGTCAGATCGCTGCGGACGATCCCGTTCGCACCCAGTCTCGGAGAGGCACGTACGACCATCTCACATCCGGCGAAGACGTCGCATAGATCTCTGACTGCCGACGAACAGGCCTCAGCCGGGATCACGGGCGGGCTGATCCGCATGTCTTGTGGAATCGAGTCCGCCGCCGACATAATCGACGATCTCGACCAGGCTCTCAGCATCCTATAGTTTCAACGAACTCAAGGAGCACTCATGGACTTCGACGACGCAAGTCTATTTCTCGAAACACACCACCAGGGCGTCATCGCGACCCGCAGGCCGAACGGCGCAACCCACTCCAGCATCGTCGTTGTCGGCGCGTACGAGGGCAACGCCGCATTCGTGTCGGTGTACCCGCGCTCCCAGAAGATCCGCAATCTGCGTCGCGACCCGAATTGCACAGTCCTCGGAGTGACCGACCACTGGCGCGAGTGGGTCTCCGTAGAGGGTCAGGCAACCCTGTTCGACTACAACAACATGGATGCAGAGGAGATGAGGGTCATGCTGCGCGAGGTGTACATGGCGTGCAGCCACACCGAGCATCCCGACTGGGAAGAGTACGACCAGGCCATGATCGACCAGGAGGCCGTAATCGTGTTGGTCAAGCCGGACCGCGTCTACGGCCTCTTGCGGTAGACTTTCGCATTCATCACGTGGGAAATCCCGATTGGCACTCCTTAAGAACCTGTTCAAGCGGAATCGTAGACTCAAAGGGCAACTGGAGACGCCGGACCTGATCGTGGTCGGGCTCGGCAATCCTGAGCCGCACTACCTGAGAACCCGACACAACGCGGGCTGGTGGCTCATCGACCTGCTGGCAGAAAAGCACTCGATCGAGCTCGGGCGCGCCCACAGCACCACAAGGCTCGGCATCGGGACAGTAGAAGGCCGCACCGTAGCTCTCGCCAAGCCCCGCACCCACGTAAACGGCAGTGGCGAGGCGGTGGCGTATCTCCTGGCGCGGCTGCGAGCGACGCAGGACAGGCTGCTGATCGTCTACGACGAGACGGCGCTGCCACCGGGCAGGCTCAGACTGAGGCCTAAGGGGAGCGCGGCGGGGCACAACGGCATCAAGTCGATCATCTCCGCGCTGGGCAACCAGGACTTCGCGCGTCTGAGGATTGGCGTCGGGCAGCCGCCTCCGGGAACCGACCGCGTCGGCTGGGTTCTCGGAGAGATGTCGTCCCAAGACCAGGGACTTGTTGACGACGCCATCTTGAGAGCCACAGAGGCCATCGTCAGCCTTATGGAGGACGGCGTAGACACGACGATGGGCCGCTTTAACTAGGGGCGCCTGGCGACCGGACTCTATCCTCAGTCAGATCCAGATTTATGGGATCAGACTTGCTGTGGAATACAGATTTCAGACTAGGCAGTGTTGACATTTCCCGTCATTCCCGCGAAAGCGGGAATCCAGGCGCCTTTGGAAGCAGACATCGCCTCCATTCTGGGTTTCAGCCTGCGCCAGAGTGACGAAACTGGGTTGTTGAGCTGCCTGATAATCAAATGTCAACACTACCTAGTAGTCCAACATCATTGAAGTGACTATTAGCAGAGACAGGAGACAATCCAACGTCCCCTCTCCCTTGAGGGTGAGGGTGAAATTGCCCATCAACTCAAAAGTGGTGGGCTACTAGCCTCGACTTTATACAAAGGCCAGACCATTATATGGAGAGGAGCGGCCTGCGAGTCTTATGCGTCTCTACATCGGCAAGAACCACTTAAGAGATACCTTCCCTGTCCAGAGCATATTTCGCCTGGCGGGCAGTGACGAAGACGCACTCACCTTTGCTCTGGGATTCCTGCTAGCTTATACCATTTCAGTCTGAGGAGGCCGCATAGTGGGATGGTAGACTCTGGACCGCTTCCTCTATCCAGTCCCACCCAGCAAGCGACCGCACC
>DAOUHG010000118.1:0-14966 GCA_034428835.1 Dehalococcoidia bacterium
CTCACGGTCACCGGCGCGCTGTTCGCCTACATCATGAGAATGGCGCGCGCCAACGTCATCGAGGTGATGGGGAGTAACTACGTCCGCACGGCGATCCTCAAGGGACTTCCCATGCGCACCGTCGTCATCAGGCACGTGCTGCCCAACGCGATGCTGCCGACGATCACGGTGATCGCCAACAACGTCGGATGGATGTTCGGCGGTCTCATCATCATCGAAAACCTCTTCGCCTATCCCGGAATGGGCAGCCTGTTGATTCAGGCAATCGACACCCGCGACATACGCATGCTCCAGTCAACCGCGCTGGTGATAGCGTCGGTGTACACATTCAGCAACCTCGCCGCCGACCTTGCATACGGCGCGCTCAATCCCAGGGTGAGGCTGTCCTAATGGCGACAGGAGACTCCACAATTCGAACGGGGGCATCCTCAGCGCCAGCGCTGACGAAGGTGCGGAGTTCAGTCATCGCCTTCTTCTCCCTGGTACTCCGTACCAACACGGGACGGATCGGGCTGGCGGTGGTGGCCGTTCACGTTATGCTAGCGATATTTGGGAACTGGATCACACCTTACCCTCCGACCGAATATCACATTGCCGACCAGTACAGCAAGCCCAACTCGACGTACTGGCTTGGCACGGACGAGAAGGGCCGGGACGTACTCAGCAGAGTGCTGGCCGGAGCGCGCTCGATAATCTGGATAGCGACCGCCGGCACCATCCTCGGAGTCACCCTCGGCACAACCGTGGGGGTCACGAGCGCCTACCTGGGGGGCAAGATCGACCAGATCATGATGCGAATCGTGGACTGGTTCCTCGCCGTCCCGTCGCTGCTGCTGGCCATCCTCGTAATCAACATGGCGACCCAGAGGTTTCGGAACGTTGATGAGTCTTTCATCATCATCGGCATAATCGGCATCTCGTTTATGCCCAACAACAGCCGCGTCATTCGGAGCGCGACGCTGGCGATCAAACCGCTGGAGTTCGTTCAGAGCGCGCGGCTGAGGGGTGAACCTACGCTGTACATCATGTTCCGCGAGGTGCTCCCGAACGTGCTTCCGGTGGTTGGCGTGGAGGCCACGATACGCCTGAGCTTCGCGCTGCTGCTCACCGCAGGGCTCGGATTCCTGGGCCTGGGAGTACAGCCGCCCGAACCGGACTGGGGGAAGATGGTCAGCGAGAACGCCATTATTCTTGACGTAGCTCCCTGGGCATCGCTTGCGCCGGGTATCGCCATGGCCTCGTTGGTGGTCGGTATCAACCTGCTTGCAGACGGAATACGCCAGGCTCAGAACCTGCCGGAGACCGGAGACCGATAGACCATGGCCCAAGCGCTTCATCCAGATGCCCCGCTCATGCAGGTCGAAGACCTCGCTGTAACCTTCTACAGCCCGAACGGCACGTTCCGCGCGGTCAGGGATGCGTCACTTGAAATCACCAGAGGCGAGGTTCTCGGACTGGTCGGTGAGTCTGGATGCGGCAAGTCAACCGTAGCGTTCGCCATGATGGGCTACCTTCCCGGCACTGCACAGGTCGATGGGGCCGTGCGTTTCGAGGGCGTAGACATCACGTCGCTGTCGTCAGGGGAGATCATGGAGTTGAGGGGCAATCGCATCGCGATGGTCTATCAGGACCCCGTGACTTCGCTCAACCCGTCGATGCGGGTCGGCCCACAGGTCGAAGAGGTGCTGCTTCAGCACCTGGACATTGACTCGGGCGCCGCACGGGCCAGGAGCGTGGAGTTGTTCGAGAGCGTCGGCTTGGCCGACCCAGACCGAATCGGCAGGCGCTACCCTCACGAGCTCAGCGGCGGTCAGCAACAGCGTGTGGTAATCGCCATGGCGCTCGCCTGCGACCCGGACCTGCTGATAATGGACGAGCCTACGACAGGTCTGGACGTGACCACAGAGGCCACCATACTGGACCTTATCGTCGAGTTGAAGGACCGCGTCAACGCGGGCATCCTGTTCGTCAGTCACAACCTGGGCGTGATAGCGCGCGTCGCAGACCGTGTCGCAGTCATGTACGCCGGTGAAATCGTCGAGCAGGCTCCAGTCCGGGAGATCTTCAAGAACCCCAGTCACCCGTACACCGCCGGGCTGCTCTCGTGCGTTCCGCAGCCACCGGAGGACGATGGCGTCGAACGCCAGCTGAGCAGCATCCCAGGGACCGTGTTCGACGCACAGGCTGAGCAGTCGGAAGAGTGCCTGTTCGCGCCCCGCTGTCCACTCGCCCAGGAGAGCTGCACTTCGCAGTCGCCTCCGCTGGTGGACACGGTAGGGGCAGGTTTGAAACCTGCCCCTACACACCTGTCCAGGTGCTTCTTCCACGAGGACGTCAGGGCGGACATCTGGGGAGAGGCGCTGGCGCGCGTGGAGAAGCCCCAGGAGCAGGACGACAGACCAGTCCTCAACGTAAATGGGCTGCGCAAGTTCTATGGAGGCGGTCGCAGGAAGTACATCCTGTTCGGCCCCCCGGTTGCCAGGCCCGTCCGCGCGCTGGTGGACGTGGACATGAAGGTCGGGAGCGGCAGGACAATAGGAATCGTCGGCGAAAGCGGCTCAGGAAAGAGCACGGCCGCGAGGGCCATAGTCGGACTTGAGCCGAAAGACCGCGGCGCGCTCGAACTGCACGGAAACGAACTCGAAAGCGACGTGCACGACCGGACTGAAGACCAACGCGCCGCAATGCGGATGGTATTCCAGAATCCCACGGCGTCACTCAATCCCAAGCTCCCGGTGGGACATACGATTGTCAGGGCGCTGCGCAAGTTCGCCGGACTGAACAGGCAGGAGAGCAACGAGCGCGCAGAGGAGCTTATGGAAGCCGTCGGGCTAGATCCGACGTTCCTCGACCGCCAACCCACGGAGCTCAGCGGCGGTCAGCAGCAGCGAGTGGCGCTTGCGAGCGCATTCGCAGCGAACCCAGACCTTGTGGTTGCGGACGAAGCGGTCTCCGCCTTGGACGTCTCCGTCCAGGCACAGGTGCTCAACCTGCTCGAAGAACACCAGCGAGATACGGGCAACTCCTACGTGTTCATCACTCACGATCTCGGAGTCGTGCGCTACATCTCAGACGACATCCTGGTGCTGTACGCGGGTCACGTGGCCGAGTATGGGCCATCGAAGGCCGTACTGAGCGTACCATCGCATCCGTACACCGAGGCGCTGCTGTCCGCCGCGCCGGTGCCGGACCCGGACTCAGAGCCGACTCATATCAGGCTCGAAGGCTCAGTGCCGACACTTCGCGGAGCCTTCACAGGTTGCTTCTTCGCGGGAAGGTGCCCCAGGAAGATCGGGGAGATCTGCGACACAACACCGCCACCCAGACAAAGCGGACCCAACGGGGGCAATCACTATATCAATTGCCATATTCCCATTTCGGAACTGGAGTCCCTACAGATAGCGGATTCCGGGAAGCCGTCCCTCGCAAGATAGAGCCGTGCGAGCAAATCTCAGATTATGCATGGTTCAACTTCACGCAAGATGATACCATTGTCCAGTGTTGCCCGTAGATCGGTCTAGGAATTTTCTGCCTCCGTTTTCACAGGAATGACCGATTGGACGAGGCTTTGGTGTCCGCTACAATTGAATCCCCCCCACCATATCACGCGGCGCAAGTTGACCCTACAATGATTTCTCAAAATCAACAGATCACAGTAGAAGGCCTGTGGAAGGTGTTCGGGGACCAGCCGGAACGAGCCACAGACCCTGAATACGCCACCAAGAGCCGGACGGAGATCCAGGACGAAATGGGCCTGGTGGTCGCGCTTCGCGACGTCACTTTCAACGTCGCCCCTGGCGAGGTATTCGTAGTCATGGGGCTTTCGGGCAGCGGCAAGTCGACCCTCGTTCGCTGTCTGACAAGGCTGATCGAAGCGACCCAGGGGCGGGTGCTGTTCGACGGCCAAGACATCCTCGAGTACACCCCCGAGCAGATGATCGAGTTCCGGCGTCACAAGGTGGCGATGGTGTTCCAGCACTACGGGCTGCTTCCACACCGACGGGTGATCGACAACGTCGCGTTCGGCCTCGAGATACAGGGCGCTGAAAAAGAGGAGCGATACGCAGCGGCGACCACCGCGATCAAGACCGTCGGACTCGACGGTTGGGAGGACTACTACCCCAGAGAGATGAGCGGTGGAATGCAGCAGCGTGTGGGCCTGGCGAGGGCGCTCGCTGTGGATCCTGAAGTGCTGCTTATGGATGAGCCGTTCAGCGGTCTCGACCCGCTGATAAGGCGAGGGATGCAGGACGAGCTGACCACCCTCCAGATGGAGGTCCACAAGACCATAGTGTTCATAACCCACGACCTGAACGAGGCGCTGAAGATAGGCGACCGCATAGCCATCATGCGGGACGGAGAGATAGTCCAGATGGGATCGCCCGTCGAGATCATCTCTGCGCCCGCCGACGATTACGTTGCAGAGTTCGTACAAGACGTCACCACGATCGGGGCAATACGCTCCGACGCGCCCATTTAGCGGACAGCCAGCCACGACCGGGAGGATTGACATGGCGCAGTTAGAAGATTCTCAGTCAGGCACTGGCGCACTGTTCACGAGCCTCCCGTCGCCCGACCTTTCAACCAGGACGGCCTGGTTGGCAGGACTGGGAGTGATGCTCGTAGTGCTGGTGATCTGCCTCCTGGCGTGGGGGCCGGGAATGGAGTTTCCCACGACGGTGTCGACTTCTGAGGTCTCGACTTCCGGCGGAGGCTCGGTCACGCTCACAAAGACCGTGCGACAGGTCACCGGCAACGCCATAGACGAGGCCGTGGACTGGCTCGTAGTTGAGGCCGATTGGCTGTTCAACGGTCTGAGCGACGGTGTGAAGTATGCGCTGGTCTTCATCGAAGACGTGCTGAAGTGGGCGCCGTGGCCGGTCATGGTGGTAGGGCTGGCCCTGCTGTCTTTCGCGGTCGGACGCTGGTCCCTGCTCGGGTTCACCACGGCCGCGCTGCTGTTCGTGGGATTCATGGGACTTTGGGAGAACACCCTGGACACGATTGCGTTGATGGTCGTTTCCGTTGTCATCTCTGTGTCGATTGGACTTCCGCTTGGGGTGCTGGCAGCCCGCAGCCGGCTCGCCGACAACATCATGCGCCCGATCCTGGACGCGATGCAGACCATGCCCAGCTTCGTGTACCTGCTTCCCGGAGTGCTGTTCTTCGGACTGGGAGCTCCAGCGGGGGTTTTCGCAACGATTATCTACGCCGTTCCGCCGGTGATCCGGCTCACCAACCTGGGCATCAGGCAGGTATCGGCAGAGGCCGTTGAGGCGGCTCGCTCATTCGGCACCACGCCCTTCCAGCTACTGACAAAGGTGCAAATCCCGATGGCGCTGCCCACGATCATGGCAGGCATCAACCAGACCACCATGATGGCGTTGGCGATGGTGACCATCGCCAGCATGGTCGCCGCGGGAGGTCTGGGAGACAACGTGCTCAGGGCGCTACAGAAGAACCAGCCGGGCAACGGCGCGATCGCGGGCGTGGCCATCGTGTGTCTGGCAATCATCATCGACCGGCTCACCCAGTCCGTGGCCCGCAAACGACAGGACGCACTCAGCGTCGGTTAGCGTATCCCGCCTGCGTACACGTATAATTGCAGGCCATACCAATCCGAATGACGAAGCTATGAGTATATTAAAGGGCAGAGTGCAGGCCTAAGCGAAAGGACAGAGAGAGATGAGTATCAGAACTGTAATGCTAATAGGAGCGCTGTTGGCGACCATCGCGGTCGCGGCAGTCGCATGTTCATCTGAACCTGCGGAGCCGGCAATTTCCGAGGCCCAGATGCGCAACATCGTGGCTGAGGCAATGTCACAGGCTGCGCCTGAGCCCCAGCAGCAGGTTTCGGCTGAGGAGATCATGTCCATGGTCGAATCCGCGATGCCCGATGCTCCGGAGCAAGTGTCGGCGTCAGAGATCAAGTCGATGGTCGAATCCGCGATGCCCGCGCCTCAGGAGCAGGTGCCGGCATCGGAGATCCGGTCGATGGTGCAGAGCGCCGTGGAAGGCGCCGCGATGGAGGGCGCATCGGCTGAGGAGATCAGAACGATGGTGGAAAGCGCCGTCATGGCCGCCACAGCCGACTCGATAACGAGCTCCGACGTCGAGTCTGCGATCTCGAAAGCGGTTATGGAATCCCAGGCCAATATGATAACCAGCGCGGACATGGACAAGGCAGTCTCTTCCGCGGTCATGATGGCCAGTGAAGGATCCCTCTCCGCCGAGGACGTGAAGAACATCCTCACGGAGGGATCCCAGGACGCCCTGACTGAAGGCCAGGTGGCAACCATAGTCATGAAGGCGCTGGAAGAGCGTGACATGATGATGGAGATGGAGGACAGAGAGACCATCATCTTCTCGGACCTGAACTGGACCAGCGCGCAGGTGCAGAACCGGATCGCCCAGTACATCGTCGAGAAGGGTTACGGCTACCCGACCGACGTGGTCTTCGGGGCCACGTTGCCCTTGTTCAACGGTCTGCGAGCAGGCGATACTCACGTAACCATGGAGATATGGCTGCCAAACCAGAATGAGGCATGGATGGAGGCCCAGACAGAGGGCCAGGTCGTCGCGGTGGGCGAGAGCCTCGGCAAAGACTGGCAGTCTGCGTTCGTCATACCCGCCTATCTACAGGAGCAGTACCCTGATCTGGACAGCGTCGATGACCTCAAGGACGATCAGTACAAGATGCTGTTCGCCTCCGCCGAGACCGGCGGCAAGGCACGCCTCGTGTCCTGCGTAATCGGCTGGGCATGTGAGGGGGTGAACGCGGCTCAGATCACGGGCTATGGCCTGGACGATCACGTACATGTCATCAATCCCGGCGACGGAGCCGCCTCGAACGCCGATCTCTACGGCGCGTACGAGAAGATGGAGCCCTGGCTCGGCTACCAGTGGGGCACCAACGACCCACCGCTGCTGCTGGACCTGGTACGGCTCGAAGAGCCGGCCTACACCGCCCAGTGCTGGTTCACGACCAAGGCGTGCGCCTACGAGGACGCGACCATCCTGATCGCAGTGGGTCCGGACCTGCTGTCCCGCGCTCCGGACGTAGTCTCCATGCTGCGCAACTGGGGATTCGACATCGACCGGTACAAGATCGTCGCCGCCTGGCAGAGTGAAAACATGGAGGCTACGGCGAACGACTCCGCTCTGTGGTGGCTCAATAGCAACGTCGACGTCTGGAGCGAATGGGTGACTCCCGAGGCCGCTGCCGCAATCGACACCGCGCTGATGGCCAACGAGATTCCAGACGGATGGCCGACCGAGTAGCTACACTCAGCAGTAGCCGCGTCTAAACGCGGACCAACAATCAGGGGGAGGGCCTGTCTCCAATGGCGGGCCCTCCCTTTGTTGTATATGGGCAGTTGGCAGTCCATGAGAACTTGAGTCAGTTCATCAGTCTGACGCCGAGGTCTATGTCGCGTTCCCGCCACAGGCTGTGTGCCGTGGGGATGTCCGACAGCGTGAAGCAACGCCTTTCTCTCAGCCAATTCGGCGTACAAATTGACACTGTTTATCATCCATTGACCAGACTATTCTTATAGACTGTCGTGGGTTAAAATCCGAATGCTGTGTGGGAACGGGCCTGATTTCGGGCCCGACGCGGCGAGTCACACGAAAGCGGCCGGTCTTCCATGGACTTTGACAGCTACGATCTCGATCCGTCCATATACGACGAGATGTTCCTGCCCGACGGTACTCCCAGGGAGCATTGCGGGCAGCTATACGAGACTCTGATCGAGTTCTCACCTGAAGGTCTCGCCAACATCCAGGAGAGAGTCACACGCTCTTTCTCCAACGAGGGCATCACGTTTACGGTCTATGGGGACGACGAGGCGGACGAGCGCATAATACCGATCGACTGCCTGCCAAGGGTGATGTCGGCCTCTGACTGGCAGGACCTGGAGGCCGGGCTGACCCAGCGCATAAGCGCCCTGAACCGATTCCTGGACGACGTCTATGGCCAGGCGCGCATCATCGCCGACGGCGTGATTCCAGCCGAGATGGTATATGGCTGTCCGCAGTACCGCCTGGAGATGCGCGGCTTCTCGGCGCCCCACGGAACTTGGGTCGGCATCTGCGGCACCGACCTGGTGCGCACTAACGACGGCTTTCGGGTGCTCGAGGACAACCTGCGCGTACCCTCGGGCGTGTCCTACATGCTGGCGAACAGGAGCGCGACCAAGTCAAGCCTGCGCCGCCTGTACCGAAGCTCGCGCGTGAAGGAGGTCGAGCACTACGGTCGTGCTCTGCTGGAGACCCTGCGGGAGCTGGCGCCGGAGGGACGTCCGGACCCGTCGATCGCACTGCTCACGCCAGGGGTGTACAACTCAGCCTTCTACGAGCACATGTTCCTTGCCCACGAGCTTGGCGCCGAGCTGGTCGAGGGACAGGACCTGCTGGTGAACAACAGCTTCGTCTTCATGCGCACCACCGCCGGCCTTCAGCGTGTCGACGTCATCTACAGGCGCGTGGACGACGACTTCATAGATCCCATAGTGTTCCAAACGGACTCCATGCTCGGCGTAGCCGGGCTGATGGAGGCCTACAAGCTCGGAAACGTGTCCCTCGTAAACGCGCCCGGGACAGGGGTGGCCGACGACAAGAGCGTCTATGCCTACGTGCCGGACATGATCAGGTACTACCTGGGCGAGGAGCCGCTGCTGGCCAACGTCGAGACCCACCTGTGTCGCAGGCCTGAAGACCTAGAGTACACACTGGACAACCTTCAGGACCTGGTGGTCAAGCGTGTCGGCGAGTCCGGTGGATACGGAATGTTGATCGGCCCACACTCGACTGCCGAGGAGCGCGCGGAGTACGCCCTGCAGATACTCGACAACCCGGCCGACTTCATATCGCAGCCAGTGCTGGCGTTCTCCCGCTCACCCTGTCTGATAGAGGACAGTTTCGAGCCACGCCATGTTGACCTTCGTCCATTCGTGCTCCACGGACGCGAGACCCGAATTATTCCTGGCGCCTTTTGCCGCGTCGCCCTGCGCCGGGGCAGTTTAGTCGTCAACTCAAGCCAGGGCGGCGGCGGCAAGGATTTCTGGGTACTGGAGGAATGAAGCCCCCATGAGCACCAATGCTCTGGTAAGCATACTTTCCAGACGGCGTCCGCCGATGATCCTGGCGGTGACCGGGATCGTCGCGCTCATCGTATTCCTGGCCAAGCCGGCAGTGGCCCACGCGGCCAGCGTCGATGAGGAGACCCAGTTCATCTTCAACACCCTGTCGTTCCTCATCTGGGGAGCGCTGGTGATGTGGATGTGCGCCGGATTCACCATGCTGGAATCCGGCTCGGTGCGCACCAAGAACGCATCCATGATCTGCCTGAAGAACATCGGACTGTATTCGATTGCAAGTCTGGCCTATTTCTTCATCGGTTACAACCTGATGTACGTCAACGTGAGCGACTTCGCGGGCATCATAGGGGCGCCGGGGTTCATGCGCGTGCCGACGCCCGACGAGGTGACGCTGGTCACGGGCGACGAAGCCGCTTCCGCCGAGGCAGTCGGGAGCGTAATCGACGCGGGTTACTCCACGATGTCGAACTGGTTCTTCCAGATGGTGTTCGTGGCGACGACGGCGTCGATCGTATCGGGCGCGATAGCCGAGCGCGTCAAGCTGTGGTCATTCCTGATCTTCACGCTGGTACTGACCGCAGTGATCTATCCCATCGTGGGAGCGTGGACGTGGGCGGATGGCGGCTGGCTGAACGAGATGGGATTCAAGGACTTCGCCGGCTCGACGATAGTTCACTCCACCGGCGGCTGGGCCGCGCTCGCAGGCGTGCTGGTGCTGGGGCCGAGGCTCGGCAAGTTCCGACGCGACGGCAGCGCGAGAGCCACACCGCCATCCAACATCCTCGTGGTAACGCTTGGCGTGTTTATCCTCTGGTTCGGGTGGTTCGGATTCAACGGCGGCTCGGTGCTCGCACTCGGCAGCGCCAAAGACGTGGTGGCGATGAGCCATGTGCTGGTCAACACCAACCTGGCAGCGGCAGCAGGCGTGATGGTGGCGCTCCTCGTCTCCAGGCCCATACTCGGTCGCATTGACCTGTTCGCCGGACTCAACGGCGCGCTCGCCGGACTGGTGTCGATCACCGCAGGCCCCGACATAGTCGATCACTACTGGGCCGTGATCATCGGTGCGGTAGGCGGCATCCTGTGTACCGGCGGGTTAAGGCTGCTCGAAGTGGTCAAGCTGGACGACGTGGTGGGAGCGATACCAGTCCACCTTATCGCTGGCATCTGGGGAACCATAGCAGTGTGCATCGCTGGCGGCGCGATGATACACGTCCAGCTGATCGGCATAGTTTCGGTAGGCGCGTTCGTGTTCGTAACCTCGTGGGTAGTGTGGAAAGTCCTGGAGATTACACTGGGAGCTCGAGTGTCGCGCGACATCGAAGAACTCGGGCAGGATGCTGGCGAACTTGGAATGGAGTCCTACCCGGAGTTCGTGCTTATGCCTGAAGAAAACTTCAACGACGGTTAGGACCGGAATGCTCTCGCGCAGCGCACAGGGACTATACTGGATGGGCCGATACCTGGAGCGGGCGGAGCGTCTATGTCGCCTGCTCCAGCTACAGGCGGAGGCCCTTGTGGACCGCCCTGTCCGGGAGATCCACTTTGGCTGGATGCGCATCTACGGCAGCATGAACGAGCAGCCTCCGGTCGCCGGTCTTCAGATGGGAAGTGACGACTTCACGCTGGCGGACTCGTACACGCTGGCAGACCACCTCACGTTCGAACGCACCAATCCCGACTCGGTGTGGAGCTGCTTCTCGCTCGCTCGCGAGAACGCTCGCCAGATGCGCCACTGCATCAGCGCAGAGATGTGGACCCAGATGAATCTGGCCTACCTGAAGATACGCGAGCTGAACGTCCAGGATATCTGGCCCACGTCTCCGGAGAGCTTTTACGCGGAGACAGCGGCCGAGATGAACACCTTCACAGGCGTGGCCGAGTCCACCATGTACCGCGACGAGGGCTGGAGCTTCATGCAGCTCGGACGATACATCGAACGTGCGCAGCTATTGACCGCACTGCTACTGGCCCAGCTCGAAGCCGAAAAGGCGGCCGTGGCTGATCCGGGCACGGGCTGGACGAGCCTGCTGCGCGTCTACCACGCCCTTGATGCGTACAGCCGCAGGTTCAGCGTCGAAGTGGTGCCGGGGCAGGTTCTCGACCTTCTCGTCACCGATCGGTTGCTACCCGGATCTCTCTGCAGATCCCTGGACATCGCGGGCTCGGAGATGGCCGCCATAGGCCCCGGCCCGGACGCCAGGGTCAGCGACTCTGCACAGCGGCTGGCAGGCCGACTGAGCGCTCTGGTCCACTACGAATGGCCGGACCGCGAAGACCGAGAGGGCCTGCTGAGTCAGGTGAATCTGTACTGCCAGGACCTACACGAGCTTGTGACAGAAAACTACTTCTACTACTCGGTAGATTACCCTTCAGGAGCTTTCCATGATTTTAGCCAGGTTTCTTTACAACAATAGAGTCGAGTGGGGGATCGTCGATGGCGAAGACGTCCTGAGCGTCCGGGGCAGCATATTCAGGGAAGCGGACGATCTGGCAAGAGTGGGCGATCGCCTGTGCGCGCTCTCCGAGGTCAGGCTTCTCGCTCCCATAGATCCGCGCGTCAACAAGGTCCCGGCCATCGCCGCCAACTACGGCGAGCGCGACGAGCGTGACGGCCCTGGCATATTCATGAAGCAGCCGGGCACGGTGGTCGGGCCCAACGACCCGATCGTCTATCCACGCATAGGCCGCTCGATCATCCACGAGGCCGAAGTCGGAATCGTAATCGGAAAGTCCGCGAGACACGTCAGCCCGGACGACGCCCTCGATCACGTCCTCGGATACACCTGCGTGAACGACGTCAGCGCAAGTGAGCTCGCCACCAGCGACCTCGGTCGCGGCACCAGCATGAGATGGAAGCACTTCGACACCTTCTGCCCCATCGGTCCCTGGATAGTCACAGATCTCGACGGCGACAACCTCGGCATCGAGTGCCGAGTGAACGGCGAGACCGTAGTCGAAGGCTCGACCAGCGATATGCTCTGGGGAGTCGCGAAGCTGATCAGCTGGGTGTCCGAGGTCATGGTGCTGCATCCAGGAGACATCATCCCAAGCGGTTGCCCCGCCACGGACGAGATTGCCGTGGGAGACACCATTGAAGTTGTGGTTGAGGGAGTCGGCACACTACGAAACCCCGTCGTGGCCGACGTGTGAGCCGACATACAAGAGCTGTCACGGCATAAGCTTACGCTAAGGGCCTCCGGAGCCGTTGGCACAATTCCTTGGCCGATCTGACCTCCGCGGCCCATTCTCGGGCCCGCTTGACGGACTGCCGAATACCGAGGTGAGAGTACGATCGAATGTCTTTATCTCACGCACACCGCGCCTGCGGCAGCTCGCAAGGTGGCAGAGGTCCCTTACCTGTAGGGTTGGGTGCTGATCCCATAGTAGCCTCGCGAGGCTAACATCGTCGTCTTCAAGTGGCCAGACCTCAACTCCCACGCGTGCCACGAGGTCCATTGCCGAATCGAAGGCTGACAGTCTGCCTACAGGTAAGTATGCATGGGCAAGCTCCTGCAAAACCTCGGCAGAAGTACATAGCTGCTCTTCACGTCGATTCGTCTCTATGAAGAACTGACGAGCGGGCTCCCGTAGCGGGTGCTCTCTTCCAACCGCATACATGAAGACGTTGGTATCTACGAAGATCACGTGCCCGTCGTTCCGCTGGCGCGTGATCTGCTGATTACTTCCAGATGCTCGCTCCAGTCAGGCTCGGTTCCGGGCCCTTCCAGAGCGTCACATGCCCGGAAGAAGTCGCGGACGTCTTCTGGAGACTCAAAACGCTGGATCTGCCGTTGCTCATGCAATCTTGCGTGGGCGGCATCCCGCAGCCATGCGCTGAGGGTCTTGCCCTCTCGCCGTGCCTGGTCCACGAACAGTTCGCGGTCGGCGTCAGGGATAACGAGTTGTACTCTAGCCATCTTGCTGTGCCACCTGTGAGAGGATGTGTATGCACGTTACACATCCTTGGCAGTCAAGTCAATGGCTGGAGTTATGACTATGCTTGGAACTTGTGGACTCCCGCTTTCGCGGGAGTGACGGTGGTGGCGAACGGCCGCATCGCCCCTGCTGACGACCTACAAACAGGGGCTGATCTCTTAATTTCTCTAGTACGAGCCACTTCGTGGGTTCCGCTGTATAATGGGCCTCATCGCTCACGATGCCTACGATGGAGGATAGTATGTCTAACGGTTCAGTGGCTCTCAACGGTGTAAAGATGATGCTCGGGGTGGATGTTCCGATGCGGGACGGAGTCAGTCTCTCTACCGACATCTACCTGCCCGACGTCGACGGGCCCACGCCCGCGATCCTGATCAGGACTCCGTACAACAACAACAACGAGGCCATGGTGAAGGACTGCATGTACTTCGCGACCCGTGGGTATGCGGCGATAAGCCAGGACGTGCGCGGCCGCTGGGACTCGGCGGGCGAGTGGTATCCATTCAGGTTCGAGGTCGAGGACGGCTACGATACCCAGGAGTGGATCGGCTCCCAGTCGTGGTGCGACGGCAACGTCGGAACCGCAGGCGGCTCCTACCTTGCGATGGTGCAGTGGCAGGCCGCTCCGGGCCGCAGCAAGTACCTCAAGGCCATGGTACCGAGGGTCGGCTACTCCAACTTCTACCACAACTGGGCGTACACCGGCGGCGCGTTCCAGCTCGCGTTCAACCTGCGCTGGGTCGGAATCCAGATGCACACGCGCACAAACCAGGTCCAGTACATGTGGTTCCCTGAAGACAACCACATGACCAATCTCTTCTGGCACCTGCCGCTGAACACGATGGACGAGGCCGCCGGACGGGTCAACAGGTACTGGAGAGACTGGGTCGCCCACCCCGACTACGACGACTACTGGAAGGGCATGAGACCGGTCGAGGAACGATACCACGACATCAACGTGCCGACCTACGGCATGGGCGGCTGGTTCGATGTCTTCCTCCAGGGCACGCTCAACAACTTCATGGGCGTCAGAAAGGGCGGAATGGAGCCCGGCAAGAGCAATCAGAAGGTGGTCATCGGCCCGTGGATACACAGCCTCGGCGCCGCTGGGACCGAGACAGTTACCGGTGATGTCGACTTTGGAGACACGGTCAAGCTCGACCTTCTGAACGAGCACCTGCGCTGGTTCGACTACTGGCTCAAGGGAATCGACAACGGTGTCGCCGGTGAGCCGCCCGTCAACGTCTTCGTCATGGGCGCGAACGAGTGGCGGACAGCGTCCGACTGGCCCATACCGGGGACGCAGTACACTTCGTACTACCTGCACAGCGGCGGCAACGCCAACTCGCTGTTCGGCGACGGGACACTCGACACGGCAGCGCCGGACGGCGAGTCGCCGGACCAGTTCGTGTACGACCCGAACCATCCGGTGATGACTGTCGGCGGAAGCACCTGCTGCGGAGAAGAGTTGACGCCGGTATCGATGGGTCCGCGCGACCAGCAGCAGGTGGAGTGGCGGCCTGATGTGCTGGTGTACACTACCCCGCCGCTCGAACAGGACGTCGAGGTGACTGGGCCGGTGAGCATGACGCTGTACGCAGCGTCGGACGCACCAGATACCGACTTCACCGCCAAGCTCGTGGATGTCGGACCGACCGGAGTAGCGTACAACGTCGCACAGGGCATCATCCGCGCCAGGTATCGGGACTCCTGGGAGGAGCCGACGCTGCTGGAGCCAGGCGAAGTTTACGAGTACACCATCGATCTATGGTCGACCAGTAACCGCTTTCTGAAGGGCCACCAGATTCGCGTGGAGGTCTCCAGCAGCAATTTCCCGCAGTTCGATCGCAACCCGAACACGGGCCACGACTTCGGCGTCGACGATGAGACCAGAGTCGCCAACCAGACGATCTATCACGACAGCGAACG
>DAOUHG010000119.1:0-2265 GCA_034428835.1 Dehalococcoidia bacterium
CACAGGATAGATCAGCTCCTGCTCGGTGACTGCCTCGTTCGGCTGGTCGAAATGGTTCAGGGTTTCGTACCGCTGGCGGACACTGTCCCTGAAAGCGGTGAATTCATCGGCCGACACCAGGGTCCGCCACTCGGCCGTGGCTCGTATCCCGTCTGTCAGAAAGTAGTCTGTGAACAGGTGGCCCGGCAAGTCAGTTCTCTTCACTCCGTGTGGCTGGGTGGCTAGCCTCAGATCTGCCAGGTGATTGTATCCTGACTATGTGCCTCGTTGGAAAGAATGCCCTGCATCCTGTTGAATGGAGACAGTGGTCCTCCTGCGGGAGATCTCAGGAAAATATCATGCAGATGGCTCTGTCGTCGAAAGGGTGAGCGATGCTGGAGAGTCCGGGGCCGAGTGGAGTGGGAATTGCCTCACAATCTGGACTCTTGCAAGAAGGTGAGTCTCCGAGGGTTGGTGAGTTGACTGTAGACTAGCAAGCCGAACTGGTCGCTCTTGCGGGTGTGTCCGACGACATAGACACGTCCGAATTGAAAGGATTGCGCTATGAACTTCGACAGCGCGACGCTCGAAACACTCCTCAATACGACAGAAGGGCCTGCTCTTGACTTCAAGAGAGAACAGTACAGGTTCAACGGGGCAGACGAGGATGACAAAGGCGAATTGCTGAAGGATATACTTGCCTTCGTTAACAGTTCGCGGGCTCGAGACGCGTACATTCTGATCGGTGTGTCAGAGGCGAAGGTCGGGCGAAGCTGGGTGCTTGGCGTTCACGATCATCTTGATGACGCCAATCTACATCAGTTCGTCACGAGCAAGACCAATAAGGCTGCGATGTTCAGTTACTTCTCGTTTGCGACCGAGGGTAAGGAAATTGGAGTGCTATGGATCCCCACTCAACCTAAGCCTGTCTATATCAAGAATGACTATGGAAGGCTGAAGGCAGCAACTGTCTACCTCAGAGATGGTAGTTCCACTCGAATTGCCTCCCCGGACGAAATTGCCGCAATGGGGCGTACTGTTTCCGAAAGACAGGCTGTGGACGACCTCTGGATCATGGCTCAAAAAACAGTCACAGCTATTGTGGAACAATGGCGTAGGCATCCTAGTCGGTTTGGTGCGAGTGGCCAACAGTGTCGGAGACCAACCTACGCAGAGTCGCGCGATTTCATCATTGATCGGTCACGCCGGCTGGACGACTATGAAAGCGGGGTCGATTCATACGGATCGCTTTACCATGTATTCAGGGAGCTTGAAGACCTAGCAGCGCGCTGCGGTCAAGTATCTCAGATGATGGATTCGATTCCCATGGAACATCGAGCGATGATAGATGTCGAAGACTACGTGAAGCGCGAGCAATTGGTCTGGCAAGAGTTCCGAGATAGGACAAATCATCCTAACTCGCCTCTACCAGCGGAGGCTGGCTACAACCTATTGGCGATTGCGGGCGTGGTGGTGCACTTGGTTGAATTGCTGAACAGTGGGAACCTGCTGGGTGATTCGGAGTACGAAGTCCGCAGACGACTAACCCCGGTAGTTGTCTGGCGGTCGGAGAACTGGGGTGATTGGTGATAATTTATGTCAACCACTTCTGCCGAGCTGTAATCTCATGAGAATAAGCGTCTTCATGCGAACGCATCCCAGCCAGAAGAACCACCAGGCGCATCGTGGGCTCGAACAGGTCGTAGGAATCCTATGCAACTGCGATGATCTATATTAGTCATCTGGAATCGGGTCTGACTCGCGATGCGACTGGCTCAGATGCCCTGATTTTGATCTGTCGCCCGTTCCCAAGATGGTCGTGCCTACGTGTTAGGTGAGCAGTGACCTCATAGGAGTCTGGCCTTGAGCCTCGTCGCAGTCGTGGGCGCCAATATATGCTGAGTCCCCCTGGATACCGGCTGTGATCCATTCAAATTGAGGGAGACAGACGTGAAACTCACAAAGGTCCACATCACCAACTACCAAAGCATCCATGGTAATTGATTAGCGGCTTCGGGTGAGGCGTTGCGGTAGGCCGGGCATATTCTTATACTCCGGCTATGTGTACAGACAGAGACCCTCCACCCTGTGAACACGGGGAGCTGATCGCCTTGGTCAGCCGACAGCAAGATCAGGTTGCGCGTCTGACGGCGACGATCAAGGAGTTGCGCAGGCAACTCGCCGCCGCCCAGAGGTCCGGCAAGCGTCAGGCGGCGCCGTTCTCCAAGGGTGGGCGGACCGACAAGCCCAGACGTCCGGGTCGAAAGCCTGGCATGGGGAACTTCA
>DAOUHG010000120.1:0-4242 GCA_034428835.1 Dehalococcoidia bacterium
GTCTGACTCCCTATCTATCAGACGATTCTGGGCCGCATTGGTCCTTGTGTTGCGGTGCATCCTGTTCAAGGTACTTGGCGCCATCCTGCGGCAGCGGGAGTGCCATCCGGCGCCTCTTGCGGGCGTCCAAATGATGCAGAGGGCAGCGTGCCCGCGCCATGCAACAGGCTGTCAGGGACCTGAATTTCCCACTAGGTGACGTCCGAGTGGGAAACACCGCCCCGGCCGACCGGGAAGTGGCTGATGCGCGGACTGCAGCGTCCAGTCATGTGTGTCAGGACACATCTGCGGTGGTTGGGAAGGTGCCACCAGTGTCGCCGGATTCCGTCAGGCCGGGCGGCGCGCCCCGCCACTTGGGAAAGACATGCCCCCTGCCTGTACGTGGTGGGGAAGTGACGGCTGACCCGGCCCTTGCTGTCGGCAAACACCCAGAGCCGATTTCGCCATGTCGGGAATGGTTCGTCCTATTTAGATTATGTCAACCTGGGCGGGCCGGAGAGGCTGAGGGTCGGATCTGTTGCTCAAAGCGCGTATGCCTTGGACTCCCAGCCATTACTGTCAGAGTGAGACTTTCATCCGAAGAGATAGAGGCTGATCAGGGCTATGACCTGGTCCCTTGTGAGGAGGCCACTGAATAGGTAATCGCCGATGGCTGTGATTACCTCAGCCCGGTTAATTGCGCCGTCCCCATCGTCGTCGTAGGGTATACCCAATGATAGGTTCGCAGACGCATCCCCATGAGCAATCTGCACGGTGACGATACCGATGGCGTTCGGCGTCACATCGAAGGTATAGACCGAGTCGCCGCTGCTGCCGACAAGGCTGCCGGCTGAGCCATTGACCACGCTGATGTCCTCAATTGTAAAGCCGGAGACAGGCTCGCTGAACGCGGCCGTCACGGGGACCGGCGAGTCGATCCTCACCTGGGTGCTCGTGGCGGTGATGCTTACGGTTACTGTCGTTGGACCACAGAACGGCAGACCAAGCTGGTCGAGGTCACCCTCCGGCAAATCTCGCAGCCCTTCAGGAATGCACCCGCTCAGCTGGTTGTCGTTGAGGGACAGCCACGTCAGGTTGGAGAGATTTCCCAGCTCCGCAGGGATCGTACCGCTCAGCTCGTTGCCGTCGAGGTACAGCAATTCCAGGTTGGAGAGACTGCCCAGTTCCGCAGGGATCGTACCGGTCAACTGGTTACCGCGGAGGGACAGCACCCTGAGGCTGGAGAGACTGCCCAGTTCCGCAGGGATCGTACCGCTCAGTTGGTTACCGCCGAGGTACAGCACCGTCAGGTTGGAGAGCCTGCCCAGTTGTGAGGGAATCGTCCCGGTCAACTGGTTGCTGCTGAGGTTCAACACCATCAGGTTGGAGAGACTGCCCAGTTCCGCAGGGGTCGTACCGCTCAGCTGGTTGCCGTAGAGTTCCAGCCTCTTCAGGTTGGAGAGACTGCCCAGTTGTGAGGGAATCGTCCCGGTCAACTGGTTTGTGGTGAGATCCAGCACCGTCAGGTTGGAGAGGTCGCCCAACTCAGGTGGTATGTATCCACTCAACTGGTTACCCAGGAGGCCCAGCCATTCCAAGTTGGAGAGATTGCCCAGTTCGCTGGGTATCGACCCGGTCAACTGGTTTCTGCTGAGGTTCAGTCCTGTCAGGCTGGACAGGTCGCCCATCTCCGGGGGCATCGTGCCGGTCAGGCCTCTTTCAGCCAGAGATATGTCGGTGACGCGCAGTGGCGTTCCACCCACGGAGATGCCGTCCCAGCTCTCGATTGGAGTGTCCGCGGCCCAGTTCAGCGACGCAGTTCCCGCCAGGGCATCTCTGGCATCGAGCAGCGTCTCGCAGTCGGACACCAGCGTCGTATTGGCGGGTGAGACCGCGCCCAGGGTGGCACAAGTACTCTGCGCGTTGGCAAGGCTGTCAGACCCCCAGAGTCCGGCAACGACCAGAGCGACTGTCAGGCCCGTTACGAGATATCTCATTATGCGTCGTCTACCCTGGCCGCCACGACTCCCTCCATGCGCTGTACATGGTTCCAGAGTAGCCTATCACTGACAGGACGACCTTGGGCGTGACGACACCACTGTCGGCACTCCCCGGCCGCAAATTGCGAAACGCGTTCTGACTGCCTCGACTCTCTGCGTCTGGCACGGCGCCCCGGCCTGCCCTGAAGTAGATTCTCGCGAGTGCGGAATCGACGGCAGGGAATGTGCACCTTTGCACTTCCCTAGCTGAAGAGGCTAAATCGGGGATCCCGGCATAGGGTCAAGGGAGTCGAAGTTCAGGATAAATGTCAGTGGAACTGACCAGCATAGATGTCACCTGTTTCGCCCTATTTACGTTATGTGAAGTGGGTGCTCTCCTGGCGTGCAAAAGTCCTATAGCGAGGCTAGATGCGTTGGACTACCGCATCAAAAACGACAATCACTTTCGCCGGTGACGATACCCATCTTCCCCTTCGGACATAAGTCGATACTCCTTCTCAGCCGAAGTGATAGTCAAGGAACCGGTCACAAGGTTGAGGATGATCAAGGACCACCCAGCTCATAAGACAGGCTCAACCTGATGACTTGCCAGCTTCGTCCTGATCAGGAGCAGGCGGCAAACCCCCGGGTGAGGGAATTGGGATATTAAGCACCTGTGAAAACTGTTGGCGACCCCAAGCTATGCCTTCAGAATTCTCAAAGACCTTAAAGAAGGGCGACTTGTCGAAGAAAAACTCATACTGGTGAGAGAGGCTCCGAACCAGATCAGCCCTTCTGCCCTTGAGAATAATAGCTGGAACACCAGCGTTCTGGGCCGCAGTTGCACTGATGCTCCGTGCGTGACTCTTGTGCAGGTCCCAATTGACGAAGAATTCGATGGCCCTGTCTATCTCTCCCTTACTCGACTTCCTCATCGCGTACTTCGAGAGCCACTTTCGGGCCAGTTCTTCGGACAGCTGCTGAGCACTTCTACATTGCTCAAGTAGATGCAGGTCGTATTTCTGAAGCAGCGGCACATAGGCCGTGAGAGCTTGTGCCCCTTCTCTCGCTAATCGTTTCTCCAGAGTCTCGAAGGCACGAAGGATCGCCCTGGCAGGTACGCCGTTCAACTGGGGATCGATCGGTCCTAACGTACCTTCAGGGAGCATTAAAATCCTGTTTCCAGAGAAGGACATCAAGGTAGCCGCGCTGTACGCGTTCTTCGGAATGATAAACCGAAGATCCCTGAATCGGTCTCTCAACAGCTGGACAATTCTTTCAGTAGCCTCTGCCGACCCACCGTTGGAAACAATGAAGATGTCGGCCTCATCGCCATTGACTGAGTTGATCAGATCGACAAAGCCTGTCAGATCACCATCACCTATAGATGTACGTGCTCCTTGAGGAGCGTCCTCGGTCTGGGATACATAGCATAGTAAAGGCCGTTTATTTAGTGCCTCTATTCGCCGGAATGTTTCTAAGCGCAAGTCAAATAGGTTGGTGAAGTCAGATTGATGCAGAAAGATCTGTAGCTCACCATAGGACTTGGGCAGTGGATCAGGGATTTCTACTATCGCAAGCCTACCTTCTAAAGGTTTGACATATTGTCCCTATTGTTTCCAGACGGACGACTGCTCTCCCGCGCTGATGTCGGGCTCGAAAGTAACGGCCACCCTGGTCGACGCCACAGGCGAAGAAGTATCCGCCACTCTCTGGCCCATCGCGATTTCTGCCTGCTTATACACCTTATCGGCCTCCTCGAAGACCTTCATGATGTAGTCGATGTCAGGATCTGATTGGCGCAGCTTTTGCAGATCTTTTGTAAGTTCCATATCAAAGCCCTATCTCTTTGCAACACTGCCTAAGCGTCACGGAACATGTTCGGTGCGCCGCATACTATACCACCATTGTAAATTGGCGCTCTATTGGAAAGCCAGGCAACGAGCAACCTAGGTGCGCCACGAACCCCCAAGCTTCTCTTCTGGCACCAAGGGACGTGCCCAGCTCACCGTCACCAGAGTTTCCACCAGGACCGCGCCCCTGGCGACGGCTGAGCCACCGTCAGACGCTCGTTTAGGTCCTAGCTCGACTTGAGCATCTGCACCAGGTCCAGATCTGTCAAGGGCGGGCGACACAGGGTACAGCGCGGGACGCCTGAGAAAGAGGCTGGATGAGCTGGGCATCACCGCCTATATACCCATCCATCCAAACCAGGACAACAGCGTTGTTGCCCAGAGGGGGTTCACCTTCCATGGAGACCATCTCGTGTGTCCCGAAGGGAAGG
>DAOUHG010000121.1:0-24801 GCA_034428835.1 Dehalococcoidia bacterium
AGGTATTCGTAGGCAGCGGCCCCACGTCGGGAACTCATATCATGGTCAAGATTGGCGCGACCGCGTCTGGCGCGATCACCGCGGCTGAGGCTCATCTCACGTACGAGGCTGGGGCTTTTCCAGGGTCGCCTGTGGCCTCGGGATGCAGGACCATGTTCGCGCCGTACAACATCCCGAATGCACTCGTCGAGGGTGTGGACGTGCTGGTAAACAAGCAGAAGTCGGCTGCATACAGGGCTCCAGGATCCCCGGCGGCTGCATTTGCCGCTGAGCAGGCCATAGACGAGCTTGCCCGCGAGCTCGACATCGACCCCATAGAACTTCGCCTTATCAACACGTCCAAAGAGGGCACGCGACAAGTGGCCGGCCCAAGATTCCAGCGCATCGGAAACCAGGAGATTCTGGAGGCTGCGCGTGAGCATCCTCACGTGCAGAGCAAGCTCGAGGGCAAGCTACGGGGGCGCGGTGTTGCGGGTGGTGCGTGGTTCAATGGATCTGGACCGGCATCGGCAGTCGCGTCGATCAATCCAGACGGTACGGTCAGCCTGATCGAAGGCTCACCGGACGTAGGCGGCAGCAGGGTAGCAATGGCCATGCACGTCGCAGAAGTGCTCCAGATACCTGTAGATGACGTGCGTCCCGCAATCGTGGATACCGATTCCATAGGTTATAGCTCCGGCGCGGGGGGGAGCGGAGTTACGTTCAAGATGGGTCATGCCTGTTACGAAGCCGCCCAGGATGCAAAGGTCCAGTTGATCGAGCGCGCCGCACGCATCTGGGATGTGGACCCAGGTGATGTCGAATACGAGGGGACCACCCTAAGGCACCGCCAGGATACTGAACTGAGTATTGCCTTCAAGGACCTGGCGGGACAGCTCAACGGTACAGGGGGGCCGATTGTCGGCAGGGCGACAGTAAATCCAGGAGGGGTCGGAAACGCTTTCGCGGTGCATGTCGTGGATGTCGAAGTGGACCCAGAAACCGGCAAGGTCGAGATACTTCGTTTCACCGCGCTCCAGGACGCGGGCAAGGCGATTCATCCCAGCTACGTGGAAGGACAGATTCAAGGCGGAGCGGTGCAGGGCATCGGATGGGCGCTCAACGAGGAGTACTACTTCGGCCAGGACGGTACGATGCAGAACTCGACGTTCCTGGACTACCGCATGCCCACGAGTCTTGATCTGCCCATGATCGACACGGTGATCGTCGAGGTCGCGAATCCGGGCCACCCCTACGGGGTACGGGGCGTCGGCGAAGTGTCGATAGTCCCACCCATGGCGGCTATCGCCAACGCGATCTATGACGCTACTGGAGTGCGGCTCACGGAGCTGCCCATGTCGCCAGCGGTGGTGACGAAGGCTTTGAGGGACAACATATGAACATCCCTCCCTTACATGATCCGAATTATACCAATTTCGTGTAATGCCGCCGTATTCTCGCTGATCGGACTCTCTGGATTCCGGCCTTCGCCGGAATGACGGACGGGGGGCGCTGGCCATGCTATTTGCGGCATAGTCAGAACGAATTGGTATTACCCACAGGTGCTGCTGGAACGGCGATCCGATCATTTACTCGCAGGGAACTCAGGACCCTCTACAGGGTAGAGGCAAGAGAAGGTTGCCTGCTGAACGTGTTGGAAAGCTAGGAGACATTCTTTCGTTGCCTGCTGGTTTATCTATTTACCACATACGGAGCGTACTAACATGGACATGTTACAGTGGTTCGGAGTGGTTCTCGTAGTATTGGGAATATTTCTTTACCTTGTCGATATCGATATTGACTTGGACGTACCCGGCATAGCCGGCTTTGATGCTGTCGGACTTGTATTAAAGGTATTCAAAGTTACAGATCTGTGAGCAGAGCATCCGAAGGATTGGATATATCTGAGCAATCACTGTTGGATCTGGTGATAGATAGGATCGTAATCTCGGCATGAATAGCAGTTTTTCTGTCAAATGCGTTCAGGCCTAGACCCGGAGACCTGCCTGGGATTACAGAGGAATATGGTAAGACACCCTTGCACGAGGCAGCCAAGATGGGCCATCTTGAAACTGTGCGACTCCTCATAGCTGTTGGCGCTGACGTTAATCCCGAGGAATGTCAAGGCTACACACCTCTGCACAGGGCGGCTGAGGAGAGTGACGTCCAGTTACACACCGATAGACTTTATGGCTCAGAATAACTCATACTAATTCGCTGTGATGTCGCCATATATGTGCGCATGGCTCTGGATTCCCGCTTTCGCGGGAATGACGAAGTTGGGATTGGTACCTCGTAACATGTGTATGAAGAGTGGTCGGACTAATTGGCGGCGTAGTCAAAACGAATTCGTATCAGTACAGGTGCCCAAGTCAGAAAGAGGGGATAACAGCACTACATTCTGGGACTTGATCGCTTCCTAGATGGGCAGTCACGGTCCCCATACGTAGATAGAAAAAAGAAAAAAAGACCCAACAACAGAGCAACTCAACTCATATACATAAAGGTGAAGTGAAGATATCCGGGCGTGTACTCAACGTGGATGTCAGACAGAACCAGTGCCAAGTCTGACTAGACGACACTACGCACGTATTTTGGCGCTCACTCGGGACGTGCCGCCGGGTGTATCTCCTATCGTTCGCTGGGAACGTATGGTATGAACCCCTTCTCGAAAGCGATCTCCTGTACCTCTCTGGGCGCGTAGCGGGCATCCACCATCAGTCCATTCACCTGAATCAACCATGCCAGCGGATGCTTGTCCAGTCGACTTGGTAGGCACCGGCCAGGATCAAACTGCCCCATGTCGAGCGCGTCTCGGATGGTTCTGGACTTGTTTCCTGCTGTGCTCTGCTTGACGCCGAATGCATCACAAACCTCAGAGGAGCTAACGTGAGGGTCCTGGCTTCGGTCGTGCAGAAAGTTCACCGACCCCACCGCCAACGCTATCCCGCACGCCCAGATGTCGATTCGCCCTTTCGCCAAGGGGGATGGACGCTTCCTACACAGGGCCGCGGTCGCTTCACGCACCAGTTGGCGGTACTCATCGTTCAGGCGCTCATTGCAGAACTTATCGGTGAGAACCACGATTTCATCGAACTTCGTCCGCATTTTCAGGGGGACTCTCTCTGATCGAGCAGTTCTGGCCATGCCCTCGCATCTCCCTGGCTGTTCCGCCACTTCCGTGCTGAATTCCGCCCTCGACTTCAACCAACCTTATGTGTATACCCGTCAACGGTCGGATCACCAGAGACGTCGAACACCGTACTGATCGAAGAGCGGTTCGTTTGAAACGAGCACCAGGTTGCCCACTAACGCCTGCGCTATGAGCATTCTGTCGAACGGATCACGATGAGAACCAGGCAGCGAACCGGCTAGTGCCGCGTCATCCACGGTTATCGCCAGTTCGTCAAAGCCCTGACTCGCTATGGCGCCGGCAACGTCGAGGGCGACCGCCTCCGCGCTCGGAAGTCTGCCGAGACGGTGCTTTGTGGTGATCTCCCAAGCCGACGCCGCGCTGACCAGCTTTTCGTTCGCTTCATCGACTATCGTACGACGGGCAGATTGCGGCAACCGTTCGCTTCCGGCAAGCCACCATATGAACGCGTGGGTGTCGAGCAGGAGCCGCAACGATCAACCCTCCCACGCGGACAACTCCTCTTCTGGAAGCGGTTCGAAGAAGCTGTCGTCTAGGGCTATACGGCCCCTCCATGAGCCGAACCGCGGCTTGCCCCGGGGTCTGCACTCGACCAGCCGTGCCACCGGCTTCCCGTTGCGGGCAATCACGACTTCCTCACCGGCTTCGACCCGCGCCAACAGACGCGACAGATGCGTCTTGGCTTCGTGAACGTTGACGGTCAGCATGACTACCTCTTTCGGGAAGTGTTTAGCTAAGTGTATGACTAAGCTGCTTCTGGTGTCAATTAGAGGCGGCTATTTGCCCCGAGCCTTACCGCCGAAACGAAATCTTCTTGTACGACTCCGAGTACAGCATCCCGCTGCCGACGGAGCCGTGGCGGCGCCACTCTTGCATTCGGGGGAGGAGTTCTTTGTAGGGGCTCCCACCCGTCTGTGTCGTGTGCTCCGCCAGCGCCTTGACTGCCGTCACCATGTGGTCGGTTACGTCTATGATAACGTCCGGCTCCGGGTGGCCCATGATCCAGACCTCGGCGACATTGTGCGGTTCGAATCCCTCGTCGAGCAGTTCGGGGAATGTCATGTGGTCCCGCGCTGTGGGGAACACGGCTGCAAGCGTCGCTTCTCCCGCCGCGAGATGGTCTGGATGTCCGACTCCCCAGCCGCCGTCAAGGACGCGCAAAGGATACTGGCATATCACGACGTCGGGCTTGTGCCTGCGAATCTCGCGGGCGATGTCACGACGGACGTCCAGTGTCGGCTCCAAGTAGCTGTCCGGGTGCCCCAGGAATGCCACGTCTTTGAGGCCCAACACCTTGCCCGCGTTGATCTGCTCCTCGCGGCGTATCGCTGACAACTCCGCTTCGCTTATCTCCCTGTCGGAGCTGCCCTTGCTGCCGTCTGTGCATAGGACGTAGGTCATCTCCCAGCCCTCTGCGCACAGTTTGGCGACGGTGCCTGAGCAGCCATACTCAGCATCGTCCGCGTGAGCGATTACCACCATCCCACTAGAGTATTCGTTCTCGATCTCCATTACACTCCTCTGACTATCCGTATTGATCTCATATTCTCAAGCTATCAGCCGATAGCCGCAAACAACGCCTCGCTCGCATGTTGAATCGCATCCATGACAGGCGCAGGATACACGCCGAGCATTACCATACCTGCCAGCAATGCTCCCAGCAGTCCTACCGTGACTCTCGGAACGCGGATCGCGCCTGCGTCATTCGGCTCTTCAATATACATCTGTCGCAGCACCTGAAGGTAGTAGTACAGTGATATCAGGCTCGTGAAGATAGCCAGTCCAGCCAGCCACAGCAGGCCCTGGGCCGCAACCGCGCTGAACAGGTAGAATTTGCTCACGAAGCCGGCGAAGAACGGTAGCCCTGCCAGCGAGAACAAGGATGATGCAAGCACCATCGACAGGAAAGGCGCACGCTGCGCCGCGCCGGCGAGGTCGGGTATGTTGTCCCTGCCGGTCTCGTTGTAGAACGCCGCTAAACACAGGAACGCGGCGGAGTTCGTGACACCGTATGCGACAAGGTGGAGCATCAGACCGTTGGACGCAAGGTGCGACAGCTGTGTCTGAATGTCGCCGTCCGGCCCCACTGCCGCCAAAGCGGTGAGTCCCATCAACAGGTAGCCCGCATGGCCGATGCTCGAATAGGCAAGCAATCTCTTGAGATTGGTCTGCGCAAGGGCGGCCAGGTTGCCGACGGTCATAGTAAGAGCCGCCATGATCGCCAGAATGAGCTGCCAGTCTGCGATGGCCGGTATGAGCGACTCCGCGAAGAACCTTAGAGCTAGCGCGAAGGCGGCAGCCTTGGACGCCACTGCCAGGAACGCAGTAATAGGAATGGGGGCGCCTTCGTATGCGTCTGGGGCCCACATGTGGAATGGTACCGCCGCAACCTTGAATCCGAGTCCAGCGATTATCAGTACGAGCCCGACCAGGACCCCGGGGCTTATTTCACGGGCTACACCAAGGGCACTCCCAATCTCATCGAATCTCGTAGTTCCGGTCAGCCCGAAGATCTGGCTGATGCCGAAAAGTAGTAGAGCGGATGAGACTGCTCCCAATAGGATGTATTTAGTTCCGCCCTCGTTTGACTTTGGGTTGTAGCGGTCGAATGACACCAGCACGTAGAGGCTGAAGCTTAGTAGTTCCAGGGAGATGTACGCTGTCAGCAGCTCCCTCGATGCTGACATGAGCATCATTCCAACGACGGCAAAGACCAGGATCGCGTAGTACTCGCCCGGATACTCCAGGTTCCTGCGCACGTACTCGATGGACGACAAGATGACCACGATGCCCATCACGAGAAATACCGCTCTGAAGAACAGGGAGTAGCCGTCTATCGAGATCAGGCCGTCGTACAGGCTGTCCGTCGTGTTCCACTGGTAGGCAAGCATGACTACGAGAGTGACCGCCAACCCGGCGGCAGCGACGTAACCCAGCCAGTGTTTCCTGTCTCTGCCGGTGACGAAGTCGAGCGTCAGCACGACAAACGCCAGTCCGGTTGCCATGAATTCTGGGAGGAGCAGCAGGAAGTTATTGCTCATCCCACGTCTCCGAACCTGGCCAGGACCTCGAATACCCCGCTCTCTATCACGCGGATGAAAGGAAACGGGAATAGGCCCACTAGCAGAATGAACCCTGCAAGTACCAGCGTCGATACTCTTTCGAGTCCGTTTGCGTCGGTCTGGCCCTCCCATTGCTCACCCATCGGCCCGAAGAAAACTCTTGCCAGCAACCTGAGTATGTACACGGCTGTTATCGCCGCGCCAATGATCCCAAGTATTCCGAGAATCGGGTAAGTCTGGAACAGTCCGAGGAAGACCAGCAGCTCCGCCACGAAGCCGCTGAGTCCGGGCAGCCCTAGGGAAGCCAGCCCAGCGATTGCGAACATCGTGGCCGTGAATCCCATTCGCTTTGCGAGTCCGTCGAGTGTGTAGATGTCGCGGGTGTGTGTCCTGTCGTATACGGCGCCGACCACGGCGAAGAATAGGGCGGTCATGACCCCGTGGCTGAACATCTGGAGTACAGCGCCACTGAGTCCCAGCGGGTTGAGCGTTGCAATGCCCATCAGGACGTAACCCATGTGACTCACGCTGGAGTACCCGATGACGTACTTCAGGTCGTTCTGGCCGACGGCGGACCATGCTCCATACAGGACGTTTACGGTGCCCAGGCCGATGAGCACGGGCATCCAGGCCTGCGCGCCTTCGGGCAACAGCATCATCCCGATGCGAATGATCCCGAACGCTCCAAGTTTCATCAGCACGCCGGCATGGACCATGCTCACCGCCGTCGGTGCTGCCACGTGTCCATCCGGCGACCAGGTGTGGAATGGCCATAGTCCGGCCAACACACCGAAACCAACCATCAGGAACGGGAAGAAGACACGCTGGAAGCCATCTGGGAAGGTGACCTCCTGGAGAGCAACGATGTCAAATGTGCCCAGACCTCCCTCGACGAAGATTGCGAGCAGAGCAATCCAGATCAGCACGCTGCCAGCGACCAGGTAGATCATCAACTTCATCGCGCCGTATTCCTTGGCGCGGCTGAATGTCGGGAACTTCGAGCTGCTGCCCCAAACTCCTATGAGCAGGTACATTGGCAGCACGGCCAACTCGTAGAAGAAAAAGAAAAAGAACATGTCGAGCGTGACAAACACGCCGAACACGCCTGACAGAAGAAGCAGGTACAGTACGAAGTAGTCCTTCGCCCGTTCTCCGATGTTCCACGACACCAGAACACCTGTGAACAGAACTATGCCCGTCAGCAGGACCATAGGCGCGGCTATGCCGTCGATTCCGAGATGGAGCGTGACGGCGTGGTCGCCAAGAGGCCAGGGACCGGGCATGGACAGCCACTGCCAGATTCGCTCGAACTGAATGCCTCCGTTGGAGTGGTCGTAGGCCAGGAACACGTAGGCTGACAGGAGCAAGGTCAGCAGGGCGGTCGTCGTCGCCGCCAGCCGGACCGTCTTCACCTTGGTACCCGGAGTGACCAGAATCACTCCTGCTCCGACCAGGGGCAGCACTATCAGCAAAAACAGGGCGTATGAATGGAATCCGATCATTCTAGGTCTGAATGATCCACCAGATCAGGGACAGAGCAATGACGCCTGCCGCCATTGCCATACCATAGTTGTGGATCCTTCCGGTCTGCATGAACTTAATGCGAAAACCGGAGCTCTTGACACTGTCAGCAGAGCCGTCAACCGCGGTATCGTTCACCACAACTCGATCAAACGTCGCGACAAGGCGGCCAAGTACCAGCACGATACGGTCGATTACCCACTGGTACAGTTCGTCGACGTAGTACTTTGCGGCAAGCACTCTGTGTACAGTCGGCAGTCGACTGATTACTTTCTCGGTGGAGATAGTGACGCGGACGTATGCTGCCCAGCCAATCCACAGCCCTACACTGGCGAGGACGAGCGAGATGACGCTGAGCCAGACGTTCAGGTGAAACTTGCCGTGCCCGTCGATGAAGGTTGCGAACCCGTTGAAGCCGGCCCCAAACCCGAACGCCAGAAGGCCTACTCCAACAGCAGGGACGGCCAGCAGCAGCAAGGGCAGTGTCATGACGCGAGGAGATTCGTGTACCTCGTTATGGTCCGACCTCGGTTCGCCGAAGAACGTGTAAAACGTCAGACGGGCCATGTATAGCGCACTCAGCAATACGCCCACCAGGGCCGCTACGATGAACACCGGATGGCGGTGCTCCAGAACTCGGAGCAGCACCTCGTCCTTAGTGAAGAATCCAGCTAGCGGGATGACTCCCGCGAGGGATGCGGCTCCGATAGCGAATGTCCAGCCCGTGATCGGCATCCGGCGTCTGAGACCGCCCATATTGCGTATGTCGGTCTCTTCGTCCATAGCGTGCATCACGCTGCCTGCTCCAAGGAACAGCATTGCCTTGGCGGCGCCGTGGGCTACGAGGTGAAACAGCGCCGCGCCAACGCCGCCCGTTCCAAGGGAGAGCATCATCAGTCCCAGGTGACTCACAGTTGAGTAGGCCAGTACCCGCTTGATGTCGGTGACGACCAATGCGATCGTTCCCGCGAACACGAAAGTCACAACGCCTACAGATGCCACCACGACGAGCACTGTTGGGGTCAACTCGAACATCGGCATCATGCGGGCAACAAGATAGACACCGGCGGCGACCATGGTCGCCGCGTGTATAAGAGCGCTAACCGGCGTCGGGCCCTCCATGGCGTCGGGGAGCCACACGTGGAACGGCACCTGTGCGGACTTGCCCATTGCACCGAGGAAAATCAGCAGCATGGCCGCGTTCAATGTTCCCTGTTCGATGCCGCCGTTCTGTGCGATGTGAATCAGCGTGGAGATGTCGAACGTACCTGTGGCCCTGAAGAGGAGGACGATACCAATGAGTAGGCCCACGTCTCCAATTCGAGTCGTGATAAACGCCTTCTTGGCCGCCTCTGCCGCAGTCCGCCGCTCGTACCAGAATCCGATGAGTAGATAGGAGCCGAGCCCGACCAACTCCCAGGTGATGTACAGGAACACGAGGTTGTCGGCCAGGACCAGCGCCAGCATTGCCGCGACGAACAGCGAGTGGACCGCGTAGTACCTTCCCAGACCGGGGTCGTACTTGCCGTCGTGCTTCATGTAGCCAAGCGAGTAGACTTGCACCAGCAGGGCGACGAAGGTGACCAGACCCAACATCGTGACGGAGATCTGATCGACACTTACCCCCCAGGTCAGCGTGGTCTCGCCGACACTCAGCCAACGGATGCTGAGCTCTGCTGTTCCTGAGGTCAACAGGTCTGCCAGTACAAACCAGAACAGCACGAATCCCAGGAGAATTGCTGCAATCGACAGGGGAGCGCCCTGGAGTGGCAGATGTCGGCGACAAGGGAAAACTACGAAGAATGCACCCGCGCTAAGTGCGGGTATTACCCATGCCCAATTTGTACCTATGATTTCAGTCATTCATTCAGGTTGGCAATACCCTGTTGACCAAGGGGTGTCCAAGTGCTGGCTACCACCGGAGAGAGTTGATCTGGTCCACGTTTACGGAACTCCGATTGCGGTACAGTCTCAATATGATCGCGATGGCCAGCGCCAACTCAGCGGCGGCCACAGTGATGACAAACACGATCAATACCTGCCCAAGCGCCCGCTGCGCCTCACCAAAGTCGACGAATGTAGCGTATCCGATCAGGTTGATGTTGACGGCGTTCAGCATGAGCTCGATAGACATCAGGATCAGGACGGCGCTCCTGCGCGCGAGCACGCCATACAAGCCTATCGAGAACAGAGCAGCCGCAAGGACCTGGAGATGTGCGAGTTCGATCAATCGCGGTCACCACTGGTCCTGACTAGTACGATCGAGCCGATTAGCGCTACCAGCAGAACCAGTGAGGCCACTTCGAACGGCGCTGCCCAGTCCGTGAATAGGCTCTCTCCCAACTCCAGAAAGCCGACGCTCGTCCTCTCTACCACCTTTACGCTCGTAGTAACAATGGCTGCCGTCAGAAGAGCAAACACACCAGTAGCAAAGACCGCCGCCAGAGGCCACTGATCGTGATCTGTGAGGTGTTGGAAATCCTGAATGCGTGTCAACATCAGCGAGAATAGCACTACGATCACAACTGCGCCGCCGTAGATAAGCACCTGAACCAGGGCCAGGAATTCGGCGAACATCAGCAGGAAAACTCCGGCTACACCCAGCATGGCAGCAAGCAGGGAGAAAGCTGCGTACACAATGTTCCGTGTAAGCACGACGCCGAGGCCGCCGATGAGTACCAGCGCGGCCGCGACGTAGAACAGGACTAGCGATTGCGAAACCATCAGCCGCTGGAACTGCCGTCTTCGGAGGCGTCAGAGCCACCACGCTGTCTAAGCTGCAGTTCGATTGGCACCGGATGAGCATGAGTTAAACTTGGAGGCTGTCCGCGTTGAGCCCTTCCAGGGGCACGCGCACGGGCCGAGGCAGGTCGGTCTTCTTTCTTGACCGGTACTCCGCTGTTCTTTGTAGGATTCGTTGGGAGCCAGCCTGTTTCGTCCTGGTACTTCCGGCCCATATCCAGCAGCAGATCCAATTCCACACGATTGCCGTTGCGTTGATACTTGCTCAGCTCGTGCTCGTGGCTCATCTCGATCGCGTCGAAGTTGCAGACGTCTACGCAGATGCCGCAAAGAATACACCGGCCAAGATTTATCTCGAATGTCTCGATAATCTTGCGACGACGACTCTCGTCTTCTGCGAATTTGGGATTGTCCGTCATCTGTGCGCTCATGCACTGCGTCGGACAGGCACGGATGCATACCATACACCCGGTGCAGTAAGGCTCGGGGACATCACTGTCCCACAAGAGGGCAGGGAAGCCCATATATCTCTGGGCTACCTGGTGCCGTTTGTCGGGGTCGGGATACTGGAGTGTCACAGGCTTGCGAAGCGCTGTCTTCAGCGTTATGTAGAGCCCTTGCAGGAAACCTATCATCGTTTCTTCAACTGCGCTGCCACACCGGCGACGCTCACTAGGAAGTACACAGCGCTCAGGCCGAGCAAAATGCGTTGCAACCGAAGAAGCTTGTCTGATTTCTCGTTCATATGCTCTCCCAATTGCCAGGCAACGGGCTGGAGTCCACAGTTACTATCCAATTTCCTGACGGCGCAGGCTGCTCGCGGAGACGACGTGCACCGTGTCGCGCCGCATGTTCGTTCCCGGGTTTTTGAAGATGATATAGACCGTGCAACCCAATAGTACCAGAGAGATGATTGTGAGGCTCCAAAGGGGCCAGTCGTAGAACAACACAATTGCTGTTGAGATGATGTTCAGGAACGACAGGGGCACGAGCAGCTTCCAGCCGAAGGACATAAGCTGATCTATGCGCAGTCGGGGGAACGTCCCGCGAATCCAGAAGATGAGCCAGATAACTAGTGCCGTCTTCACCAGGAACCATGCTAGCGAGAGCGTAGTGTGTGCAAGTCCCTCCAGCGGCATCGCCGGCCACCTCCAGCCGCCTAAGAACAGGAGCACTGTCAGTGCCGAAATTGTGAACGTGTTCAGGTATTCGGCCAGGAAGAAGGCCGCCCAGTGGGCGCCGCTGTATTCCACGAACGGGCCACCGACGACCTCAGATTCTGCGTGGTGAATGTCGAAAGGCGTACGTCCTAGCTCGGCGAGGCCTGCCGTCAGGAACAGAAACAGTCCCAAAGGCTGCACGAGGGCGTATCCGAAGTTTGCCTGTCCGTCTACGACGACAGTCAGGTCAAGCGATTGCGCCAGCATCGCTACGCCGACAATCGCCATGATGAACGGGATCTCGTAGCTCACCAATTGGCCTGCCGCACGGAGTCCGCCGAGCATGGCGTACTTGTTGGCCGATCCCCATCCGGCCATCAGGAGGCCCATGACAGACAGCACGGATACGGCGGTGATGTAGAACAATCCGAGATCGAGATTACGTAGAACTAGGTCGCGGGTCATAGGCAACGTGACCCACAGGAGGAGCGATGGCACAAAGACGGCCACCGGAGCCAGCCAGTACACCCTGCGGTCAGCCCAGGATGGGAGGATGTCTTCCTTGGTGAAGAGCTTTATACCATCCGCGACCGGCTGGAGTGTTCCGTGAAATCCGACCCGCATCGGTCCCATTCGCATCTGGATTCTCGCAAGCGCCTTGCGTTCTGCCCACGTCAGAACCAGGACAATGAACGACAGGAATCCGAACAGGGCAGCCGCGCCGAGCGCGTAGTAGATGACCTGGAGAGGAGTCATCTGTCCACCTCGCCCAGGATGATGTCTATCGACCCCAGTATAATCACTGCGTCGGCGATGTAGGCATCCCTGAGCATTGCCTGGAGCGCCTGGAGATTGCAGAACGACGGCGCGCGCACCTTTACCCTGTAAGGCGTGTCGCTTCCGTCACTGACGAGGAATACGCCGAAGTCGCCTCGGGGCGACTCGGTCCGCAAATAGACCTCGCCCTTGGGAGGCCGGGCAATCCTTCTGACGTTTGCCGCGATGTCGCCCTGGGGGAGCTGTTCCATCGCCTGTCTGACGATGCTGAGTGATTGCCGCATCTCCTCGATACGGACGTAGTAGCGGTCCCAGCAGTCTCCGTAGGTGCCGACAGGGATGCCAAAGTCGAACCGATCGTAGATCGAGTAAGGCTCCGACACCCGGACGTCCTCCGGTATGCCGCACGCCCTGAGAGCGGGTCCGGTTACTCCTAGATCTATGGCCTCTTCTGCCGATATCGCACCGATGCCCTTGGTGCGCGCCAAGAACATTTCATTCTGGCTCAGAAGCTCGTCGCACTCTTCTATTCCGCGCTCGAGTTGATCCATCAGCGTAGCCATGCGCTGGCCAAAGTCGTCAGGTAAGTCCTCGTTGACGCCCCCGATGCGAATGTAGTTGTGCATCATGCGCGCGCCGGTGACCGCCTCGAACAGAGCCTGAACCCGCTCCCGCTCACGGAAGCCGTAGAGGATGGGCGTCATCGCACCGGCGTCCAGACCGTAGACTCCGTAGAAGAGCATGTGGCTGGCGATTCGGTTAAGCTCGCACAGGATGACCCGGATGTACTCGGCTCGCTCTGGTACCTCAAGGCCCATCAGCTTTTCTACGGCCATGCAGATGGCCAGCTCGCAGTTGAAGTTCGATACGTAGTCGAGTCTGTCGAACAGCGTAATGATCTGGCTGTACTGCTCGCCCTCGCACAGTTTCTCAGATCCACGATGCAGGTAGCCGATATGCGACACCGATCGAACGATCTTCTCCCCATCCACCCAGATCACAAGTCGGAACACGCCATGCGTCGATGGGTGCTGGGGTCCCATGTTGACCATCAGGTCAATGGCGTCGGCTTGTTGTGTGGGCTGTTCCTGGAGTTGCATAAAGTTTTCTGTTGTCCAGTTAACTGTCGCAGATCGTAGTGCCGCTTATTCTCTTTACCACTCGTCGTAATCGTGGAACGGGAAGCTCTTGCGACCTGGGAAGCCTTCGAATCCTTCGTAGAGTAGCAGGGGAATAAGCTCGGGATGTCCCTCGAATACGACGCCGAAAAGGTCGTGGCTCTCGCGCTCGTACCAGTTCGCGCCCGCCCAGACGCCAGTCACCGTGGGCACGGATGGCTGGTCCTCGGGCACGCGTGTCTTTACGACCATTTTGTGCCGCTTGTCCAGTGAGTACAGGTGGTAGTTGACCTCGAATTCCCCGGTGGACTCGACGTAGTCCACGACAGACAGACAGCGCAAGTAGTTGAAGTCCAATCTCGGGTCGGTCCTGCAAATGTTGCAGACGTCCAAGATGCGGTCGGGCGAGACTGCAAAAGTCACCTCATCGACGGCGGCGCCGATTTGCATTCCGGGGTCGGCTTCAAACACCTGCTCCAGCGTAGCCGACAGGGCTTCCCCTGTGGCGTCGAGCGCTGCTGGAGCCTCCGGTATGGTCGGCTCTCGCCTAGGACGTCTCGCCACGCTGCCTGGCGTCCATCTGGATCTTTTCCTGGAGCTGCATGATGCCGTGCATCAGCGCCTCGGGTCGGGGAGGGCATCCAGGCACATACACGTCAACCGGAATCAGGTGGTCCACTCCCATCACGACAGAGTAGGAGCGGTAGTATGGTCCCCCGTTGGTCGCGCAGCTGCCCATCGCAATCACCCACTTCGGGTCGGGCATTTGCTCGTAGAGTAGCTTAATGGGTTCGGCCATCTTCTTGACGACGGTTCCGGCGACGATCATCACGTCGGCCTGCCTCGGGGATGGCCATGTGACGATCCCGAAGCGATCGAAGTCGTGGTGAGACATGTGGGTGCTTATCATCTCGATCGCACAGCAGGCCAGACCGAATGAAAGAGTCCACAGCGAGTTTTTTCGCGCCAGGGCGAAGAGCTCGTCGGACTTCGCGGTGACCGCGTTCGGCAGCGCACGATTGAATACGCTTTCAGCAGGAGAGTTGCCTCTGCCCGGCTCGTACCCCTGTCCCAGATTCATCTCCACTGCAATACGCCCTTTCGCCACCCGTAGATAACTCCGAAGAACAGGATGCCGATGAAGATCAGCATCTCGTAGAACACTGCCGGTATTGTCTTGAGGAAGACCACTGCCCACGGGAACAGGAAGACAGCCTCAACGTCGAAAATCAGGAACAGGATCGCGAAAACGTAGTACCTGATCTGGATCTGCGACCATATGAACGGCGCAGGTGGGATGCCGCACTCGTAGGGGATGTCCTTGGCTTCAGACGGACGTCTCGGCGCCAGCACGTACGAAACGGCAAACAGCGCTGCCATCGCGGCGAAGCCCACTGCCGCCATCAGCAATACGGCCATCCAGTTGATGTCGTAGCCGTCGGGCATCATGGCCTCCCAAATGACTGAACGAAGGCTTATGGGCAGTGTAGCAACGGCCCCGAAAAAGTGTCAATCCGATCGATGAGGGTATAAACGTACTCATCATCAAGGTACTCACGAACCTTGATGCCACTGCCCAGCAGTTTACACTTCTATGTGTCATACTTAATGCATACCTCTCGGAGTTGGAATTTGGAACGTGCCTGGACCATCGCGGCGGGAGCGGTAATTGGGCTGCTCTTAATCGCAAGTATCGTCGTTTCCCTACTAAGAGGAGAGACCGAATTCGACTCCGGCTCTCCCCAGGCGGTGGTGCAGCAGTACATCCGCGCCCTTGCAGAAGAGGACTTCGACGCCGCCCGCTCGCTCTGGTCTCCCGATCTCAGAGAACATTGCTCTCTGGAGACCTTCGTGACAGACTCGCGGTACGACGTAGATCGTATGGACGAGGCTAGATACACGCTCGGCGCAGTGCGCACAGTTGGTGAGACTGCCAGCGTCGAGATCGAGATTACACACACCTCCGGCGGAGGCATCTTCGGCCCGTCCGAGTACTCTCGCACAGGTCACTACTCGCTGCGCAGCTACGATGAGGGCTGGCTCGTCACCAGCCACACCACCCCTCGGATCGAGTGCGTCTCCAGCCGTCCCACTCCGTCACCGCTCGCAACACCCACCGCGGGTTCCGGCTGATGGACAGTATCTTCTTCCTGATCGCGGTGCTCGTCCATGTCGCCATCATCGGCGGCGTGGTGTACGGCGTCTATGTCTGGAGGGTACGACGATCTGGCAGATACCCCGAACCCGAACCCGACACCGGCATCGGGACTCCCAGGCGGTTCTACTTCTACTCAATCTCGTTCGTGGCTCTCATGATGATCTCCGCCGGCCTCATGACTGTGCTGGCGGAGCTCCTGGACGCGCTTTTCGGCTCTGTTCTGCGAGGCTCCACCACCAGGCTCGCCACCGGACTTGCGGTGACCATCGTCGGATTGCCGTTATGGTACCTCCACTGGCGCTTCGTGCGCCGCAGTGTGGCTTCCACGCCGTCCGAGCGCCGCTCCATACTCAGAAAGCTGTACCTGTACGTCACCCTCGGAGTCGCGCTCGGCTTCCTGGTGTTCAGTGGATACCACGTCCTGGAATTCATACTGCGCGCCCGTGACTTCTCACCGCTCGTCTGGGCGGCTCTGCCCGTATGGGGCGCGGTGTGGTACTTCCACTGGCGCATCGCGACCGGCGAGACGCCGGAGACGACCCTCGAAACGCGCGCCATCCGACGCTTGTACCTCTACCTGGCCTCTTCGGTGACAGTGGCGATGCTCGGCTCCGGCATCGGGTGGATCATCTACATTGTCCTGCGGGAGGGATATCTGGCCGCGTTCGGCGTCAGCATGATTGACGCGGGACCGATCGGACTCTCTGGTGATGCCTTCAGGACCGCCATATCGCTGTCCATAGTCGCCGCCGGCGCGTGGGTGGCGCACTGGGTGGTCTTCGCCCGCTCGGACGGCGCGTCGGCGCTGCGGTGGGCACACTTGTGCCTGACGTCGATCGGATTCGGGGCCATCCCCGCCATGATGGGACTGGGCATGGTCATGCACCTGACGCTCGCGTGGCTGCTCGGAATATCCGCCGACTCCGCCGCGGACCACTTTGAGACCCTGCCCGAGGCTGTCGCTGTCCTATCCGTCGGACTCGCCATGTGGGCTTACTTCAGATACCTGATAACGTCTGAATCGAGCGCAGCCGGCCCGTCCTCGACAGGGGAGGGTGACCAGGCCGGTGACGAGTCCACAGTCGTCTCCCGCTCATACGACGTGCTGCTTGCTGCCATTGGCCTACTCACGCTCTCCATTGGGGTCGCGAGCGTGCTGGAGGCCGCGATTGTGCAGCTATCGGACACCGCCCCGGTCGTCATCGGCCAATACTCCTTCCTGCTTTCGAGACTCGACGTCGCGCTGCCGTTCCTGCTCATCGGGGCACCCATCTGGTGGATACACTGGCGCAGGCTGGAAGCCGCCGCATCCGCCGACCCTGAAGTCGAGCGCCCCATGCTGCCCCGAAAGCTGTACGTGCTCGGAGTGCTCTGTCTCGGCCTGCTCGCGCTCGTCGGAGGAGCGAGCGCGACTCTGTTCATATTCCTCCGAGACCTGCTTGATCTCTCCCTATCGTCAGACACTCTCTACGAAATGCGCGGTGGACTTTCAGTGGTGCTCACCACTCTTTGGATCATCCCGTATCACTGGAGCGCCTATCGCCATGACAGAGAGTTCGAGCCGGACGCGCCTGATCCACTGGCCGGACCCATGCCCAAGTCCGTGCTGTTGCTGACCGCGCCCGGTGGCTCGGAGATGGTCGCTCAGGTGGAGTCGGCGCTTGGTTACACCGTCACCCGAGTCCACTGGCCGGATCCCGACGCCTTCGTTCCCACGCTGGACGCCGATCAGATCGACCGGCTAGCTGAAGAAATCGCATCCGCGCCCGGAACCAGCGTGATTCTCGTACCGGGCGCGCATGGGCTCAGAGTGATCTCGTATCGGTAATGCAGACTTGTTTTGATTCAGCAGATGGCGTGACAGGGATGACAGCGCTGCCTAATCTGACACCAGCGCGTGGGAAGAAGACCCACTGCATCCTGCAATCCAATGTAGCCCCATCTACGATTAAAATGATATACACACAAATCAAGAGAGGATTGAAATGGCAGATCCAGATAGAGGCCAGCAGTTGAGGGCCAAGCGCGAGAAATCTCGTGGCATTAGCCACTCCTCTTAGGACGAATAGGGCCTCCTCTTCAGGAACCTCTGTCCAACGGCGTGGGTGGCGTCGATGCCACCCGCGCCCAATTTCCTCACAGAGTCTCCTACCAGTTCGTAAGCGCGCCGTCGTTCCGGCGCAGTTGCGGAGGCCACCCATTCAGCGGCGCGGGGTTGGCTTTCGCCACGTCTTCATCGAAGTCCACCCCGAGGCCAGGACGGTCGGACGGCGTCCAGGCGTAGCCGTCGGCCCATTCGATCTGGACCGGGAACAGGTCGGTGGCGAAGCTGCCCGGACGCCTGGGCATCTCCTGTACGCCCACGTTTGTCGAGGCCATGCACAGGTTTACGCATGCCGCCGCGCTCACCGGCCCAAGTGGGTTGTGGGGCACGATGTCAATGTAGTGGGTCTCTGCCCAGTGCGTGATCTTGAGCGCTTCGGTCAGTCCGCCCACGATGCACAGGTCGATACGGGCGTAGTTGATTAGCTCCTCTTCAATGACTTCCCTGAAGGGCCACTTGGACGCCCACTGCTCTCCGGCGGCAATCGGAAGGGAGACGTGCCGGGCCAGCGTCCTATAGCTCGCGGGGTTCTCTGACCTCAGTGGGTCCTCGATGAAAAACGGGTTGTACGGCTCCAGCGCGCGGCACAACGTGATTACGTGCGCGGTGTCGAGTCGGGTGTGTACGTCGAAGCAAAGCTGGATGTCCGGGCCGACTGCCTCTCGGACCATCGCCATCTGCTCCTCTGCAAGGCGTATCGACTCTACGGGCTCCAATGTGCCTGGATTGCCAAGGGGATATTCGTCGCTGTATTCGAATGTGCCTCCGGTTTCGGGCTGGCCCCATCGCACGAACTTCCAGCCTTCCGCGACCGCCTGGACGGAGTTTTGGACCAGTTCCTCGCTGGTCCGACCCTGAGTGTGTGGATAGCAGACGACCTTGTCGCGCACAGGCCCTCCCAGCAGCTTGTAAACAGGCATTCCGACAGATTTGCCCTTGATGTCCCAGAGTGCTATGTCAATTGCACTTATGGCGCAGCAGTACACCTTGTCGGCGGGGAAGAAGCCGCCTCTGAACATCTGCTGCCAAAGTCTCTCGGTGCTCCAAGGGTCTTGGCCTATTACCACCTGGGAGAGGTGCTCAATCGCCTGTGTAATGGCTCCTCCCCAGTTCCGTATTCCCACCTCGCCGAGTCCATAGATGCCCTCGTCGGTCTCGACTTTGACAATGAAATATCCGCCGCCGCCTTCGCCCTCGACTGAGTACGGCTTGATTGCTGTGACCTTCACTGGATTCGCCCTTTCACTTTACTGTTTGCCGGCCATTCGACCGCACCATCCTAAGTTACGGTGCGCCAGGAAGCGACTCGCACGCAACTCCGTCCGAGTTCCTGTCGAGCCTGTGCGGGTCTATGTCTGGGCCTCCGGCCGCCAGAAAGAACGCCTGCGCTTCTGACCAGCTATTGAAGTCGCCGCAGTTGCGGTCAGGGCCGCTCAGGTCGTACCTCAAGCCAGACTGATCTCCGCCGGGGATTGAAGTGGGGGTGGGGGTGGAGGGAAATGGCGAAGGCGTTGATGTGGGGGGTACCGTCATTGGGGTGGGTGTTGCCGGTGTCATAGTAGGAGTCGGCGTCGAAGTCGGCTCAGCGCTGGGAGTCTCGGGAGTGGCAACGGGCGTCGCACTGTCCGGTGCACCAGTCAGTGAACCGCAGGCGGTCCCATCGCCGTCGCGGTCGAGCCGATGCGGGTCTTCATCCGGGCCTCCGGCTGCTTCAAAGAACTCTTGTGCCTCTTCCCAATGGTCAAAGTCCGTGCAGTCTTGATCTACAAACGTCTGAGTTGCCTTGGTAGGCCGTGGTGTCAGTGTCGCGATGGTGGTAATCGTTTCAGCCTGCTGCCCGGCTCCGGTTGGCTGGACGAAGACATTTATGTCGCAGGTCGCCGCCATCTCGCGGAGCGCGACGATCTCGTCTTCGGTCGCGGTCAGGTCCCAGCTACGCTTAATCTCAATCCAGTCCACGGCGTACTGGCACCAATAATCTGTAACAGGCGGGCGCCACTCTTCGGGTCCCTTGGCGCCCTTCGCGCGGTTTGCCCTCGCCGTAGTGGCGATGAGGTGGCCCGGGTACGCGAGGCTGTTCGCAAATGCCGACTTTCGCGCCTTGGACCAACTGTGGCCTCCCGACCTGTGGGCATTCGCAAGGGGCACCATGTGGTCGATATCCAGATCGCTCGGGTCGGTAACCACCGTGCCAGTGTAAGGCCCAATCCAGAGCCCGGAATGTACCCGACACTGTTCATCTCCTGTGAAGACGACAGGTTGGGTCGATTCGGCGATCAGCGTCTCCTGCCTGGCATCTTGGCAGTCACCGTCCTCGTCAGTCCAGTGCCGCCACTCGTCGCGATCATACTTGGGGTTGCCAGAATTTGCCTCGGCAACTTTCAGTTTCAGCACAACAGACAATGCGCTGGGAGTTGTCGGGAGCGTATCTGTCGGTGCAGGCGCGGCCGTCGGTACGATCGGCGCCGAAACAGTTGTAATCGTCGGTGCCGGCAGCAACTCTGCGACCTGAGAGCACGACACGAGCGCAATAGCAGCTACGCACAGGAATGGCAGGCTTCTAATCATAGGGCAGGATGCTTGCCTCGGCGTCTTGGAGTCTCGGATTCTAGCAGAATGCCAGACGCACTTTTCAATAACGAACGATAGACGAGGCTAACAGTAGCGGCGCGATTGTTGAAGTGAGACCTTTGAGTTCTGATACACTCATAAAGGTCATGGAAACCCGAAGATTCGAGAACCTAGTGAGACGGGCCATCAACGAACTTCCGCCAGCGTTCCTCGAACGCATGGAGAATGTTGACGTGGTCGTAGAGTATTGGGCATCTCGCGAGCAGCTCGTCGGCTCGGGACTGGATGAGCGCGAGATGCTTCTCGGTCTCTACGAGGGTATTCCGCTCCCGGATCGCTATGACTACAATCTTGTCTTACCCGACAAGATAACGCTGTTCCAACGCGCTATCGAGAGCATCTGCAACACTGACGACGAGGTCGTCGCTGAAGTGCGTGCCACCATCACTCATGAAGTTGCCCACCACTTCGGAATCGACGACGAGGCTCTACACGAGATAGGGATAGACTGATTCGGCCAGAGTCAATCCTGACACCTTCAGGCGAGTGCCCCCGGACGCCATACCAGCGTCTCCGGAGCGTACCCGCCCAATTGAGGTTGGGCCAGGCTTACTCACAGAGACCGGGCAGGAAGGAAACCGAGATTGTCGATGACCGCCACTGACCTGCAGGAAGATCTAGAAGCGGCACGGACTGACGAATCGTCCCGCCTCAACCTCCAGCGCCTGGCTCCTGTGCTCAGGTCTGCTCCTCAGTACCAAAAACTCCTTCAGTCCCTCACGAGGTCCGGCTCACGTTCCAGGGCCCAGGTCTTATCAGACTCTGTGCCATTCTTCTTGTGCGCACTCCTGGAAGATCTGGAAGTGCCAGCGGTAATCGTTGTGCCCAGGCCAGAGGAGGCACGGAGGATCCACGAGCGCCTCAGTGCGTGGATGCGGGAACCACAGCGTGTTCACCAGTTCCCTGAGACGGAGACACTTCCGTTCGAGCGACTGTTCACCGACATCGAGACAGTTCAGCAGCGCATCTGTGCGCTGGACGCGCTTCTAGCGAATTCAGCGCCTCATGCCGTTGTCGTCACTTCGGCGACGTCGATCGCGCAGCGGACCCTGGATCGACGGGACTTCGAGGACGCCGCACACACGCTGAGCGTCGGCGACGTCGTTGATCTCGACGACATGCTGGAAGGCTGGCGTCGAATGGGATACCGATTTGAGTCTGCGGTCTATGGTCCCGGTTTCGTCAGCAGACGTGGAGGAATCATTGACCTCTTCCCGGTCGGGGCCGATGCTCCGGCCCGAATTGAACTCTGGGGAGACGAGATCGAAAGCATTCGCCTATTCGACCCGTCAAGCCAGCGTTCAACCGACATCGTGGATACTCTGAGGATAATTCCCGCGCACGAGACTCTGCCCGCGATGGTGGACCGGGAAGACCTTGACCGCCAGATGGCAAGGATCGACGTGTCCAACTGCACGTCAGCCCACCAGGAGCGAATACGAGAGGAGTTTTCGCAACTGCTTGACGGACACGAAGTCGACGACCTGAACATGTACGCCGGATTCTTCAATCGCGGGTCGTTTGTCGACTTCATACCTGAGAACGCCCTTGTGGTCCAGATCAGGCCAGACGACTTAGCCTCGGCCGCATGGGATAACGAGGAGCGAATCCACGAACTTAGGGAGTCCAAGGAGCGGCGCGGCGAACTGCCCATGAACTTCCCTTCGTTTCACGTAGTTTGGGATGAGATTCGTCAGACGTTGTCTCGGCAGGCAGCACGCCTTGAGATATTGCACTGGGGCGCAGGGAACCTGGTCTATGACGACATTCACACCATGCCGTTTGGTTCGCCTCCGACGTTCATCGGCAGGGTAGAGAACTTCGTTCAGGATGCGGTTGAACTTCTGGAAGACGGAGCGCGGATCGTGGCGGTCACCAGCCACTCAAGAAGGCTTGAGGAGATTCTGAGGCAAAACTCCGTTCCCTGTACTCTGGCGACGTCGCTGGAGTCGACACCCGATCCCGGTATGCTGTCACTGGTGCAGTCTGCCGGTCCGAACTTCGGCGACGGCTTTGTCCTAACCGTTCCCAGCGGTAGGCTGATCGTCTTGGGGGACACGGAGATATTCGGTGTGACCAAGCAGCGTCGTACAGTGAGACGAAACAGGGGGAACTGGGACGCCTTTCTCTCGGAGGTCTCGCCAGGGGACTACGTAGTTCACGTCGAGCATGGCGTGGGCAGATTCGTTGGCGTAGGCAGACCGTCGGGCAACGATGATACCGGAACAGAGTACATGATGCTCGAGTATGCCAATCGGGACAGGCTCTACGTGCCCCTCGAGCACCTGGATCGGGTCGCCCTGTACATCGCTCCGAGTGACTCGCCACCCCATCTAACCAGACTTGGTACTCAAGAGTGGAAGCGGGCCAAGTCCAGGGCCGAGAGGTCAACCCGCGAAATGGCGGCAGAGTTGATAGCGCTTTACGCCGCACGGGAGATGGTTTCTGGCCTTAGCTTCAGCCCAGACTCCACTTGGCAACAAGAGATGGAGGAGTCATTTCCGTTCGAGGAGACGCCGGACCAACTCGCCACGCTCGCTGAGGTCAAGTCGGATATGGAAAAGTCGAGGCCGATGGACCGTCTGGTCTGCGGCGACGTCGGCTACGGGAAGACGGAGATTGCCCTGAGAGCCGCGTTCAAGGCGGTCATGGAAGGTAAGCAGGTGGGGGTGCTCGTACCAACGACGGTTCTCGCCCAGCAGCACTACGTGACTTTCGCGCAGCGGCTCAGTCCGTATCCGGTTACTGTCGAGGTTCTAAGCCGGTTCAAAACTCGAGCTGAGCAGCGAGATATCGTTGAGAGACTCGCTTCCGGCGCGGTCGACATATGCATCGGCACGCATCGTCTGATTCAGAAAGATGTCAGGTTCAAAGACCTTGGCCTGGTAGTCGTAGATGAGGAGCAGCGGTTTGGAGTCGGCCACAAAGAACGTCTCAAGCAGATGCGGCAGGAGGTCGATGTCCTGACACTCACTGCTACTCCAATCCCGCGGACACTGCACATGTCTCTTGCTGGTGTCCGAGACATGAGTACGATCGAGACACCTCCGGAGGAGCGTCTGCCAATAAAGACGTACGTCTCCGAGTTTAGCGACGAGCTGATCCGGGAAGCGATCCTGCGAGAGCTGGATCGCCAGGGGCAGGTGTATTTCCTACACAATCGTGTGTACAACATCGCCTACATGTCGGACTACATTCGGCGGGTAGTCCCAGAGGCCCGGGTCGGCATCGCCCACGGCCAGATGGCAGAGGGGGAACTTGAACGAGCGATGACTTCGTTTGCCGCTGGCGAGTCTGACGTTCTCGTCTGCACGACGATAATCGAGTCTGGTCTGGACATTCCCAACGTGAACACACTGATTGTCAACCGGGCAGATTCGTTCGGGCTGGCCCAGCTATACCAGATTAGAGGAAGGGTAGGGCGGAGCAGCCGGCGCGCGTACGCCTACCTGATGATCCCGCGCGCTCAAGCGCTCAACGAGGCCGCCGAACGCCGTCTCAAGGCGATGCTCGCCGCAACGGAACTGGGTGCGGGATTCAGAATTGCCATGAAGGACCTGGAAATCCGTGGAGCGGGCAACATTCTCGGAGCAGAGCAGAGCGGGCATATCCACGCTGTCGGGTTTGAACTTTACACCAGAATGCTCTCGCAGGCGGTTGAAGATCTCAGAGTCCGGCGCGAGGCAGGCGAACTGACGGGCCTGACTCCACAGGAAATGGCTGACGCCGTCCGCGGCGGAGCGGACGACACGATATCGGAAGCCCTCCAGCCGGATCCGGGAGTCGGTCTGGACATCGGAATCCCCGCAAGTCTTCCGGCGGACTACGTGACCGATCTGCGCACGCGGATGGGACTGTACCAGCGAATCATCGCTCTCAAAGAGCTGTCTGCGATAGAGGCCATTGAGGACGAGTTGCGAGACAGGTTCGGTCCTCTGCCATGGCAGGCCCAGGCGCTACTCTACTCGGCGAAGCTCAGGATGGTGGGAAAGAAGGCGGCCATCGAGTCGATAACCAGGGAGGGCGAACGAATCGTGCTCAGGATGAAGCATGAGGTCGGCGGTGCCCGGAACGCTCTGCGTCGAAGACTCCCCCGGGCTGCTGAAATCGGAAACACCCAGATACGTCTCGAATTGGGAATGGTGGATGGCGGCTGGGAGGAGCCTCTGCTAGAGCTGGTGAACGAGCTCGCCGAGTTCAACCAGGAGATGTTGAGGCAAATGCTGAGCGCGGCGGCCTCCTGAGGGGTTTCGGACCTAGTTCAGACTAGGTAGTGTTGACATTTCCCGTCATTCCCGCGAAAGCGGGAATCCAGGCGCCTTTGGAAGCAGACATCGCCTCCATTCTGGGTTCCAGCCTGCGCCAGAGTGACGAAACTGGGTTGTTGAGCTGCCT
>DAOUHG010000122.1:0-7981 GCA_034428835.1 Dehalococcoidia bacterium
ACGGCTCCAGCTCCTGTTACCAACAATGTAGTCCGGAACTACGATGACGCGGTCTGAGCGGGCCTCCTAAGCCGGACCCCGAATCCAGAAACGCCACCAGGGACGATGTAAATTGCGCCCCTCGGGAAGGGCAAGCGTCCCGCTGACAACATCGTGGTAGAGTTGGGAGTAGCGGCTCTGTTCCATGACATTCTGTTCCTTGAGCACGCCAACCAATTCATGCAGGCCCACAACCTGCTCGCCGTGCAACTTCTCCTCTGTAGCTCTCTGCTCCCTGAGCGTTTCCACAAGTTGCTCAAGGCTCCCTTCCCGCTCCGAATGTCGCCGCTCCTCGCTGCCCTTCTGTTCTCGGAGTGCGTCCACAAGCTGCTGGAGCGCCGCAACCTGCTCCTCCAGTCCGTGGGTCCGCTCCTGCGACACCGCGAGCTCCGCGGGTATCGTCGACGCACTCACCCGTTCCTCATCGGGGTCTGCAGTGGCAATGGAAACCTCAGATGAGACCGCTTCATCGTCACCGAGCAGCACCATCACCCTGCGCCTCTGCCCTTCCATGAATGTCTCAACCTCAACGACCCCTTCACTGATCCACCTGTCCATGGTTCGCAAGCTCACACCCTTCTCCCGGGCCGCCTGTTCTCTCGTCAATTCCCGCACTGCGCTACCTCCATCTTATGGCCCGTCATGTCATGCCACCCATGATGTCATTTCCTGTTGCGGCATGCTATATAGCAGGACAATGCCCGCCCTTTCATGCCACTTCCCGACAAGACGTCAACCGAGGATCATCACCCGAACTCCTGTCGTGGCATAGCATGACACTGCTACATGATATGGCAGGCTACGCTGTCATACTCACGTACAAATCCAGGAGGCTTCTAGTGGCATGGAGGTGTGGTATTGAACAGTTTTGGAGGTTGCGACTGAACTGTCGGCACGGCAGGCTTGTCATAACCGTCGCCATCCGATGAACTATGTGAAGGCGCATGGCCGCCCACGCCGCGCCTTCACCACCTTAGTCACGCAGGATCAGCGGCAAAAGCAGTATTCGGGACGCCATGGCGTGGTAAGATGTGTTGGGACGGCCCTCACCCAGGCCGCCCCAACTGTAGAAGACCTCTCAAGCATGGAGGGAGGCCAACTACCTTGGCCGTAGTTTATACCACTGACATCCCACGGCGCATCCGCCTCTCTGGACTCGCGCCGTGACCCCCGCACCTTACCTCTCACGACAACATCCCTGTAGGCATTGTTACCTAAAGGCCAGATGTGAGATCACAACATGCCTGAGAAATAGAGGCATGTGGGCCGAGGCGGAGGTCGCAAATGCCGTTTGAAGACCGTCTCCCGCGCCTAGTCCGGGAGTGTTGGGCCCTTGCTATACCCCGAGTCCGACGTCGTGCCGGTGGCACCAACTGCCTACGAACTGGCTTCCGACCTGCTCAAGCAGTATCAATGGTCGGCCGGTGAGTATCGTCCTCCCTCTGACATGGTCGCGGCCATGTCAGAATACTCCGTCAGGCTCAGGGCCATTCTTCCGATTGACACACCCACAGATCCCGGGAACCTGCCACGCCTCCGGCCACGCCAAGAGGGTGGAGAGGACGCACGGGCCTCCAAGGGAATAAACGCCCTGCACTCCGCCATTGTGGGCATTGAAGTAACCGACAACGAGGCTGCGGAGATCATCCAGACGTCGGAATCGCTGATCGTGGACGGATTTGACGCAGTTGACAGCCTCTACTGGATTCACGGGGAGCCTGGCGCTCACCCGCTCGCACCCTTCATCAGTGCATGGCTGGCTCGCGTCGAGGCCGTTTCACTGGCCGACCGGGAGACCGGCATCATACCGACACCCTACGCGAACGTCCGCGAGCTCCAGAGCGTGGGATCCGGCTGGCTGCCGGGATTCGATTCGGTCACAAACCCCGTCGGTGAGACCCTCCCGCTGCCGGGCCTTGACCGCCTGCTTCGACCCGACACGGCAACTGGCCTCGTGCTGTGGGACGCCCTCGACGTCAACCGGCCTGGGGCCGACAGGGGAGCTGCAGTCGCGCTGCGTCTGTTTGTCAACCTCTTGGTGAGCCTCCCGGCCCCGCCAGGCAACAAATTCGCGAGGATCGAAGGTACTCACCACCTGCGACTCACCCTGCGGGACCTAGTCGAAAACCTGTGGCCTAACGGCTGGAAGCGGTCCCGCGACATGGAGCGACTGCGCCGTGCCATGTTCCAGCTTGACCGTGCCCTGGTTCCTTTCGGCAACGGCGGATACAAGCGCGTCGTTTCGAGTGGCGAACTGGTTATCCCACCACCAGACTACCCGCTGGACGGACCGCTGTCATTCACGATCTACCTACCCTATGGGAGCGGCAGAGGCCCACTCGTGCACAGGCCAACGCTGAACCAGCTCGGAGTCCAGTCTCGGCTAAAGTATCGTGCTGAACTGGGCCTTGCGCATCGATGGGACAGGGCAGCCCATAACGGCAGCTACCCTTACGCGACTCTGCCTGAGGTGCAACGCAATGCGGAGGGCCTGATTATCGACCAGAACGGACGGGTCGTTACCGAACGGATGGGCAGGCGCGAGGTGGGCGTAAAGAACTGGGCTCACCCCAGAGCGGTCAAGACCGGGCGGCGGGAACGAAACCCCGCGATCAAGTACCTCGGAGCGATCAGGGAGCAGGAAATCCTCGACCTCTGCTACCCCAGAGCTCATATAACTCCGAGAACCAGGGCGGTCTATCTCAAACGAGCGTGGAACGCCATTATGGAGATGGCAGATGCCGGCCTTCTGGAGATCGTAGATGGATCGAACGGCGGCGTCTACATTGCGCCGCCCATGGGATACGGCCCGAACTGGTCGCCGCCATCGAACGCCGAGGTCGCCGGTCCCTGACCGAGACGTGCTTCGCGGTTGTAAGGCTGCGATTGCATCCGCTTGCCGTTCTGAACTGCAGTAGGTTGGAGGACTAATTGGCCGTCCCTGAGTGATCGAGGATCCGGGGCAGGCCGTACAGGGGCCTTAGGTGTTTCGCGGTTGCACCACGGCTTCAGAACACGGTCACCCCATGATTTAACGACCACTTCAGCCCGTCACCAGGGTTCTTGGACAACGACCACATGTGTCCTGCCACCGTTTGAGAGGGTTTCGCGGTTGCACGTCAGCTTTGAATCGCTCTCACCCCATGAACCTATAGGACACCCGGGGCTAACATTCGAGCGAGGCACCATGAAAGCGGTGTTTCGCAGTTGCACTTCAGCTTTGGAACACGCTATCCCCATAAGAAAGCGAATTCACCGTGCGGTCGCCTGGGACGGCCGTGCGAAAATCCCCAGCACACAGTGACACGAAGGTGTTTCGCGGTTGCATTTCCGGACTGATAACAGCTCGTTCGCTCCCAGCTGGGGTATCGGGAGGGGCGACGGAGGTGTCATTCAAAGGGGAGTCTCTGCTTTGTCATGACATCAAGGTGTTTCGCAGTTGCAGAACAGCTTGATAAGTCATCAACCCCATAGATCGAGTGGCTACCCTGCCGGGCTCCGATAGCATTCAGCTCAACTGGAGCATCTTGGACCGGCTCAGAGTGTTTCGCAGTTGCAGAACAGCTTCGAAGCATCCCATCCCCATAATATGAGTGCCTCCCAATTCCGCACGGAGGATCAAATGAGATGGGATCAAACTCTCATATAAGCACGAAGGTGTTTCGCAGTTGCAGGATCACCTAGAGGAGAATTCATCACGGCTGGCTCCGACTACAGTGTGATCCAGAACCTCCAGACTTCCGCGACCGCTGCAATTGTGCTTCGGCCGTGCTCTTCAGGCCCGACCTAGGTCAAAGCTCCCTGCGATGCTTGACCAAACTGAAGGTGTCTCGCGGTTGTCCCCAAGGTGTCTCGCAGTTGAATACAGGTGTTTCGCAGTTGCGCCATAGCTTTGGAATTATCTCATCCCTATATTCCCCATACCCCCTATAAGGGGTAGGGGTAGGGCTACCCTGCCCCTTAAGGGGGTGGGCAGCCTACCCGAACCAGCCGCTCGTGCGGCGACCGAGTCTTGACCCGTCAAGCCTGGTGTCCGGTGTGGCTCGTTCGGCTGGCTCGTTCGTCAATAGGCCGCACTCCCGATGCCCAATGCCAGTATCGTGAGCGCCAATAACTGGGCGGATGTTGTTACGGACATTGCATGAACTTGCAACATGTCACGGTAGGCCAGCGAGGCATTCGACTAGCCGAGAGTCAAACCGTCTTCATGACAGGCCGTGACATGACCTGATATTCCGGGTCAAGTTGGGAAATACGCCTGCACGTTCACAGTGTTTCCACGAGTTGGTGATTCTCTGAGCATTGCCAGTCATGTCACCTTGGGTTGGGCAGGGAAGAATTTGCACTTGGCGAGTCGGAGACTGTGTGTGCTAATATCGCAAGATGCTGAAGGAAGCCAGCCTCTATGACATGCTGTCATGTACTGATATAGCAGGCCATGCTTTCATGTTACTGACAGTCATCGTGTCGTCTTCTACCCAGAAGACGATGTCACACTCGAGCCCCTAGCCGGTGCCGCCAGTGTCGGCTCTCTGGGTGGAGCCTGTCTATATTGCATGTTATTTCCTGTCATCTTTCTGCCCCAGAGCGCCGTCATAGCATGACATTAAACCGATGGACTCGGCGCTGCCTTGATCGCCAGTCAGGGACATAGGAGCTCGGAGCCTATGAGTAGTCTAGGTGGAGAGCAGGGAGCTGTTTTGGTCGTCTGCAAGAACAACCCATGATCGACATCGGCCGCGTTCAGGCTGACGTCGCCACGGTATGCCGCAACGTGATATTGGAGCCTGCCTCGGGTCGCGAGATAGGAGCTCTGCTCTAACAGGGCCGGGTGTCATCCGATGGTGCCGCTGGTCTTCAAGCTTGGGTAACGATCGAAGTCGCTGGTAGCAACGAGGTCTTCCGTTCCGCCGCCGCGGTTGTGGATATCGGGTTCACCAGCTGGCTGACGCTGCCCGGGCCCGTTATCGAGCAGATGGGACTGGACCTGTACGGCAGACATCCCGCGGTTCTTGCAAACGGCGAGATAGAGACCCTGGACCTCTATTTTGCATTCATCCAGTGGCATGGCCAGGTCCGTCCCGTGATGGTCCACCAGGCTGGTGGCAGGCCCCTTATGGGAATGGCTCTTCTCAGTGGCAGTAGCCTTCTCGTTGAGGCCTCCGAAGGTGTTGAGGTCACTTAGCTGAAGTCTGCAATCGGGACTGCTCAGCGTAGAATGTCGATTACAGATCGACCGCGCTGAAAACGAGGTCGCAGCAACGAACTGTACAGGACACGCCACGTCGGCCCATCCAACTCTGCCGAGGGGAACGCCGGCATCAACAGCTGGATCGCGCTCTTCGCCTCTGCGTGCAACAGGTCAGTGGAGGACGCCGGTAATTTCGAGGACCGGGTGCGCGAGCTGCAGTCCGGTTGGCGGGATCGGGTGGGACGCATCCGCCGAGACTCGGCGGTCAGTCTTCTGATCGACGCTCTGCCCGCCGCTCCCGTGCTCCCGACGTCCACGGCAGCGGAGCTTGTCGGACGTTCGTTCCAGGCTACGATCCTTGCGATGGAGCGCCTGGTGGACGCCGGGGTGCTCGTGCAGGTCAGCATCGGTCGACGCAACCGGGCCTTCGAGGCGCATGAGCTGGTCGATGCGTTCACCGCGTTTGAGCGCAGGCTCGCGAGTCCGGAGGGCTATACCCGCGTATTGACGCCAGCGCGCAGGGTTCCTCGCCAACCTGTAAGAAGACGGACCTGATGTCGGCACACCACGAGTTCTGCTCAACCTCACTGCCGGAAACTCGCGTCATCTCCGCTCCTCCGCGGCCTCCCGAGCTGTGGTGGCATGAGCATACCGACACCCTCCGTGCCCCTCTCAGGCCCGACCTCGCCGATCACGGGAGGTGGCTACCTTCGGCGAGAACCAGGCACCTGAATTGAGCGGCTCGCGCCCGGCTGTGTGGCGGCCCTCGGAGTCGTTCCCGCCGCCCGGCGCCTCTCGAGGTGGCTATCCGAGTAGGGGGAGCCGCTCGGGGTCACGCACTGCCGCCCGGCAACCACGCCGCATCGGGGGCAGGCTACGGCCCGCCGGGCCGCTCGTTCCCGCAGCCACTCGTCGTCCGATGACGGCCGCAGGTCCCGCGTGCCTGAGGCGGCAGCGGCATCTGCAACGGGCTGAGAGGCGACGATCTGTTCGAAGCTCAGGCTCCCCGCCAGCCGTCTCCTGTCGACATGGCTGTCGGAGTAGGGGGAGCCGCCCGAGCCCATGCATGGCTGACCGACCTCAGCCCCGCAGCTCGGACAGGCGACGGCACGCCGAGCCGCTCGAACCAGGCGCCGCTCGTCAGCTGATAGCCGGTATATATTCGACGAGGCTATGTCACCTCTCCGCTCGAACCGCCGGAACCGGTCTCTAACGGCATCTGTCCTGACCCGATTGGCGTCGGCGCCCGATCCGGCCCGCTCGTACAGCGTCGCCGCCGCCGCCAGCCGTCCGCTCTTCTCCAGGAACAGCGCGTTCAGGCGCAAGTCCTCAGGCTGGACAGTCCTGATAACGCGCTCCGCCTGAACGACACGGCCGGCGTCGAGGAGCGCAGTCGCCGCGCGGGTGCGCAGCTCACGCGCCCGTGCCTCGACATCACCCCGGTACCCGCTCAGTGCGAGCCAGCCCTCCACGTCGCCCGTAAAGTGTTCGGCATCGCCCGCGTCGCCCGCGCAGCGCTCGATGGACTCGCGAACGGTCTGCGATACAGGCGGCAGCGCGTCTTTCAGCCAGTCTCCGGCCCTGCCCAGCGCGAGCGTTGCGTTCAGAAGCCCGAATGGAGCTCTCTCACGGTCCTGCGTCCACTCGTCCAGCCGCCGGAACGCTTCGGCGAACTCCTCGCCCTCCATCAGCGCGGCCGAGTTTTCGGACTGGGCGGCCACCTGGCTTCTGGCCACCCGGGGGGGCAGTCCGTTCACGAGCATCCGGGCCGCCGTGGAGAGCAGGGTGGTGTGGGCCTCCCGACGAGTGGCGGGGTCCGACACCGCTCCCGGCGAGTCCTGCAGGCCGAGCAGGTTCACCGCCTGCCCGGCCAGCTGCCACGCCCTTCCCGGCGCGGTGTCGATCAGCTCTCCGACCCTGTTCATCAGCTCAGGGACCATGCTCTCCGGTAGCGTGTCCGGGTTGGTGAGATAGTCGACGAGGTCGTCCGGGCTGTAGGTGGTCGCGTCGCCAAGCAGGCTCCTGCTGGACATCTGGGTCGCGTCATCCGGGGCTATCTCGATGAATGCGAGGTTCTCGGTGGCCCTGCTGATGGCGACGCGCAGCCTGTCGATTGTGGTGCGTCGCGAGTGGGCCTCCAGCTCGGGAGCGTTGGAGTGGAGGTCGACCCCGGCGTTCAGCCGCTGAAGCGTTGGACCGGGCTCCAGCACGCAGATGCTCTGGTACTCTAGTCCCTTGACGACCGCCGGCGTCAGGACCATGTCCACCAGCCGGTCGGGCAGCCACTCCGGAGGGTCGGCGCCGGGCGTTACGACCGCGACGTTTGCGAGGTCGTTGAGACGGTCCAGCAGTCGAAGCGCCTCCCGCCCGCCCGGTGCGTCCACGTAGAAGAGCTGCGCGTCGGTGGGGTCTCCACCCGGTTCGTGCCGTTGGTCGGCGGGCCTCAGCCTTCGTTCGAGACCGGTGTTCCGATACAGTTCCGAGGCGCGTTCTGTGACCCTCGCGATCCGCTCCGGTGAGCGCAGGGTGGTGACCAGCGTGAACCTCTGCGGCGCGGTGAGCGTGTGGGCTAGCAGCGAGCTCAGCAGCGACCATTCGAAACCCGACGGGCGCACCGTTTGGCCCTCGTCCCCTGCGAGCAGCAGCCAGGGCGCGCTCCGCCGTCGAAGCGCGATGGCGCGGCACAGCTCCGTCACGACCGCCACCTCGACAAGCGTCAGGTCCTGCGCCTCGTCCACGACGATGCGGTCG
>DAOUHG010000123.1:0-3060 GCA_034428835.1 Dehalococcoidia bacterium
ACGCCTATCTGCGTGAGTTGGAGTCTGATCCCGGACGGGTGCGGTCGCTTGCTGGATGGGACTGGATAGAGGAAGCGGTCCAGAGTCTACCATCCCACTATGCGGCCTCCTCAAACTGAAATGGTATTAGCTTCATTTGTGACTATTATCGCGTGTTCTGATTCAGTGCGCATCGGTGGTGAACAGGCAGCTTCCTCCCCTATTTCCGCAGTAAACGTTTCAGAGTTAATGACTCCCTCTACGCTTGCGGAGCAGTGGCAGATGGCGGAACGCTATGGTGTTGTATGGGTTGAGCGAGAATTCTCGGAAGGTATTACAGAAAACCTACCTGACGCCCTGCCTCATGGTATTGCCATATACACAGAGGGCCCAAGGAACGAGTTCAATACCCTTGGATGCCGAGCTATTTTCATCGTTGGCGAGCCTCCGATGAGGGACATTCATGGGAAGAACATGGAGATTTGGACGAGAGCAACGGTTAGGATTCCAAGTGAGTTGAAAGGAGAGCACGTCTGGAAGTTCCGAACCATCAACTGTCAACCCTGGACTGTCGTTGAATCTTCGCAGTATGTCGCGCAAGGATCAGTGTCCGCTCCAAGTCCTAAGTCCGGAACAACTCTGGCCCTCCTCGAGTCGGATCTGAAGAACAAATTCCCAAATGACGATATTTTGTGCGAAGGCGAAATAATCAACAGCAGTGAGATGGTTGCCTGTGAGGTATCGGACCTCAATCAGTTTATGTCCCTTATCGGAGTGTACGATGTGACGACGGGGGCTGTGCTGCACGTATACTTAGGTAGCTATGTTTACGATGGAGGCGTAATGAGTATCTGCCAAGGCGAAAGTTTTCAGGACACCGAATGCACCTGGGACCATGGTGTTACAACAATCGAGTTTGTAAGGCAAATGGGACTGCAGAAACAGCTGACCGCAGAACTACTTGCAGAGTAGCGCCTTCAGCTTTGCTCGGAGCATCCCCAAGCTCGTACATGAAAGTGCAGAGGCGACCAATGTTCTTCTTGTATGTCGGGACGCCCTCGGTCACTGCACTGCACTCAATTGAAAGTAAAGGCTAATTCTTTGACCTAGTCTAATGATTTACGAGTCCTCAGAGATGAGTTCCTTAGCGTACCTAAAGCACTTCAGAGCTTCGGACTTGACGTAGCCCTGGGACAGGTGATGGCAGAATACGGCAGGAGCGCCCTGAAATGTTGAGACCCCAAATGTCTGATGGCCCTGGCCATGTTTATGCTCAACCTCCTCCCAACCAATGTCGAATACTCTCGAGGCCCTGTCCCCGAAAACGATGACCACTTTTGGTTTGATAGCCTTGACCAGCCGCTTTACCCAGTCTGCCGAATGGCGACGCCAAACCGAGTGAGGCCCAGTTTTTCTCATCCAGCGTCCCGCTTCCTCGGACGGTGCTTGAGGAAACACAGCTGGAAACGCCATAGCAGAAGACTGGAGCGAAGAAGATAACCCTGTGTCGTAACACAGCTCTCGAAGTGTTTTGCCGAATTTATACTGTCTGTACTGTCTGTCGACATAGAGAAGATTCTTCGGCCAAGTTTTCTGCTCTTCAGGACATTCGCCCCCGCCCTGAAATGACAGGAGTAAGAGATCGGGGTTTGGGATCGGGGTTTGGGATCGGGGGGCCATACGAGATTAAGAGCCCGTGACAGGCAACCGAGCGCAGTTCAGGGTTCTTGAGCATGTTATGCGTTGTCGAATATGCTTCGTGTAATAGTCCTTCTATCGAATCAGACATTTCCCGTCCTTTCTAGTGATCCACGCCAAGAATTCTGGCTGGTCTTGTCGTAGGAGGCTGACAGGGGTATACGCTAGAGGCTCAGACTGCTTCCGTCATTCCGGCGAAAGCCGGAATCCAGGGACGGGGAGCTTCACCCTCACCCCAACCCTCTCCCTGAGAGAGGGGGCCTGTTGATTGGTTTTCACAGTCGAGTGCACACTTACATATCCCTGTCAGTGTCGCAAGAGAGGAACACCTACCGGCTGCCGGCGGATCTGCCTCCATCCACCATATAGACGCCGCCGGTGCAGTAGCTGCTGTCGTCGCTGGCGAGGAACAGCATCAGCTGCGCCACTTCCTCGGGGGTGCCGTACCGTTCCAGCGGTATGCGGGATGCCGCGGCCTGTTTCACCACGTCGACGGTCACCGCTGAATCGTCCATGGACGCCACACGCATCTCCTCTATCGAGCGCATCATGCGGGTCTCGATCGGCGACGGATTGACGGTATTGACCCGAATGCCCAGCGGCGCCCCTTCCAGCGCGGCGGCGCGCATCAGGCCGATGACCGCGTGTTTGCTTATACCATATGCCGACATATCCGGAGTTCCGGTGATGCCGGCGCCGGAAGATGTGATGACGATGCTGCCGCCACCACCCCGGCTCATCACTGGCATCGCGTACTTGACGCCCAACCATACTCCCCGCACATTGACCGCCATAACCCGGTCGAAAACGTCTATGGGATAGTCGGATATCGGAGCCATGGCTCCCTCGATTCCCGCGTTGGCCAGGAGCACGTCTATGCCGCCCCAACGATCCACGGCAGCGTTGATGTACGCTTGGGTCTGGTCAGGCTGAGTCACGTCGGCCACGGTGTAGCTGGCCCTGTCATCGCCGATCGACCGTACAGACTCCCGGAGCGCTACTTCGTCGAGGTCGACCAGCGCCACTCGCGCCCCCTCATCCGCAAACAGCTTCGCTGCAGCCCGGCCGATACCGCCGATGGCCCCCGTAATCACGGCCACCTTTCCCTCCAGACGTGACATATCGATCTCCTTTCGTGTAGGGGAGGATTTGAAACCCGCTCCTCGTACTACCAACCTCGGATCAGGCGACGGTAGGGGCAGGTTTGAAACCTGCCCCTACACAGTTCTGCCACTGCTAATCCCCTGGCGTTCGCGGGTCCAGGGGAACGAGCTTGCTCAGTCCGGCTGCGTCCTCGAACAGCGCGGACGCGCCGAGCAGGTAGCCCTCGTCTTTCCAGGGGGCCATTATCTGCAACCCGACCGGCAGACCCGACTCCGTGAA
>DAOUHG010000124.1:0-9707 GCA_034428835.1 Dehalococcoidia bacterium
CGGCGATAAGGTCGGCGTGCTCACAGGGTGGAGGGTCTCTGTCTGTACACATAGCTGGAGTATAAGAATATACCCGGCCTACCGCAACGCCTCAGCCGAAGCCGCTAATCAATTACTGCCATACCTTACTCTCCTATCTCTACTAGTTCGCCTGTAGCTCGCTCGCGTGATTCGATCCATGCTTCAATTTCGTCGGCGCGCCAGCGGACAGCCCGAGGCCCCGCCTTGATTGCTACAGGGAAGTCGCCAGCGTTGATTTGGCGATAGATGGTCGCCCGATGGACGCCAACGATAGCAGTCACTTCTTTGATGTTCAGTAGACGCATTTGACCGCCTTTCATTGCTTACGTTTGCAGGTGAACGCGATCATATCCATGACACGAGGTGAGCGGCAACCGACTTGTGACGGCTGATAGCTTGGTACTAGCTATGCGAGACTCGCGTTGAAGATGGTAGCGTTTGCGCCTTGCTGGTCAAGGACATCAACACAGTTTCCAAGTGCGAAATCAGCCCATTCCTGCATGAGCTTCTGCCGTTGCTCGACTACTGTAGTCCGTCTGTAGGATTGTTCAGTCGAGTCCCCTACGCTATGGGCTAAACTCAACTCCATTGCGAGTCTGGAGTATCTGGTAGTTTCCTCTGCCCAATCCCGGAATGAGCTTCTGAATCCGTGCACGTTGCAGTCAATTCCATTGGCCGCGTTGACTACACCAAGCGTAGAGTCTGACAAATGACCGTACTTGGAATACTCGCTCGGGAAGACGTAGCCCGACCCGCCTGATAGCGGTCTGACTAGTTTAAGGACGGCGACTGCCTGATTGGACAGGGGAACGATATGCTCATGGCGCATCTTCATTCGAGTGTAGTGAATCGTCCACTTCGGGTTATCCGGATCACTCAGGTCTATCTCATCCCATATAGCCTTTCGTGCTTCGCCTTGCCTGACAGCAGTCGCCACCATAAAGAGATAGCAAGCCTTAGTGGTTAGGTCACTTGGCGACACCATGACCTTATCCAATGCGCCGCGTACCTCAGCATAGGGCAACGCTTTACGATTCTCAGGTGGTGGCGTGTTTTTGGTGATTAGGTACTTGTCGAGAGACTTCGAAGCGGGGTTGTCTCTCAGCTTGCGCTCATCTTTTGCATACTCAAAGACTTGATGGGCCACAATGCGAACGCGCCGTGCTGTCTGTGGCGTCGTCTCCGCGATGGCAACGCAAACCCTCTTGATGTCCGCTTGTGTAATCTTGTCGATAGGCCAGTCTCCGAATTCAGGGTATAGATACATGTTGCAACGTCGCTGAAAGATTTTGCCCGTACGCTCCGAAGTCCAGAGAATCCTAGCCAACTCGGCCCTGCATTCCTCAGCCATTTCTCTAAACGTAGGTCTGGTCTTGGTCTTTGGCTTTGCCTTAGCCTTGCGTTCTCTAGCTCCGAGCGCCGCCTTGCCACTGGCGACACGCGCCCGATTCTCCTTGACCAGATTGCGAGCTTGCGCCAGTGTGACCGCTGGATAGCCACCTATGCCAAGATCGCGCCGCTTGTCGTCAACAACGATTCGCTGAACCCATTGCTTGCTACCGCCCGGAGCTATTCTGAGATACAATCCATTCCCGTCACTGTAGCGTCCAGGGAGCTTCATGGCCTTGACTTGCAGGTTAGTGAGATTCGACATTCTGCCCTCGCTTGCTTTTGTACCTCAGCGCTTGTACCTCATTGCGACGCGCTGCAGTGCAATTCTATGCGACGTCGGGAATCCTAGTCAAGCTATATTAGCTAGGGAATGTGGGATAAATGCGACAGCGTGCGACAGCGTGCAGCAAGAATAAGTTACCATCGGGGAAACGGAACCGAGGAGGTGGGGTGCGGTGAAGGAGATACTCCCTGATCTTGACCTGTGGCAGAGCCAGGGCGAGGACATTGCCCTTGCGACCGTGGTCCGGGTCAGACGTTCAGCCCCAAGACCTCCCGGCGCACGTCTGTGCATAACCCGCAGCGGACGCATGTCCGGTTCTGTAAGCGGCGGTTGCGTAGAAGCCGATGTATTCGAGCGCGCGATGCAGGTCTTGGATAGCCGCAATCCAGAGGTCGCCAACTACGGCATAGCCGACGAACTGGGATTTGAGGTGGGCCTGAGCTGCGGGGGTTCCATCGACGTCCTGATCGAACCCTTCGTTGTCGATGCGGAGTGGGAGTCCCTACGCAGGTCTGTAGAACGCGAGCAGGAGGCTGTCTACGCGATCGGCCTTGCCCCGGAGTCCGTGCTTGGACGCAAGCTGGTCAGGCTGGATGCCAGCCGGTCCATCGGCTCTATAGCTCCTTCCCTGGACAGCCACATATCCGACGAGGGAGAAAAGCTCCTGCAAGTCGGAGGAACGAAAATAGTCTCCCTGCCCTACGAAGGGGAACAGGCTCAGGTCTACATGGAGGCGTTTCGCCCGTCGCCCAGCCTGCTGATCGTCGGGGCAACTCACACTGCGATGTCTCTTTGCCGACTGGCCGATGAGGTCGGGTTCCAGGTCACCGTCATAGACGTCCGAACCGCGCTGGCGACACCAGAGCGGTTCCCTGATGCCAGCAAGATCCTCCACGCTTGGCCTGATGAGGCGCTGGCGCAGGTGCCGTTGGAGGGCTACTCGTCCCTGGTAGTGCTGACCCATGATCCGAAGTTCGATGTCCCCGCTCTGGCGTGCGGCCTCCGGTCGCAGGCTCGATACATAGGGGCACAGGGCAGCCGGAGCACCCATGAGGGACGAAAACAGCAGCTAAGACAGCAGGGCTTCACCGACACTGATCTCGCCCGAATCCGGGCTCCAATCGGACTGGACATCGGGTCTCGCACTCCCGCTGAGTTGGCACTGGCCATTCTGGCCGAGGTACTGGCCGTTCAATACAACCGGGCCTGAGATACCTATACGACGGTGAGTGCGTGTCTCTCGGGGGCCTGCTCGAACTGGTCCTTGCAGGCCAGGCAACAGAAGTAGAAAGTAGTCCCGTTGTAGTTGGAGTGGTACCGGGAGTCGGCCACTTTGACCGTCATGCTGCAAATGGGGTCTATGGCTGTGGACCCGATCTGCGCGGCATGAGTCTCTTGGTTCAGCGACACCCTCTGAGGTTCGGCGCGCATACGCTGGACGATCTCGGCCAGGATGCTTAGCGCGATCTCTTCCGGCGTCTCAGCGCCGATGTCCAGACCCGCCGGATATCTGACGCTTCCCAACGCCTCTTCGGAGACGCCCTTGGCTTGGAGATAGTCGATTACGGCTCGCCCTCTTCGTGGACTGGCAACCAGCCCGACGTAGCAGGCCTGACCGCTGAGGGCGGCTTCAAGGGCCTCCTCGTCGTAGTGCCCCATTGTGGCGACAATTACGTAGCTCCGGGGGCCAATCTGCCCGCTAATAGCTCCAAATTCCTGTATCAGAGTCTCGGCATCGGGGAACAACTCACCGGTGGCAGACGGGTCGCAGGCGGACACGCTGAACCCCAGCCTGTCTCCCAGTGCCACAAGACTTCGCGCCATTGGCGACTGGCCGATCACAACGAGCCCGGGCTTGGGCAGCCACGGCTCCAGGTAGATGGCCAGTGTGCCCTCGCTCTGGCACGTCATGGGAATGAGCACTGTGCCTTGCAACCCGACATCCACTTCATTGGGATCTGGAGCCAGGAGCACAAGACGGGCCTCGCCGTCCTGTAGAGCCTTGAGCGACTCCTGTGTAACCAGCGGCTGGGCGCAGCTTCCGCCTACCCAGCCGTAGAAGCTGCCGTCCGGCTGCACGATGGCCTTCGCGCCGGGTTTCGCCGAGGTCGGCGGCTTACACGCCACAACGGTCGCAAGAACGTACGGCTTGCCGTCGTTCTTCAGCGCAGCGACTTGTTCAAGGATATCGTCAAACATCTCAGGCTACTCGGTCACACCGTTCTCACGCAGCACTTCCCAAACCTTGTTCGGGGTGATGGGTATGTCGATGTTGCGCACGCCCAGGTGCCACATGGCATCCACAACGGCGTTCGCGATGGCCGCGGGAGCGCCAACGGTGGCGGACTCGCCAATGCCCTTCGCGCCAAGCGGATGATGCGGAGAAGGAGTGACGGTCCTGTCTGTCTCCCAATCCGGCGTTTCGACGGCGGTCGGCAACAGGTAGTCCATAAAGGTGCTGGTGAGATTCTGGCCGTTCTCGTCGTACACGATCTCCTCTAAGAGGGCTGGGGCCAGTCCCATCGTCAGACCGCCGTGGACCTGTCCTTCGACGATCATCGGGTTGATGACGTTGCCACAGTCGTCAATAGCTACGAAACGGCGTATCTTGACCTCGCCGGTGCCCTTGTCGATGTCAACGACGCAGATGTAGCTGCCGAACGGGTACGTGAGGTTGGGCGGGTCGTACGAGGAGTGCGCCTCCAGTCCAGCCTCCATGCCCGGCGGATGGTCGGTGTACGCAGCGAACGCGATCTCCTGGATGGTCTTGGACAGGGACGGAGAGTTCCGTACGAAGAACCTGCCCGGCTCCCATTCCAGGTCGTCCGGGCCGACGTCCAGAAGGTAGCTGGCGATGGCCCTCGCCTTGTCCAGTATCTTTCGGGATGCTGTGGCCGCGGCGGCTCCGGCGGTCGCAGTACTCCGGCTGGCGTATGTCCCCAGACCGTATGGCGCGGTGTCGGTATCGCCCTCTTCGACGGCGATGTCTCCGACGGGAATGCCAAGCTCCTCGGCGATGATCTGGGCGTAGGTGGTCTCGTGACCCTGGCCCTGCGACCGCGTGCCGAATCGGGCGATCGCCTTGCCGGTCGGATGTATCCGAATGTCTGCGCTGTCGAACATCTTGATTCCCAGGATGTCGAAGTGGCGCGATGGTCCCGCACCGACGATCTCGGTGAAGCTGGATATGCCGATTCCCATCAGCTCGCCCTGCTCCCGCTTCACGGCCTGCTCGCGGCGCAGGTCTTCGTAGCCGATCATATCCATCGCCTTTTGCAGCGCCCCCTGGTAGTCGCCGCTGTCGTACTCCCAGCCCAGGGCCGACCTGTATGGGAAGGCTTCTGGCTTGACAAAATTCTTCATGCGAAACTCGGCGGGATCGATCCCCAGCTGGTGGGCCACGATGTCCGCCATTCGCTCCACGGCGTACACCGCCTCGGTTACCCTGAAGGAGCAACGGTAGGCGATTCCTCCGGGGGGCTTGTTGGTGTACACGCCGTCGACCTCGACGAAGGCGTCTTTGAAGTCGTAGGAGCCGGTGCAGATGTGGAACAGTCCTGCCGGGAACTTCGACGGATTGGCGGCCGCGTCGGTGTAACCGTGGTCGGCCACGGTTTTGATCCTCATCGCCTCCATCGTGCCGTCATTGCGGGCGGCCACTTCGGCGGAGATGTGGTAGTCGCGGGCGAAAGAGTCCGCTAGCAGGTTCTCCATGCGGTTCTCGACCCACTTCACGGGATGGCCCGTCAGGAAAGAGGCCGCGATGGCCAGCACGTACCCGGGGTAGACTGGCACCTTGCCGCCGAATCCGCCGCCGATGTCCGGCGATATGACCCTGATCTTGTGCTCGGCCAGTCCCAGGTGTCCGGCCACAAGCGCCAGGACGGTCCGGATGACGTGAGGGGCCTGTGTGGTCATGTACACGGTCAGCTTTTCCATGACCGCGTCCCACTGGGCCACGCAGCCACAGGTCTCGATGGACGAGACGTGGATGCGCGGTATGTAGATGTCCTCTTTGACCGTGACGTCGCTCTGGCGGAAGATCCGGTCGGTGCTTTCCTTGTCGCCGACCTCCCAGTGCCAGATGTGGTTGCTCTGCTCCTCTTTGTCTTCCCTGACGATTTGAGAGTCCGGCTCCAGCGCCTTAAAGGGATCGACCACGGCCGGCAACGGCTCGTACTCCACCTCGACAGCGTTGACGCCGTCGGCAGCGATGTACCGGTCGGTGGCCAGCACTGCGGCAACCTCCTGGCCATCGAACTTGACGGTGTCGACAGGCAGCACCATCTGCGTGTCGCCCATCAGGGTGGGCATCCACGCCAGGTTGTACTGCTCCAGGTCCTTCCCGGTAATGACAGCCAGAACTCCGGGGATGGCCAAAGCCTTCTCCGAGTCAATGCTCTTGATCCGGGCGTGCGCCATCGGACTGCGCACTATGTCCAGGTGGAGCATCCCAGGGAGCTTGATATCGTCCACAAAGTTGCCCTTGCCCCTGATGAAGCGAGGGTCCTCTTTACGACGGACCGAATGTCCCATGCCGCCGATTTCGGGCGGTGTTCGCATAGCCATCACGCACTCCTCTCACGTAGCTTCTCAGCGGCAGATTGGTAGGCTTTGACGATGTTTACATACCCCGTGCATCGGCACAGGTTGCCGGAAATGGCTCTCCGAATCTCGTCGTCTGACGGGCTGGGATTGGCCTCGAGGAACGCGACGCCTGTCATCATCATGCCCGGAGTACAGAAGCCGCATTGCAGGCCGTGCTCCTCTGTGAAGGCCTCCTGGATTGGGTGAAGCTCTCCACCCTGCTCCAGGCTCTCCACGGTCTTCACCTGCCTGCCATTGGCCTGAACTGCGAAGATGGTGCAGGACTTGACGGGCGTTCCATCCAAAGTGATGGTGCAGGCCCCACAGTGAGTCGTATCGCAGCCGATGTGAGTCCCTGTGAGACTCAGAGTCTCGCGGATGAAGTGGACCAGCAGGAGCCTGGGCTCTACATCCGCAGTTCGTTCTTCTCCGTTGACGGTTACATTGATCTGGACCATGGCACCCTGACCTGCTTCTGTGGGCTTGTTCGATTTCTCAGTGCGAGCGACGTTATCAGTGCCGCTAGCCGGCTCGCTCCAGCGCCAGTCGCAGCGCTCGTCCGGCCAGCACTCTCACCATATCGCGTTTGTACTCTTCGGAGCCCCGCAGGTCCGCGGTCGGTTCGGCTGCCTGCGAAGCCAATTGCGAGGCCTCTCGAATGGTGTCGTCACCAAGAGTCTTGCCCACCAGGAAGGACTCGGCGGTCCCTGCCTTGAGGGGTGTCGAGCCCGCGTTGGTCAGGCCGATTCCGGCCTGCTGGCACACTCCATCGGCGACAGTGACCAACACAGCCACGCCCGCGATGGCGTAGTCACCCACCTTGCGTTCGAGCTTCAGGTATGCGCCTCCACTGCCCTGAGGTGGTGTCGGAATCCTGATCTCCGTGAGGATCTCGCCATGCTCGAGGGCAGTCGTGAGAGGTCCTTTGAAGAAGTCGGATACAGAGATGACCCGCTCTCCAGCGGGTCCCACCGCGACCACCTGCGCTCCCAGCGCCAGCATTGTAGCCGGATGATCGTTGGCCGGGTCTCCGTGCGCCAGGTTGCCGCCCACTGTGGCCATGTTGCGCACAAGCGGGTCGGCGATGACAACTGCCGTGTCGTACAGGATGGGATACCTGGACTGGACGATTTCCGAGCTCTCCAGCGCCGCCTCGCGGGTGAGGCATCCGATACGAAGGAAGCCATCGTCCTCACTGATGCCTGCCAGACCGGGAATGCCGTTGATGTCGACGACGTGTTCGGGCAGGGCAAGCTGCAGCTTCATGAGAGGGATCAGACTCTGGCCACCGGCTAGCACAACGGCATCGGGTCCGTGTTCGCCAAGCAGGGAGATCGCTTCATCCAGCGTTTCAGGGGCGGAGTACTCGAATTGGGGCGGAATCATGAGGCCCTCCTTTTCAAGCTCAAGCCGATGGCCCCAATGTATCCCTGAGCGGGTAGAAAGTCAATCAAGCCGGCCCTGTTACGGAGATCCTCGAACTCGTTCTTCGACCTCACCCGACTCTCAGAACACCAATCTTCAACATCATCGCCACGTAACAGCGGCACACACACCCTTTGGGGTGTGCCGTTGTTACGGTTGTTGGTCTGTAACACTCTGCAACAGCTTTGCGACACTTGTTGCGGCCTTGGGTCTGTAACACTTTTGCGACACTCGTATCTCGGCCCTCACCCCCCGCTTGCTGCCGTACACGAGGCCGAACCGCTCGTCCCGCTGTGCGGGCGGTGTCCGCACCAAGTACGGGTTGGCGACGATAGCTTCCGACGACACGGAACTGCTCATCATGCCAACACGACTCCAGTCGCTGTGCGATTCCGCCAGAAGATAGCGCATGTGTTCTTACAGCGCAATGTACGGCACGATCAGGGAGTAGTGAACAGTGGATGCGACCCCGGAGCCTGTTTCACTAGTAAGTTGAAACCGAGCACGCCTTGAAGTCAGGCTGCCTCACGCACAACACATCTGTCCCCACCTCGGATCTGCGAAAAGCTCTGAAGCCCGGCCTGCGAGATGCGCGTGGTATCACCCAGCGTTTCCTAGCCAACTCTGAAACTGCCGACGCGTCGTACTGATTGTCGAACAGTGGTGATTCATCCTGTCCCGCCAAGAATTTCTTCGCATTGTCCGCAATCGGCATGACATATACCTCTCGACGTATGCCGTGTCTCAGCACGGCGTCGGCCTCCTCGAAGCCGATCTTCTCGAGTCCGGCCCGCACCACCCTTATCTTCCAGTTAGGCCCTGTCCCCATTCTTGGAGAGATATATGAGTGTTCGTCCTCCACCAGAATTTGTCGAAGTTGGCGGAAGTGCTCCTCCCTGATCTGGAAGTGTCCAAATCCCTTGGTGTAACCGTGCCCATCCAGAGCGACCACCGGGTGATCACTGCTTCCATTGTAGAGTCTAACCCTGTTGTAGATAGACGACCGACCAAGCGCCGACGTAAAAGTGACCAGCGTCAGCCTGGCGTTCTTGCGCTGGCCGCTGATGATGCCGGCGGTATGCCCGTAGCGCTCATCGAACATCTTCCCGACTTCTCTTGAGGCGATGAGAGAGGTTACGAGCTTGCCGCCTAATAGGTCGGAGTACGGGCGCACTGCGCCGACCACGTATGCGCTCATGGTATGAACAAGACGCGCCCTGCGCCCGGCCTGATCCCAGCCTATCCAATCATCTCTGGGCGTGAGGTTGAACACGGGATCGCACAGGGCGAACACCCCAATCAGCTTTCCATTCCGTCTATCTCGAACCAGAAACCGCATCCGTCGCCCGTAGCCCATCGAAGCGGGAACAGACCAGAACAGGGTCGCGAACCGGAATATCCTGCTCAGCTTTTCAGTGTTGACCAGCTCGATTGCAGGTTCTATCTTCTCTGGATCAACCTCATCCCCGTTGGCGATGTGTGCCTCAATCATCTCGCGAATGCGGCGCTCGCCCAATGCCTTCCGAATCTTTGCATGGGCCATCGTCCTATGAGAATTGTGAATATCACGAATGTTCTGCTTGGACAATTCTGCATCAGCGGGTCGATCCCACAGTCCAAGCTGTCTGAGATGGTCTTCAATATCCGAGCGCAGAGCGACGCGGTCAACAGGCTGAGTGTCTTCCAGTCCGGCTGCGATATGCCCGTTGGAAGCAACAAGATCGGATTCTGGGCCTATGCTCTCAGCCATTCTCGTGTCCCCTCACCTGCCGGGAAACTCCCTGAGCAGCTCGTTGGCGACCCAGAATGGCCTGCGCTCAATGTCGAATGTCGTATAGATCCTTACGGAAATGCCAGTTCTGCGACGGATCCCAAATCCACCGTCTAAAGAGAACAGAAGACCTCGTTGGAGCCTGCTGCAAAGCTGGCTATGATGGTGAGTACCAATCTAAAGCCATCACCAACGAGGTGTACCCATTATGCCGCAGGGAACTCTTCC
>DAOUHG010000125.1:0-8580 GCA_034428835.1 Dehalococcoidia bacterium
TCATCGTGGGTGACTTCAACCAGCGGATCGGGCAGGGTGGTTTCGTTCCTCCCAATCTACGGTCGGCGCTGCAGAGCGCGATGCCAGAGTATGTGACCATCGCCACCTCCGCACTGGGCTACAGGGGCACCAGATGCATCGACCACATGGCATTGAGCGAGGACCTGGCGGCTGAGTCTCTCAGTGGGATCGGCAATATGCTTGGCGAGAGGGCACTTTCTGACCACTTCGGCGTCGGCGCTGTCCTGACGTCCCACAGGGCCGGCCACGGATGATATGCTCCAGCCCAGGCCGCAGACTATTCACTGGAGGCCGCGTCTGCCAGTTCAAGACTGAGAGGAAGATTCAATGACCGGGTACTGCCTGAAGTGTCGAGAGAGCCGGGAGATCCAGAACGCACAGCAGGTCACGATGAAGAACGGCAGGGAGGCCACCAGGGGCGCCTGCGGTACATGTGGCGCGAAAATGTTCAGGATCGGAAAGGCGACCTGATTGCTAAGTAGCGTCAGGACCGAGCCACACGGGCCGTGTCCTGTGCTGGGTAGCGACCCGGCCTGCTCGACCCTTCTGAGCTTGAGACTGTCGGACCTGGCCAACACACTGTTGTAAAAAGGTCCCAACAGTGAGAAGTGTGAAACCGGGTCCGGATAGACATAAAGACCTGAGTGCGAATCAAACTTCAGGACCCAGGTGCAGTTTGATGAGAGACTGGTGACCGCCGCCGGACCGCAATCGTTCCCGATGAGACGCGGACCCCACCTACTCTTCACTTTAGTGACGGACCCCGCCTGCTACCATGGCCAAAGTGGATCGGGGCGGGCTGAAGTCGGGAGTGATGGCCGGGCTGACATGCCTCCCGAAGTTGGAGTGACGCAGCGGACTATCAGGAGGTGACGGGATCGCGCCATCAGGAACTTCGGCTTCCCGTTCAGGCACGGCGGTGCTGGTACCTGCTACCGGTCGTCATCCAACGGCCATGTTCGCCACGAGTAAACGTTGTCGTAGCAGTCGACCCCCTCTCTGGGTGAGTTGGGCAGGGTGACGAAGTCAGCGTCCTCCGGTACGCACTCCCCGCAGAATGTGATTGGGCCCGGGTTGTCGACGTCCGGCGCTCCCTCCCACTCGGAGAGCTCGTCGTCGAAATCTTCTTCGTCGTCCTCTGGCATGACCTTCCAGTGGGCCGGGCGTCCGCAGCGATGACACGACTGTAGAGAAAGGTTCCTGGCGAGGACGACGATCTTCCCTCCATGCCACGGCTGCAAGGGACTGAGCGCCTGCGCCAGTCCTCCGAACGCCTCCACATGTTCCAGTGTAAGCTCCGTGGGAGTGCCGTAGTCGTACTCATGCTCGAGCCCGGTCGATGGCTGAACTGCGGCGCTGACGGTGCTGCCCATGTGCAGCCACTGCGCCTCGTGCTCATCCATCGGCTCGAAGCGAAATCTCTCCCCGGGCATCGGCACCATCATGGAGTAGACGACACCTCCGACATTGAAGTGGCTCAGGTGGCCGCAGCATTCCAGCCAGACAGCCCGCAGGAAACGGTCCAGCTCGTGGAGAGTGGTGTCGGCGCGGACGCCCAGTTCCATCCAGTGGGGGCTCTCCCGGGCCCTCACCGAGATGTGTACGGTCTCAAGCGATGGACTACGAACACTTTCGCTGGTGTCTCTGGCCGCCCTGATACCGTGTCTGGCCTCGATGCACCGGGTCAGATGGCGGCGGACCTAATTGCCTGGAAGGGTCTTCCCGCAGATGTTGCACATTCCTGGGATCGAGATACTGGGGGTCATCTCCGTCTCCGTGTCGAGGGTGGGCATATCGTGTACCACCGGACCGGAGCATAGCAACCGTCCAGCGGGTCGAGGCATCGCAGCGGTCTGTCCACTCCGGTTCAGGAGGCAACTCTCACGGATCGTTTCAATGATGTGCGCATGGTCTGTCAGCCGGTCCAGCGGCGCACCGGTCAGTCTCCCGAATCCGACCGCTCGACGCCGACGCATTGTTGCTCACCACCACCGAGTCACGCTCGCATCGCTGGCTGACAGCCTTGAAGTGCAGTTCAGCCGCGGTCTTCGACGGCGGCACGAAGGCCGTTCCAGTGGTCAGCAGGTTGATGTGGGACGTCCTCCTCTGGAATTCATGCCGGTCGTCGTGCGTCGCAGAAGTAAACGTTTGCCTCCGCCCACCTCACGCCGGAGCTGGGCGGAGGCCCGTGGTTGTGTCGCGAACACTCCGTCACAGGCTGCTACCGAGGACCGGTTCGGTGTACCGCCGATGACGTGGCATGGGGAGCTGGTCGAGGTGGAGCTCTGGCGAGATCGGGTGGTGGCCATGAGCGATGGGCTGCAGGTGTGCCGCTACTCGCACATCGCTATCATAAGAGGTGTCGAGGGTGAGCGTGCTGCATCGCGAGCGGATGTGTAGGCTGCTCGGGTGCAAGGTAACCGGTCACTCGTCAGCTCTGAGGGGGCAGGAGTGATGAACACGACGGGATTTCCGTATCTGGTCAGGTGTCCGAAGTGCGGGGAGAAGATAAGTGCGGAGACCGCGTCTCTGATGGGCGCCGACTACTGCCAGCACCTGCGGAGGGAGCACGGGATGAGGAGAAATATCGTACCGCTGAGACATGGCGGGTGATACAGGGCCACTTCATCGCGGGACTCGAACCCGGAACCGACTGCAGGAGCACCCTCTGGCACGTGGCCGATGACCTGCGGCTGCTTCCACGATGCGGTACCGGTGTCAGCGTCGCGGCGAAGGTCCCGGTCATCGACCTGGAGCGGTTCAGTTCAGGCTTTCGGGTGTGTTTCACCTGCGCCCCGGAGGAGAGTGTGCCGGTCTCCATTGGTGATTCGGCGATGTTCCAGGGCGAGTTGGCCCTGGGAGTGGATGCAGACCGGCGGGGCCGGATGATGGATCCACTCGTTCAACTGTGGGCGAACCTGAAAGCTGTTGTGCGGGCTGGTCAGCCGCGGCCCGCGAGGCCCGGCGAGACTGTGGTTACAGGACTGATGCGATGAGGAGATACCACGCGGCGATACACGTCTGCACCTGCTCTAAGAGCAGAAGGTCGACCTCGGGACCGCGCCGTGTGCAGCGAAGCAGGGCCAGGGGTTGGCGGATGCCGGAGAACACGGTGTATGTGGGCAGGCCGACGATATGGGCCAACCCTCATGTGGGCCCCACGCCCGTGTCGATGTGCCAGCGATACCTGGAGAGCCTTCACAGGGGAAAGCTGGGTTACACGGCTGCAGAAGCGCGGCTCGAGCTGGTCGGAAGGAACCTCGCGTGCTGGTGTGCCATGGTCAAGCCGTGCCACGCCGACGTGCTCCTGGCAGTCGCCAATGTTGAGTGCCCGGAGTCGAATGCTGAATGACTCTCCGTGTTTCTCCACCCAGCATCCCCGCTTTCTCAGAGAGCCCGATGCCCACTTTGGGCAGAGTGCCGCCATCCGGGTCGAAGTGCAAACAGAGGGTTTTCCAATGGAGATGACCTGTGAATGGCAGGACAGAGGACAGACGTGCAGTGAGTAAGAGGATATCGATAACGCCAAGTTCCTTCTTCAGCAATGCGGCCGCAACGGAACATGGCTTCACCGACGAGTTCTGGTACAGGGTCTACAGGCTGTACCTAGAGGCGGTCGCTCGGGACCCGGATCCGTCATTCGATAAGCACGAGGTCGAGAGGACCATAAGCGTGCCGTTCCGGGCGGGCCGCGTCGACGTACTGGTACGGTGCCAGCCGGAGCCGAGGGAGTTCGGCGTGCTGCGTTTCACGGTGTTCCCAGCCAACGATGGGGACGGGGTCCGCGAGATTCCGAGGAGGTATATGCGTGACGCGTCCAGGCCGGTACTTGGGGAGGGTGCCCTTCTGGACGCCTACAATCGATGGTGACATCCGGGTAACGGGCTCAGGATGTTCAAGGCGACAGTATCGCGACGGTCAGGTCCGGAGCGCCCTGCACGTGTTGTTGGGCGTGATGATGTGTTTCCTGTCTTGGGCAATGAAGAGGAGGTCGGGCTGGACGACGCCGAAGTCCGTGAACAGGACGTCGAATGGCGCGTGATAGATCCGGCAGAGACCGTTCTGCTCCACCCAGAGATACATCCGGGTCATCAGCCTGACACTGACGGTCTCTTGGTCCGTGTTTCGGGATGGGACCGCTACCAGTCGGCCGTCGAGGAGCTCGTAGCGCACGCCGCCCTCGAGGGCGGCATGGTCCGGATAGGTCAACATGCTCTCTGACCTCCGAGTGTGGTGTCTGGGTAATAGTGGCGGGGGCACGTAACCGATAATGCGATGTGTGGGTTCCAGTCCCGTGGTGTCGCGAGTCCCAGCTGGCAAATCACTTCCATATGTTGGTCGCGTAGTTGGCCAGTCGCTCGGTTGTATACCACTACCGTTGTCAGCGCATGGACTGCGGAAGCGACACGATTCGTACAATCTTCACTCTGGAGTGTCCGAGGTCTGTTGGACACGATCATCTCCGATATGGCACTATCATCGTCGCAGCGTCGTAAAGCAACATAATCGTCAGCGACGACGGTGGCACATATACTATGCCTCGTTCTGAACAGGGGATTGGTCCGGATACCCTCGGGACGGCTGTCCGACCAGGCGACAGTGAAGAGTTATGACTGCAGATTGTGGCGGGCGCATGGTCCGCCCCAATCACGTGGCCCTCCCTCAGGTGAATTCGACTCTGTCAGCCGTCTCCATACACTGGCGGCGGATGGGAGTTGATTGTCGCGTGGCGGGAAGGAGGGAACGGGCACACTGTCCGTCATATGGAGGTGACTTACCGCTGCCCATCAGCTTCTAGGTGGGCAAGACATGGACTGCGTCCATTATGCTGGCTGACAATGTTGCTGGGACGCAACCAGGGGTCCGCGTGTGGAGTGCCTCGGCCACACCTTGGATCGGGGCCTTCAGGCCACCTGCTCCATACCGTACTTTTCAAAGAGCAGGTTGAGTGCCTCCGCGATCAGGGTCGGCCCGGGCCGCGGACCCTCCCCGGAGTACAGCTGCGCTGCGAGCAGGTTGAACGCGCGGGCAGCTTCCGGTGTGACCCTGAAGTGCTTGTCAATCAATTTGCGTACGACCGGCCTCTCCGGCTCCTCTCCACCCGGGAGTCGTACATGTTCGTTTGCCCGAAATGTTGTGAGGCTTGCGCGTTGGTTAGTCAATTGTCCTAACTCCTTTGAGCTGTCTGGCAATCCACTGCCATGAGTCCGCAATCTCGGCGGCGGCCTTTCCGCGAGGATCCAGTTCGCACGCCGCACGTCCGTCAACGAAAGCGTCCATAATTGCAGCCCGCCTCATGATCAGGGTGGGACACACAGGAAGATCGTAGCCCTCCAGCGTGGTGGCCGCTTCGTTGTTGATCGGGGAGCCGGGCCGGCCCTGGTTGAGGACTATGCAACCTGGCAGCTTCGCGTTTCTGACGATCGCTATCGTGGGCCCGATGCTCTCCATGTCCGCAATGGAGGGGCCTGAGGGGATGACTGCGAGATCGGCCACCTGCGCGGTGGCAGTAACGGGCCGCTCGACGCCGGGATTGGTGTCGACGAGCAGCAGATCGACCCCCTCGCGACGACAGGCGTAGAGGACGTCTTCCAGCTGTTCGACTCCGGCCCTCAGCATGATGGGAGTGTCCCTGTCCTGGTAATCGAGCCTCCTCTGCGACCAGGACGCGGCCGTTCCCTGAGGGTCCAGGTCCAGGATAGCCACGCAGCCGATGCCGCTCCGCTCGGCCTCTACCGCCCAGTTCGTACCGAGATGAGTCTTGCCCACACCTCCCTTTTGGGCGAATATGCCGATGATGTCCATGGTCGCTTCCCTCATGTGTTAGGTGGGTTGCCCGGTAGTAGAGCAGTGTGCGTCGATAGTCGTGCGGTGTGAGAGTAGCAGCCAGCTTGCCGACTTGGGTTCTTAAGACGGATGGTCTGCTTGTGGTGCGGTCGCATCGGGTGCTGTTCAATTATCGTACAGGTCGCGTTGCAGGGCAACTGGTACTGCGCGAATCGGCCTGCCGCTTTTCGGTATCATACAGGAGTGTTGTACGCAAGGCTCGTCGGCGCAGACTATAGTTGTATCGTAGGTTCGTTGTAATGATGTGGGGTCGCACGAGACCCTGCGACTATGGTGCGACGTTGTCACCTAAGGGAGCGATGGGTGGTACACCCTCGCAATGGAGGCCGTGCGGCCGTGCCTGGAAGGTCTACCTGCCGGGTCGAGTTGAATGGGCTTGTAGGGTGGAGCGGTCGTAAGCGATGAGAGTTGTGAGCCACGATGGTCGCTGGCGACCAGGGAATTGAGCGACCTCGCAGATGCTCCCGCCCCCTGACCAGCGGAACTCCGGGCATTCCGTGCCTGGGGTCCTCGACTAGGACCTGATTAGGAAGTTGGGAGATCGATGTTATGAGACGGTGAAGTGGGGCCGCCCATGGAGGTGCGATGTGCTACGGGGAATCCGAGCCGGGTGAGTGTGGTGGCTGTGTCACAGGTGTGCGCAGGGCAGGACTCAGCGGCCTCTATGGTAATTGGCCACCGCACCTCGCTCGGCCGCCTGAGAACGAGTGTATCGGGCCGGCATAGTAGGCGACTCCCAGCGGCCCGCCTCCATTAGGGCGGGGAGCTCCGCCCCGTTGGCCGCGAGGTCCTGAGCCATGCCGACGCGGGGGCTGTGGCCGCTATAGGCGCCTGGGAACCCCGCGACCTCGCAGCTCCTGGCGATGCGTCGTCCGATCTGGGAGCTCGATAGGCTGAAGACGGCGACATGCCCGTGCTTCGCTTCCGCCGGACGAATCGCGTCCAGGTCGCGCATCGACCTGGCGCTAAGGTAGAGCACTTTGCCCTCAGAGGTCTGGTCTGTCTTCGAGCGCCGGACGGTCAGCCGGCCGGTGCCGTCTGCCATTCGCTCCACGTCGTGCCAAACCAGTGCGGAGGCCTCGGAACGTCGCAGGAGCGCGTCCCTCATGATTGAGACTAGCGCGATGTCCACGAGTCCGCGACGCTCCGCGGTCGACTCGGTCTCCATGCGTCCCGACGGGAGTGGGCGGGGACGCCTGGCCGTCGCGCGTATCGCCGCCGCGACGTCGCTCGTCAGGGGTGTGGCCTGCATGGGCGGTCTGCCGAACATCCTGGACAGGCCCGCCATGGTCCGGCGCACGCCGGGATGCGCGCAGGGGTCTTCGAGATTGGCGTCCAGGTGGGAAGCTGCGATGGCGGCACGAGAGAGCTGCACAGTCGAGATGGATACGCCGGAGCCTGCGCGCTCGGTCAGGTACGCGGCGACCACGGAGGGTTCGGCGGGCAGGCTGGAAAGCCCCCTGCCCTCTGTCCAGGCCGTGAACATCCTCCACTGGGACGCGTAGGCGCGCCTGGTTGCCGGTGAGCGCAGGGACGCGAGGGCCTCGTTGACCCGTCCAATGTCCTCGACGTCGAGGCCCGGGGGGATGGGAAGATGGTTGCTGGCAGGTGCTTTTTCCGGGAGGATGTCGGCCATCTGTACCCCTGTGAGATGGAAAATGAAGAGACCGGACCGTTTTCGGCATTGTATAAGACATTGTTCGCAAAATGCGCGATAATTGTCCTTATCGCGCAAGGAAATCTCGGGAGGTGCCTGGCGGGTGCTCGGGCCCTGACCGGCACCGTTCACATATCGTGGGCCTGAAGTTGAACTGAGCACCCCACCTCAAACCATGGCGTGGGAGATTGAGCAACGCGGGCCAGAATGATTGTCGCTGTTCACCAGCCATCCCCGGTGAGTCGTCAGGGCATCCGACGGGAGCACAAGGGTGTTCGAAGCGTGTCCCGACACGCCGGTCCAGGGAACCGGACCTGTCGCCACTGGGGGGAACCATTCCGACGGTTGCCCAAACCTTTGGGGAGCACTCTGCTACGGTCTGGACAGCCTGGTGAGGGAGCATGTGGTCGACATCAAACACCGTCGGTCCTCGAAGGGACCACGCCACGTTGTCTGAACTCCGTCTCCACCGAGTTGTGAACCGCTCTGGCCTCCGCCTCGGAACGGATTGCGTCCGGCTCAGCAGCCTCCGGCCAGTCACCCGGGTATCTCGTCTCCATTGCCCACTGGGTCAGCTCGGCCAGATCGGTGTGAGTTGTCCGCACGTGCCAGCCGTCAGGCAGGCGATTGCGCAGAGCGTCAAGGTCATGGGTGAACGGGAACTCGATCCCCCTAGTACCAGTGCTGCCTTCGGTGCCTACTCCGCAGCCTGCTGTGAGAGCCAGCAGACGGGACGGGAGGCTGACGCTTGACTCGTCAGCAAAACTCGAGCGACATCGAGGTCTTCCGTTGCGTACCGCAACCAGCGGAGGGCGTCGCCCACAGCGGTTTCAAGGTCGTTCATACAGGACCTTGCCCTCGCGAATGGCGGCATGGAGCACGGTACCCACCATGTGGCCCCGTCGCGAGATCTCATCTGGGGTGGTGACCACTATGTCCTTGCTGACAAGGAGATCCCCCAATGACCTCCGTATCTCGATCGCTGCCCGGCGCTTATCGGTGACTTCTATGGGAATTACTGACAAAGGTTGACACCGCCAACCCCGTCCGAATTC
>DAOUHG010000126.1:0-21055 GCA_034428835.1 Dehalococcoidia bacterium
GTATCCTGTGGGCAGTGGAGCGGTGGAGAAAGCGGTGGACATCGTAATCAACAGGAGACTGAAGGGGCGCAGAGGAATGAGTTGGAAGAGAGCCTGCGCAGACGAGGTCGTGGCGCTGAGAGTGCTCACATTGAACAACGACTGGGACAGCATGTGGCATACCAACAATGACGCAGCATGATTACCCACCAGAGTTTTGATGCTTCCTTCATCAAGAGAAAATTGCACTTATGCAATTTTCGAGGAGTGAGTGGAGAGGAGTTAGGAGTGAGAGCCGCCTCTTAACCACCCCAACAGGGATGGACTGGGACTAATGCAATCGTCTCTCATCAAGCGAGAGAAGTGCAAAACTCCGTCGGAAGTAGTCTCGTCACTCCCGCGAAAGCGGGAGTCTAATACCCGTTTTCACGGGCACAAGCATGGTGACGGTGGTTGCTGGCCTGTGGATTCCCGCTCCCCATTTCCACGGGGACAAGCTTCGCGGGAATGACGGGTAGGAATTCGGAGTTTTGCACTTCTCTCAGTTCATCAACTCGGTTGGGTCCAACAGAAGGCCCCGGACACGTTCTCGCGCCCGGGGCCTCTTTTGCGTTTTACCGTATGTGCCGGCAGCTACTCCGCCGGGGGAGTCTCGCTGGCGACGAGGCCGACGTTGGCTCCGGCCGGGTCAGCGAAGAAGGCCATCGTCACCGCGCCGGGGATCTCTGTCACCGGCATCATGACCTGACCTCCCGCGGCAACAGCCTTGTCGAGGTATCCTTGGATGTCGTCCACTTCGATGTAGAACGCCACCTGGGTCTCGCCGGAGAGGGACGGTCCGATGCCGCCATTGATTCCGGCGCCTGACTCGGTATCGATGATGCCGTAGCTCATGCCGCCGGGCATGGGCGCATCGGTGACGCTCCAGCCGAAAACGTCCTGAAAGAACGCCTTGCTCTTGTCAGCGTCCGCGGACTGGACTTCAAAGTGGACTACAGGGTTGGGCATACGTACACCTCCTGGGTGCTATTATGTAATCCCGGTACTCTACCGGTGCTGATTAATCGCTGCGGCAGCTTGATCTTCGCTACAACACAAATATAATATTAGTGGCGATAGAACTAATGTTCAAGAGCAATTTGGACCTTATTTCTGTGGAATTCGGTCGAGCATCTCTGGCAGCGGTATCGGACGGGATAGATGCGCCACATCCTTCATGCCGACTTCGATGCGTTCTACGCTTCGGTCGAACAGCTCGACAATCCGGCGCTTAGAGGCAAGCCTCTTGCGGTAGGCGGCAGCCCTGAGTCGAGAGGCGTCGTCGCCGCGGCATCCTACGAAGCCCGTGAGTTCGGTGTGCGCTCGGCGATGCCAATGCGCACCGCCTTCAACATCTGCCCGGGTCTGATCCGGGTCGGCGCACGCTTCGCCCGTTACAGAGAGGTCTCGCGGCAGGTTATGGACATCTTCAACGATGTCACGCCGCTGGTTGAGCCGCTGTCACTCGATGAGGCGTACCTGGACGTAACCGACCAGGTCACGCCCAGACTGGGCGCTGAAGATCTGGCGGGTCGTCTCAAGCGGCGGGTGAAGCGTGAGCTAGGCTTAACGATCTCCGTTGGAGTCGGCGCCAGCAAGTCGGTCGCCAAGATAGCATCGGACCTCGATAAGCCGGATGGGTTGACCGTGGTGCCTCCCGGCACCGAGACTTCGTTCCTGGCTCCCCTGCCGGTAGGCAAGCTGCCGGGGGTCGGTCCAAAGACGCAGGAGCGTCTGGCTTCCGAGGGTGTGGTCACTGTCGGAGATCTTGCCGCGCGTCCCGATGAGTGGCTGACAAGCCGGTTCGGACGTAACGGCGAGTACATGAAACGGCTGGCCACAGGCCAGGATGACCGTCCAGTCGAGACCAGCAGGGATACCAAGTCGGTTAGCTCTGAGACCACGCTTATCAGAGACACAGGCGACCCTGAGGCCCTCCAGGAGCTGGTCAACAGGCTAAGTCAGGACGTGTCGCGCTCACTGGAGCGGCGAGACCTGTGGGGACGAACCGTGAAGGTGAAGCTCAGGCTGTCCGACTTTACGACCTTCACTCGCCAGGTGACTCTAGGCGAGGTCGTACAGGCGTCCGACCAGATCGCTGAGGCAGCCGGGGTACTTGTCCGCAACGAGACCGGACCGGGCAGAACGTTCAGGCTCGTGGGTGTTGGCGTGTCCGGATTCGAAGACAGCGGCGACCGGCAAATGCTGATTGTCCAGCCGAGGCTGCCTGGGATATAGAATCTGGCCTCATGAGATTGGCTCACCGTGCTCGATCATGCTCTCAACGGTCATCTCAATGACTTGACGGACGTTTTCTATTGCTTCGGCCGCCGTCGTTCCCCAGCTAGCGCCTCCACGGTCTTTGAGTACTGGAGAGTAGGCGACCCAAGCATCTTCGTCCGGTTCCACCACGATCCGAAATAGGTAGATTTTCACCACCTAAGCCTCGATTTCATCGAACATGATTCGGTCTTTGGATACGTGAAGAGTAATGCTTCAGACTCTGGTCTTCTCAGCACTTCGTGTACTCGACGCCTTTACGCTTCTCTTGTTTGCATACCTGAAAAGGTCCTTATGGTGAACTGCCCAATTGCGTCCGATCTTTGTCCCAGGGAGTACTCCGCGCGCAATCTGGTGCCGCAATGTCGTTGGGCTGATTCCAACCAACTCTCCGGCTTCTGCAAGTGAGAGATACGGATCGGGCGCTTCCAGATCCATGTCCGTGACAACGTACTTGTCGCTTGCATGTAGCACCTCGATCGCGACGACGCGACCGGATGAATCGTAGTCCACCTCCACTCCCGGCGCGATGTTCTTGGTCTCTTCGACTTCAGCATCCGCCAGAACAATTGCGATTGAATCTGAACGTCGGTCATAAGTCGCTTTCATTCCCGGCACTTCCTCCTTATGACCGTGACGATTACGAACACTCCTCTGAATCTATACTCCAGGATGCGGTGCCATTTTGGTAGGTGAACATTTCACCCTAACCCTCTCCCTGAGGGAGCTTACAGGGGTAGGTATTCGTACTTTTCACCCTCACCCCAACCCTCTCCCTGAGGGAGAGGGGGTCTGTCGGTTGGCATTCACGGTTGGTTACCTACCCCTGTCAGCCCTGAGGGAGAGGGGATTTCCGATCCCGCAGGGTGCCGCCTACTAAACTGACACAGCTACCTACACCTCTAGCTCGTCGAAGATGGCCCGGTATGAGGCCACGCGGGAAGGGGACACCCTGCCTTCGTCTTCGGCGGCGCGGACGGCGCACTCCGGCTCTTCCAGGTGCGAGCAGTTGCTGAATTTGCAATCGGCGGCCAGCTCGTCGACTTCAGGGAAGTACAGCGGCAGCTCCCCCAGGGTCAGCCCGGCTATTCCGAACTCCCTGATTCCTGGGGTATCGGCGACGTAGCCGCCCACGTCCAGCTTGTATAGCTTGGACTGCGTGGTCGTATGCGTTCCCTGCCGGTGGGCCTCGCTAATCCTGCCCACCCTGATGTCCAGGCCAGGCTGGACCGCCGTCATGAGCGAACTCTTCCCAGTCCCGGAGAGTCCAACGACGACCGTCAGCTTGCCCGAAAGGGCGTTTCTCAGCTCATCCACGCCAAGCCCGGTCGTCGCGGACGTGACCAGCACCGCGTGGCCCATCTGACGGTAGATGGATGTCGCCGACTCGTAATCCGCGTGGCCGTCGATCAGATCGGCCTTGTTGATGCAGACGATCGGGACTATCTCCGACAGTCCGGCCGCAATTAGGTAGCGGTCTATCAACTCAAGCCATAGGTCCGGACTGCGCCAGGAAGACACGACAAGAAGCTGATCGACATTGGCGGCAATGACCTGCTGACGCGGCGCCAGGAACGGGTCTGGACGTGCGAGAATCGTACGCCTTGGCTGAATGTCTTCAATGGCCCAGGAACCGGCTCCGTCTTCAGTGACCATCGCAAGGTCCCCGACGGCAACCGGGTTGATGTAGCCAGTGTCGATCTCGGTCAGCAGACCCCTGACCGTGGCCGGATGTTCTTCACCGTCGATTTCGATGCGCGCCGACAACCCCGCGACTTCCGTTACCAGGGCTGTCTGGACGTCAGCTAACGAGACACTCCGCGGGACAACGTCACGCTGTTCAGATGTGAGCGGAGACGCGATCACCGCCTCTTCGATTTGCTTGCGGCGGTCGCGCTCGTCCCTGGGCATGACCCGCTCTATCGGGTCGTAGCCTATTTCGTCCCAGTCCTGCTCGACGCGTGCGGTCCAGTCGTTCTGGCGCGCGCGGCTTCTCTTCACGTTTCCGCTGCGCCGAAACGTCTTCTTAGCCTTTTGGACCTGTCGCTTCTTCCGGGGGCTTGTCATAGACTTCTGGTGAACCGGATTGTACTCAGCAGAATTTCGCTTGGCAAACCTGAGAACATGCATATATCCGAGTCTGTGATATTGACCCCGGACCGCTATGTCGGCCCCGGACCCGTATTCGAGGTCACCACCGACGGCGTGACTCTCGATCTCTCAGGCTGCGTTGTTGACGGAGTAGACTTAACCGGGGTCGGAGTCCACGTCCACGACTGCGCCGACGTGACGATTCGGGGAGGAGTAGTCCGTGGTTTCTACCAGGGCATCCGCGCAGAAAACGTGCGTGGTCTGCGCATCGAAGGATGCGTTGTAACCGATAACCGTAATCCGCAGGAGATGGGCTGGCTGGAGGACACTCACGAACCCAACGAGGAAGGCTACGGAGGCGGCATCTTTCTGCTGAATGTCACGGACTCGACCATAGAGCGCTGCATGGTCACCGGAAACTTCAACGGAGTAGATCTCGTACGGTGCAGCCGCGTAACCGTGTCGGAGACCGACGTTTCACACAGTTCCAACGTCGGAATTCATTTGTTGCTTTCAAGCCACTGTACGGTGGAAAAGAGCAGGGCAGAGCGCTGCATCCGATACACCGATCGGTTCTGGAACGACACAGCCGACTCCGCCGGAATCCTGATCGAGGAGTTCTCTCACCACAACCGGATCGTCGACAACAGCCTGCGGTTCTCCGGCGACGGCCTCTTCATTCGTGCCAACAACCGGCACTCCTCCGACCACAACTACATAGGCCGCAACGACGGCAGCTACTCGCCGAACAACGCCTTTGAGTCGGTGTTCTCTGTCGGCAACGTATTCGAGGACAACATCGCCAATTTCTCGAACTACGGCTTCTGGCTCGGGTACTCCAAACAGACCGTGGTCCGTGGTAACCGGATCCGGTCGAACCGGCTGGACGGCATCGCCATAGAACATGGCAGCGACAATCTCATCGAGAGGAACGTTATTGGGGCCAATCGCAACGGAGTACGGTTGTGGTGGGCGCCCTCGGACCTGGGTGACGATCCTTCAACCGGCTACGTCATCCGAGACAACACGATCTCCGAATCGAGAGAACACGCGATCAGCGCCACCGACACGACCGACATGATGCTGTCATCCAACGAATTGCGCGACAACTTGGAAGACATCTCCCGGGAGTGGGTCCATCTTGTCCCTCAGGGATGAAAGGCTTACAGGGGTATGATTCACACTTTTCACCCTCACCCCTGTATCAAGTACGGGGCAGGCTCCAACCCTCTCCCTGAGGGAGAGGGGGTCTGTCGGGTGGCATTCATGCCTGGCTTTACACTTTCACCTACCCCTGTCAGGGGATGAAAAGAGAGAACTGCTCAGTGGCAGACCTCCCGCCTTTTAGTCCTCCAGGAAGCTGCGCAGCTCTGCCACGATAGCGTGGACTCCCTCGGCATCCGGTCCGTCGGGAACGAGTTCGAGATAGTGGACCAGATCATCGAGCGCCTCGGCGCTGTGTCCCAACTGGTAGTGGACCACGCCCCGGTCCCGGTGATTGGCCGCTGAATGCGGCTCAAGGGCAATTGCGAAGTGGGCTACGTCCAGCGCGCGGACGTAGTCCTCTTCGTGCATGTAGATGCTTTTAAGGTTGCGGATGATCCGAGCGACAATCTCCCTGTTGGAGACCGGAGTGAGAAGGCCCTGATCCCAGTCGATCGGCCCCTGCATACGCTCCTCGAGCAATTTCTTGCACTCGTCCACGGACAGCAGGTAGCCACCGTTGAAAGGATCGACGAACAGGTTGTCGATCTCCAGGTGCCTGACCAAGAAGTGGCCGGGCATTCCTACGCCCACCAGCGGCACCTTGAGCCGCCGTCCCACTTCCATATAGACCACTGCGAGAGTGATCGGGATGCCTACTCGTCTCTCCAGCACCTGGTTCAGGTAGCTGTTCCTCGGATCGTAGTAGTTCTTCTCATTGCCTCGGAATCCGCCCTCGTCAAACAGTGCCTCGCTGAGAATGTTCATACAGTAGAGAGGATCGTCGTCGTCCAGCAGCTTGCTGGAGATGGACCCGGCAAGACGCTGGAAAGTGAACAGCTCCTGATCGATGCTTAAGTCGGGGTACTCAGAGGTTGATAGAAGCAAAGCGGCCCGCGCCACGTCTACCTCGTAGTCCGGTCTGTCCGTGACCTCGGAGAATTTTTTCAGCAGGTCTGTTCGTTCCAATATGCTCACTGCCCCCCGCTAAGGTGCCTCGTGCGGTCCCTCCAAAGGGGCCCAACCGAATTCTAGCCCAGTTTCCGAGAATGTCCAACGCTGGTCAGGTCTCCGTAGCCCTGCGTCCGGACACGACGTACACCGGATCTGCGTAGTGGCCCACCTCTGGACTGATGTCTCTGATCGTCACGTCTTCCCAGCCTCCGCTGCTCACAAAGTACGCGCCGACGAGCTGCCCGCGCCGGTGATCGTCCAACGACTGCCACAGGGCGACAGCCTTAGTGGGAAACATTCGGTTCGAATAGATCACGTGGAAGCCAGCCCCTTCCTTCAGCGAGCGACGCACTTCCGAAAACACTTCTACAGGACGCGTCATGTACTGCACAGACACCGTAACTACAGCGGCATCGAAGGAGCGATCATCGAAGGGCAGGTCGGGCTCCATGTTCAGGTCATGGACCACGAATTCGTCGAGCTGTGGGTTCTCCTGCATTTCGACGGCGTTGAGGCCCAGTCCGAGTACCGTGCGCCCACTGGGTTCCTCCGGCATGTGCGAGCGCCACGAGCTCATCAGGTCCAGAATCGCGCCGTCTTCAGGGAGCACCTCCGAGAAGTAGCGTCTGATAGCCGCTATGGCGAACTCGTCGATGTGGACCACGAGCCTCGGTGCAGTGTAGAACAGCCTGTCGTCGGTGTCGTCCACCCGGCGAAAGAAGTGGTCGGGAAATCCCAGTGCATTTTCCATGCGCCCATTGTCGCCGGAACCGGCCCAAGGTTCAAACGGCGCGTGGGGTTAAGTACGTGCCCAGTAACCGACGCGGCACTGAAAGAGCCCAAGGGTGTCGCAAGGTGGGGAAGATGGCAGGAGCGGCAGGATTCGAACCCGCGACCCTCGGTTTTGGAGACCGATGCTCTACCAGCCTGAGCTACGCTCCTGCAAAGCGCAGTGGAGTTGACTGCCGGCCGGTGACTAGGAGGCCGCTAACTGGTGGTAGCGGACACTCGACGCTGGTAACGTCCCGACCCAGCTCCGTGCACGTTCAATTGTACAATGTCCGGCCCAGCCATGTACAACTTTCGAGAACGGCAGAACCTGTATCAATTTTGTAGGTGACTCAATAAGCAGCAGCGTTTCGGCGGGTTGTGGACGAACGAATGCGGGCGAGACCCCGCGTTCCTGAACATGGTCAAGCGGCCGCACCTACAAAATTGTTACAGGCTCAGAACGGCAGAGAAAATTGCATAAGTCCCCGATGAGCATTTAGTGTGGCGGTTCGGGGAGGCTCTCACCCCTCTCCACTCACTCCTCGAAAATTGCATAAGTGCAATTTTCTCGAGATGATTCCCGATGGGCTCCACCCATGTCCCTGTCAGCGTCCTTCCGGCTCAGTGTTGAGAACGTTCAGTAATCTGGCCGCCGAGTCTTTTAGTCGCTTTCTCGACTCGGCCTCTTTCTCTCTGGCTTTTTCAGCGTCCACACGATCAACTACGTCAGGGAACAGATTAGTGGTCACGTCTCCGTAGTACGCCAGCATCCATCTGGTCAAGTCGCCAAACTCGCACAGAACTGGATCGTGGTATGGTCCGTCGCTCGCTAGAATGTCCTTGAACTGGTCAGCGAGCTCTTTAGGTAGTCTGTCGGCATTTCGGTCCGCGATGTCGCGATAGTTCTCCAGTGGGATTACCCAGTTGTCAATGACCTTATTAGGGTCGATCTCATCTCTCAGGTGATCCAATAGCCTCCACCTCATCAACTTCCGACGCTTGTCATTGTTTATGTTCGCCATCATGTTCTCCACTCCTGAGTAAGTTGCGTCAAGTTTGTAGGCGATTATGCTGCTGACACCCGCACGTCTACTCTGCAATTAACGTACCACCAATTCTAGGCCACTTACATGGCCGGAATGAATGTGCAGTGTGCACAGGTTAAGGCACAATTGCAGGGCAATCGCATTTGGAGCGTGCCACGGTCCAGACGGCGCGAGATTAGCCCGGCAAGGCCCCATAACCGTCGTTCCGGCGAAGGAACGTCACCCCGTACTCTGATACGGGGCCGGAACCCAGAATCGGGCAGATTCGACACATCGAGTTCGAAGTGCGATTGCCCTGGGCACAATTGCCTTCGACCTTGACACAGCCTCCGCCACGCGCTAGCATTCCTAGCAGAACATTCGTACTATTCCAAATTCACCATTCCCAATTCAACATGAACCTCGCAACCATAATCCAGGACAGGACCAACGACGGCGCCGACGTCGTCGAGTTCCTCGTCGCCGTCATGCGCAACGAGCTCGCAGGCTTCAAACCCTGTCACAGACTCGACGTAGCCAAACTCCTCGTCAGGTACGACTGCAACTGCAAGCTCGACGTGGCGATACGCGCCGAGGAACTCGACTACGTTCTGAACACACCCCCTGAGCCGTCTCGACGTAGGTCCGACTCCGGCTCATCCAGCGAGACTGAGTTCGACAACGCACTCGCAAAAGTCATCCGCCAGTCCACAGACGACGGACGCTCAGTCTGCCGCTTCCTGATAAACGTCATGGAAGGTGAGCTAAAGGCATTCAAGCCCCACCACCGAATAGCCGCAGCCAGAGAACTCCTCAGACGAGGCTTTGGCAAACAGGCCTACACCGGAGCGCGGGCGTCCCGCCCGTACAAGGCGCAAGCCGCCCCGCCTCACTCTTCAGAAGAGGCCCAAGCCGAGGCCGACCCCGAAACCAACCAGCACACCGAACACGAAGAGGACCCCGCCGCTTACGAAGAGCGCTGGGCCAAGGTCTGGGAAATCGTCAATCGCGAAAAGCCCGGACAACAAGAGAAACAGCCTGAGCCGGACCCCGACAACCCGCCCCATGTCCCCGACGACTCAGCATTCGACGAGGCAATGGAGAACTCCCAGAAATGGTTCGAGGAGTGGAAGAACTCCCTGGACCCCCAGGAGTACCAGGCGATCATCAAGGAGACCTCTGAAAGGTTCAGAGCCAGGCTGGACGCGCGCATCGAGCGCAGAAAGCAGATCGCCAAGGACCGGGAGCGCAGGGAAAAAGAGGAGGCAGAGCGACAAGCTCAACAGGCCAAGGCGAGGGCCGAAGCCAAAGCTAAGGCCGAATCAGAACCAGAAGAACCTGATCCCGGCCCACCACCCGCCAAAGAGGACCACGAGCGCTGGTCTCCCACTCCCAGCATACCGACCTCATTCAGGTTGAGAAACTGCGGACACCCCAAGTGCAAGCTGCACGACGGACCCATCTACTACCCAGAGGACGATCGCAGCAGTCCCTACTACTTCGACGGTCGCGTACCCATGGGCGCGCCGGCTTCGGTAGCCTTCGATGAGCTCATGGCCCGTCGCCGTCCACCCTGATCGGAGACCGACAACCCATGCCATACATACCCTCACTGGTAGCGCGTCTCCGTATCGTGTCTCAAGACGATGCCCGTCTCGACAGCGTCCGAGACGCCAGACGACACTTGTCGGAAGACGAACAGACACAGCTCGACTTCTCTTGGCCTCTTACAGCCCGTCAGAACCAGAGACTGCCCGACGGACTCTGGACTGCGTGGATACTGATGGCAGGACGCGGCTTCGGCAAGACACGCACAGGAGCCGAGTGGGTACGCGCCCAGGTCGAGTCAGGCAAAGCAGGCAGAATAGCCCTAGTCGCTCGCACCCCCGCAGAGATCAGGGACACCATGATCCAGGGTCCGTCAGGATTCCTCAGCATCTGTCCTCCCTGGGCCATGCCCGAGTACGAGTCCACCAAGAAGAAGCTCACCTGGCCCAACGGTGCGACAGCCTTCCTGTTCTCCAGCTACGAACCCGACCAGCTCAGAGGCCAACAGTTCGACGCCGCATGGTGCGACGAGCTGGCGTCATGGAAGTACCCCAGAGACACTTGGGACAACCTCGCCTTCGCGCTCAGGCTCGGCCTCGACCCCCGCTGTGTCGTCACCACAACACCCAAGCCCATCGCCCTGCTCAGGGAACTCGTCGCACGGCCCGACGTTATAGTCACACGAGGCACCACCTACGACAACGAGGACAACCTCGCTCCCGGTTTCTACTCCCACATCAGGTCCCGGTACGAGGGCACCCGCACAGGACGTCAGGAGATACACGCAGACCTTCTCGACCAGTCCGAAGACGCCCTCTGGGACAGACAGTGGATAGACGACTCCAGGGTCGAGCACGCCCCCGACAGCCTTGTCGAAGTCGTGGTCGCCATAGACCCCGCGGTCTCATCCAACCCCCGCAGTGACGAGACCGGCATAGTGGTCGCCGGAGTGGACTCCGACAAGCGCTGCTACGTTCTGGCCGACGGCTCCGGCCGCATGACCCCTAACACGTGGGCCGAGCGTGCGATAGCTCTCTATGACAAGTACAGCGCCGACCGGATCATTGGAGAGACCAACAACGGCGGTGATCTGGTCAAAGAGGTGCTTCGCACCGCGTCTGGCGGAAACATCTTCAGGTTCCTCGCCGTGAACGCCAGTCGTGGCAAGTACGCCCGGGCTGAGCCGATAGCAGCACTCTACGAGCAGGGCAAGGTCCACCATGTCGGCACGTTCCCCGAGCTTGAGGACCAGATGTGCACCTGGACCCCGAAAGGCCCCGCCGACGCATCCCCCGACCGCATGGACGCCCTAGTCTGGGCCATCACCCAGCTAATCAACAGAAGAATCACCAGGATATGGGTCTAACCCCAACACCCCCAACGAGCCGATTGCATTAGTCCCCTCTCCCTCAGGGTTAGGGTTAGGGTGAGGGTGAAATGTTCACCGACCAAACCGGTACAGCATTCCCCCAACGATCCCCATTCCCAACTCCAAATTTTGACGCTATAGTACGTTTACGGCATACAGCGTGGGGAGGTCGCAAGTGACCACGGTCAACGACAACTTCAACGGCATCCAGGAGTACGCGAACGATCAGGGATTGAAGCTCGACTGGATCGATCAACACGGCGAGTGGGGCGTCAAGGCGTCCGCTGACGGCCAGAGGGGGCTGACCCTGTCCGACGTCAATGTCGGTAGCTACGGAGATCCTGCGCCAACGTCCGACAACATGACTGGCAGGCCACGGGGCGCCGCTTCCAGGCCCAACGCCTACCGCATCGGTGGGTACCAGGTGCGCACGAAGTCCGACATCTGGCTGGTCAACGCCGCCATGCTTTACGAAGAGGCGCTGCAGCGCCAGTGGAGCTCGGCAACCGACGTTCCCTGGCACACGATCAGACCACTTCCCGACGATGTCGAACGCGCACAGTGCCAACTGGCGACGTTCCTGACTGAGGTCGAGTTTGTCGCAGCTGACGTCCCCGGCCGTTGGGTCGCGGGCACGTCGCCCGACTACTTCGAGCCGCGAATGTTCCTGATCACGCAGATCATGGACGAGTCTCGACACCTCGACGTATTCCGCAAGCGCGCACTCGCCAACGGCGGCGGGCTGATGCAGCGTCCCAACGTGACCACCAGCGGAGTCGTCGGCAGCATAGACCTCTCCAGGGACTTCACCGAGATGTCTTCCAGGCTCCACATATCTGGAGAGGGCGCAGTTCTGACCATCTTCCGAATGGGTGAGCTGATGGCGTACAACGAGGCCGAGAAGCGAATCTACCGGCTGGCTGCGCAGGACGAGTCCAGACACGTCGCATTCGGCGTCATGCACATGCGTTACCTCGCCGAGACAGAGCCTGAGCGCAAAGAAGAGGTCCACGAGTACCTCGACGAGGGCGAACGCGCGCTCGTAGCCGGCTACCAGAATCCGGCAGCGCGCGATACGGCCCAGAGCGAGGCGTTGGCGGTGCTGCTCGGTGGCGGCGAGAAGAACTACGACGAGGGATACCGGAAGCTGCTGGCCATCCGAAAGCGTCAGGCCAAGGAGTACGTCCAGCGTATCCGCTCCGCCGGATTCGGCGAGCGCTTCGAGAACGGTCGCGCCCTGCCCGAGCTCATGGAATACGTGAAGAACTAGAATAGGGCTATCGCATGACGACCATGACGGACTCCGACCGCATCCGAGAACATGCGGAGCGCATTAGCGCACTTGAAGGCGAGCGTATCCACCTCGCAACGAAGGCTGACCTGCGCGCACTTGAAGTTAGTCTAGTCAAGTGGATGGTCGGACTGATCTTCGGAGGCATGGTCGCATCAGCGGCGGTCGCATCCGCGATAATGAAACTGATCGGCTGACCAATGGATTCAACTAACGAGAGACCTGCACGGGGGCGGAGGAGGCTGGTCCTCGACGAGAATGTAGAAGTCTCAGAGCCGTCCCTGGAGTGGATGTCCCGCACCCTGGAGTGGGGCACGCGAGTCCGGCCAGGCAAGAGCGGACTGAAGATCGGCGACATCAACGTCGGCACCTACGGCGAGATTCCCGACCACTGGGAGGAACAGACCAGGATGCCCAGGGGCGCATACCCCATGCCGGGCGTCCCGCCCATTGGCATCGCGCTCCGCAGCAAGCGCGACCTGTGGGCAGACAACGCCGCCGACCTCTACGAAGAGGCGATCCAGCGTCGCTGGGTCCCGGCGACGGACATCCCCTGGGACAGCATCGAGCCTCTGCCCGACGACGTCGAGGCGGCGATGTGCCAGCTATGCACCGAGCTGAGCCAGGCCGCGAACGTCGAGTTCGAGACCATAGGCTATTGGCTTCAGCACATGTCGTTCGGCTACCACGAGGTCAAGCTGTTCCTGGCGAGCAACATGTTCGACGCGGGCCGGCACCACGAGGCGTTCAGAAAGCGTGCGTTGTCGAACGGCGGTGGACTCGGACTCGAAAGTCGCGGTGAGGTCAACAGAATGATCCTCGAGAGCAAGGGCGGCTGGTCCGAGACCAGCCTGCTGCTTCACCTGCTCCGGGGCAGTTTCACTATGGCGGTCTACCGTTACGGCGAGCGCTACGCGAACAACCCCGCCGAGAAAGTTCTTTTCGCACGCTCGATGCAGGATAAGGCCCGACACCTGGCGTACAGCCTTCAGCACCTTCGATATGCCGTGACCCACAAAGACGACAAGGCGCTGGTATTCGAGCGGCTTCTGAACATCGGCGAGCGCGTGTTTGTGCGGGAGCTTCAGGAGCCCGCGCTGCTTGAACCGATGGCAATAGTCTTCGGCGGTGGCATCGAGGGAGCGACGGTCGGATTGCAGCGGGTCAGGCGGATGATGGCAGATTGGGTCCGAGGCTACCTGGCGATGGCTGAGTGGATCGGCATTAAGCGCGGGGCCGCCTTCCCCAAAGAGCTCGCCCAGTACCTGGAGAACTAGCTTGCCGCTGTTTCCGTCAGTGGAGTGGTTCGACGCGGTCCGGCAGGAGTTCAACTCCGACGAGTCGGTGCGTGGAGGCGGAGGGGGCACCTGCGACGCCAGGGTCGGAGTCCGGGTCGGCGAGTCGATCTTTCTGCTTGTGTTCGAAGGATTCGAGTGCGAGTCTGCATCGAAGATCGAAGAGTCGGACCTGGAATCAACCGACTTCTATCTCGACATGTCTCCCGAAGACTGGGAGGACATGCTGGTTAACATCCAGGAGAACGGAGAAGCCACCTCCGACTACACTCTCAATACCATAGACCTGGACAGCGAGAACGGGCTGGCCCTGTCTTCTACCGGAGACCAGTACCGCCAAGACCTCTTCTTCAGGTACAACCAGACGTTTCAATACTTCTTCGACATGTCATCCAGGGTGCCGACAGAGTTCGCGGACGGAGTTTGACGCTGTGCCGGTATTCCCGACAGTAGAGTGGTTCGAGGCAGTCAGGTCTGCCGCTAACCTGGACCCAGCGTTCAAGAGTCTCGGCACCGCCGAGGCGCAGGTGGGCGTGAAGGTCGGAGACCAGGTGTACGTGCTGGACTTCGATGCGTTCGAGTGTGCCGGCGTATCTCAAGTCGAGGAGCATGTCCTGCTAGATGTCGACTTCTATCTGGACATGTCCCCCGAAGCGTGGCGTTCGCTGCTGACCAACGTCAGGGAGAATGGCGGAGCCGACTCCGAGCATACCTTCAATACTCTGGACGTCGAGAACAGGATCGTGGAATCGTCCAATCCCTACGGCTTGAACAGCTTCCCCAGGTACCACCTGACCGTCCAGCGATTCTTCGATGTGTCAAGCCAGGTTGAAACGACATTCGAGTAGTCCAATGCCGATCTACGAGTACAGGTGCGAAGACTGCCACGAGAAGACCGCCAAGCTGGTCAGAGGGTTCGACGCGCCCGAGAGCATATCCTGCCGCAGCTGTCGTGGGGAGAATACGCATCGCATAATTTCGAGCGTCGCGTTTCACAAGTCCCTCAGCACAAGATTGGGCGAATTGGACCCGAGGTACGACCGGATGGCCGACGCCGCAGCCGCCAGCACGACAGACTCCGACCCCAATCGGTTCCTGAAGAACTCGATCCCATTAGATGCAGCCGACAGATAGTCTATCCTATGGACACCGCTGATACACTTGTCTCCGACGCTATGTGGAGACGGCACTCTGCCTGTCGTGCGAGCGATGGAACAGAGTGACCGATGTTAACTTGCAGCCGTGCGGGACTTCGACATCCTCCAACGTGCTGGGAGGTGTAAGCGCCAGGCCATCCTTCTCCGATTCAATGACATAGTCTTGGAGGGCCTCTTCGGCATGGCGCATAGCCTCGTCGAGCGTGTAACCCATTGCCACGATCCCAGGTAAGTCGGGGAACGACACTCCGTAAGCTCCTGCCTCACCATCGATCAATGCCGGATATTTCATCGTTCCTCCCAGCCAGCCTTCCTGGCAATAGATCGCGCAACTGTCGAAGACACTGTGCGATGACGCGGCAGCGTGATTATGCCAGAGATACTAGGGTGGTGATAAATGTCGTGACCGGCTCCGTGACGACGCAAGAACCACCCCTCACGCTCCAACCTCTGCCTAATGCTCCGCGTGTGGGTCTCCATTACCTAATCAATGGTAGCATGGCGCGTCCCAATGGCACACAATGGAAGCTGCTACGGCCTGACTGGGCGTCAGGTAGATGACCTGAGAAACCCTGCTTCAGAAAGAAGTTCTATGATCTCCGCCGCGTTCTCCGCCGGTTCGTATGCCACGGTGTCCAGCGTTAGCTCAGGGTCCGGGGGTGCTTCGTAGGGGTCGTCGATGCCCGTGAATCCGGTGATCTCTCCCGCTCTCGCTCTCGCGTACATGCCCTTCGCGTCCCTCGACTCGCAGACTTCGAGCGGCGTATCCACGAACACCTCGACGAACTGGTCTTCACCCATCATGCTTCTTACCGCGTCACGGGTGGCGATGTAGGGGCTGATCGCCGCGCAGATTGCGATACCTCCGTGCCTGACAATCTCAGAGGCGACGTATCCGATGCGAAGAATATTCGTGTCCCGGTCTTCCTTGCTGAATCCGAGTCCCCTGGAGAGATTGGTGCGCACCACGTCGCCGTCCAGGACCGTCACCTGTCGACCGTGCTCCATCAGCAGTGACGTCAGCACGTCGGCGGTCGTGGACTTGCCCGAGCCGCTGAGTCCGGTAAACCAGATACAGACGCCCTGCCTATGCCTGGGAGGATAGGTGTCACCAAGTATCTCGGCGACTTCTGGCCGTGTGAACCAATCTGGAAGGGGCTTGCCAGCATTGAGGTATTCCTCACGTACCTGTGTCCCCGAAATGGACGCCGTTTCAGCATCCGGCGGCAGTTCAGATACCTCCTCGTACCGACCTTCTGAGGGTACGTAGACCAGCTCGGTAAACGTGAGTGCTCTGACGCCCAGCTCGTCGGCGTGCTCCTCGACGAGCTCCTGAGCGTCGTATGGTCCGTAGAAAGGCTCTCCGCGCGAGTCCACGCCGGGTCCCGCGTGGTCTCTGCCGACAATCAGGTGGTTCGCGCCAAAGTTTCGCCTTATGATCGCGTGCCACACAGCCTCTCTCGGGCCGCCCATGCGCATCGCAAGAGGCAGCAGGGCAAGCAGCACACGGTCAGGCTCATAGTAGAGCTCGGTAAGGGCCCTGTACGTTCTGACGCGCGTGTAGTGATCGACGTCGCCCAGTCGTGTGAGTCCAACCACAGGATGCAGCAACAGCACGCCGTCAACGGCGGCGGCGGCGCGCTTTGTCAGCTCCTCATGCACGCGGTGGAGGGGATTTCGTGTCTGGAACGCCACGACGTTTCGTCGTCCCGCCTTTTCCAGCGCGCTTCGGGTCTGAGCCGGAGTCAACCTCAGCTCACTGAAGTCGTGGCGCTTCGGCAGCTGGATGACCTGGAGTCGACCGGAGATGTTGTAGCGTCCCCACTGGTGCATCTCGGCAACTATCGGATGGCGAAGGTCGAGCGTGCCAAACACCTCTTTGGCGGTCTCCTCCATGTTCCATTGGTAAGCCTCTTCAACGTCCATGATGGCGAGAAGGTTGTTATTGGGATCTCTGAGTGCGATGCGGCTGTCAAGAGAGATACTTGCATCATCATCGACCGGCAGCGTAATGGGAATCGGGAAGAGTGTGCCGTTCGAGGTTCTCATTTCATCAACGACCGAGCGGAAGTCGTCCTGCGACATGAACCTTTCAAGCGGAGAGAAGCCTCCCGTTGCCAGCAGCTCCAGGTCGCAGACGGCGCGCTCCGAGATCTGGATAGATGGGAGACGACCGGCTTCGTCACGAAGTTCGTCGGCCATTTCTGCTGAGGCGACCAGATTGACGAGGTCGCCTCCGAACGGTGTCATCAGGTTGGATTTGGACATTTCTACTCCCGATGGATAGATGGCCTATCCTAGTTTCTGAAGCTGACCCAGATTAGTATGTGGCCTGTCCGTGAGACCCTCGCAACCTCTGGATTCCCGCCCCGTATCGGAGTACGGGGTGACGTTCTTTCGCGGGAATGACGAAAGAGCGATGCCTGCTAGACTGGCCCAACCTCTAGATTTTAGCCTATGCGGTGATGGTCGGTACCGCGTGCTATAATTGGAGTATGTGGGGACGCGTGGGTTCGACAGGGGATGCCTTCGCGGGACTGCAAGCCGAGGCGCCATCAACCTCGCTAATCAGGTGGCAACAAAAGTAACTGACGACAAACAGTTCGCACTAGCCGCCTAAGGGCGGCTACGTTCCTCGATCCCTCTCCCTGAGGGGGTCGAAGGGGCGACGTAAATCGGGGTGCTGTTCCGGTGACGCCGATGCCCGGGACTCAAGACCATCGGCTAGCTTCGAGCGCGCGCTCCGCCGGTACGGACGCGCCGAAGTGACCTTAAGTACCGGCTAAGCTTGTAGACGTTCTAGTCGGAGAGTCTTCTGGACGGGGAGTTCGACCCTCCCCCGTCTCCACCAATCCTTCTAAAAGAGTCGTTCTTCCCTATCTTTGCAGACCGCCTTTGAGGCCCGTCCCTGTTTCGGGCAAGATTGGGGACTAATGGAGAGGCCAACGGGCTTGATTGCCCGTTGGCCTCTCTGCTTTTGGCCAATGGACCGTTTGCGTTATTGACTTGCAGGCTGCGACTCCGCGAAAGCGGAGCTGTGCTGGGAGGCGGCCATCGCTATCAGGGCAAGAGTCAGCGCCATCGTGCATACGACAACCAGTCCGAGTGCGCTTCTTTTGCCGAACATAAGAGGCTTCAATCCGCTGATTCTTGTGTTGATGGCTGTTATGATGTCTCCTTTCGGGTACCTCATGAAATTATGAACGTTCTCATCACCCCCAGGCCGCCAATCCTGATACCCTAGTGCTACTTTTCAAGCAGGGGTTAGACCATGGACAAGGTCCGATTGGGTATCGTCGGGTGCGGCACTATCTCTCAGCTCAACGCGCCCGGTTATCTCGCTGATGAGCGCTGCGACGTGGTCGCGCTTTGCGATCCGGTGATGGAGCGCGCGCAGCAGCGCGCTGCGGAGTGGGGAATCGATCCCCGCATCTACACGAGCTATGAGCAGATGCTCAACGATTCAGAGGTCGATGCCGTCGAGCTTCTCACGCCGACGTTCCTGCACCCCCAGCAGATAATCGACGGCCTCGCGGCTGGCAAGCATGTCTCCTGTCAGAAGCCCGCAGCCAATACCGTCGATGAGATACGCGACATTGCCGCCGCAGTCTCGCGGGCGGACACCTTCTACAGGACCACCGAAAACTTCCTGTACTATCCCCCGATCGTCAAGGCGCGGGATCTCATCCAGGACGGTACGCTGGGGGATGTCTCGCTGGTGCGAATCCGCACGGTGCGGGGTGGGGGATCAGAGAGCGCGGTCCCGGTGTCCGAGGGCGCCTACGTCTGGAGACGAGACCCTGACCGCAACGTCGGCGGTCTGTTGTACGACGACGGCTGGCACAAGGTCGCGACCGCGATGTGGTGGGGAGGAGACGTCGAGAGCGTCTCTGCTGTAGTCACGAGGAACAACGATGATTACCTAGATGAGACCCCCACCATCGCCACCTGGAAATACGTAGCTCCCGATCGCCTCGCGAGCATCGAGTACGCGAAGGCTTCCGAAATGCCCCTGCGAACGCGCTACTACTCCGCGACGAGTTCATGGAGGTCGTCGGCTCACGGGGTATTCTGTGGGTGACGCGCTGCACCGGTGAGATGCTGGACATGCCGCCGCTGGTGCTTCATACGGGTAGCGAGACCATCGCATACCAACTCCCGATGGACTGGATCGAGAGCTTCAACGGGGCGGCCAGGGACTTCATCGACGGCATTCTCACAGACCGCCAGCCGATGATGGACATTGGGTTTACCGAGGACGTGCTGCGCATAATACTCGCGATGTACCAAGCGTCCGACACGCGCTCGTGGGTCGCGCCTGCAGAGGTCGGTTGACAGCGAGGACCTGTCGATCGGCCTCTGCCGCTGTACGACCAGGGCATGATTGCAAAGCCCAACCGTTCGTCCCCGGATCGAGTTCGGGGCAGGCTCAAGGCATGCTTGTCGAAGGGCGGTCGGTTGGGCGGATGCCAGTCTGATCCAAGAGGGCGAAACCCCATTCATGTTTTGACATGCTCACTACCGCGCGCCGGTTAGCGAGCGGGCGCCGTCCACGACTTCCTGAAGCACGGAGTCGAGGTCAAGGCTCTCGGTGATGCGACGGCTGGCCTCGCTCATCTTGGCTATGCGAGCCCGCAGCGTCTGGATCTCCAGTATCTCCGAATAGTCTCTATTCAATGACGGTGTCCTAAACCTGTTACCGCATCCCCGACGCTCGCACGGTGGTGAGACACGAGTGTTCGGCATTGTGTCACGGCCACCACTTGTGAAAGGGCTTTCACGGAAATACGGGAAATCTTCGATAGTTTTTTGATTGATACAGCTGGCGAACTGCACCGCGCTATCTTTAGCGGGAACCTGGTTAGGGGGATTGGTAGGACTTGCTTTCTCTACTGTGTGGTGTGCACAGGTAACATTAGCGGTAGGTGAATCGAAGGACGCACTAGAGGATATTGAGGATGTGGATGACCTTCCCGACGACTGTACATTGATGATCCGCCTCATGTACCTCGGTGCTAGTCCCACTCGTGTGGAAGTGGAAGACTGCGGTTCGTACTCCGATGTGTACTGGCGACTAGGTTAACCACTCGTAGGAACTCAGCACACGAAGCGGCCTTGTCGAGTCAAACCCTCCCATGGCTCTCTCAGGGAGCCGTGGGAGGGCCCCTTGTGGAGGAACACGATGCATTGGCTTACTCCAAGAGACAGGCATTTGGGGTCATGGTTGACCATCGGTGTTTTCACTCTTTGCATCTACTTATTGTCCCGTAGCCTTGTTTGGGCTGTCATTATGTTGGCCGTCGCCTGTGTGGAACTCGGATTACGAAGCTACTTCAGCCAAATGACTCCCACAGGTAAGTTTCACTTCCTGCAACCCTGGCAAATTCCAGATCCGGCCACACATCTGCGACTCTGGGGCATGGCTATCTTTGACGGACTACTCTACTTGCTATACGTCGTCTTCGCAGTATTCCTCGCGCTGGTGTCCAAGCTATCCGGCTTACTCATTGGTATCGTGGCCTTGGGTATGGCAGTCGGCATCGTTGTCAGAAGATACTGGCAGATGAGGCGACAGTACAGGCGGGGGCGGAGTCAGGACGGGTCAGGAATGGCCGCAGGAGTCCTGTACTACGTGGGGACTTCGGACCTGAGTCGGCGTGAAAGGTTGGCTATAGCGGCAGTCGCGGTCGGCGGACTAATTGTCTGGATCGTTGGCGTACCGTTGTGGCTGACTTGGTTCAAGTGAGGACGCAACGCAAGATCATAACTCATGGTAAGGAGAGAACGTTGCTTACCAATGTCCCTTACCTCATAGTTGGACTGGTCTTAGCCTACATGGTGATTGCTGTAATCGTATCGTTAGTACAGCGTGAGGATTGGACCCACACGGTACTGATTTCGGGCTTTGTCCTCGCTGCATTGTTCTTATACCAATTGTGAGTGATCCGGTCATATTCCCACTGGCCGGACTCTCTGGATTCCCGCTTTCGCGGGAATGACGAGTGCGACGCTGTGCTATGTTATTTACGGCGTAGTCAGAACGAATTGGTATT
>DAOUHG010000127.1:0-3370 GCA_034428835.1 Dehalococcoidia bacterium
CCACGACAGTGGTGCCGCCAGGGCGCGTAGGAAGCCCACTCCGAATCAGATCGCGAGGTGGGAGGCGGTTCACGCGGCGAAGCGCAGGGGCCTGTCCATCAGGGCAATAACCAGGGAGACGGGGATCCACAGGAAAACCGTAAGGAAGTACCTTAAGACCGACAGCCCTCCGATGAATCGTCCTCAGGCGATGTCGAAAGCAACGTAGTCTGTTACAGTCGCAAGCTAGACTGGTGACATTTTCCCTGGTCAGTTAGGCGGACATTTATGCTGGTCTTCGACACCCTTGACAAACATGTCATCATAGACAGCACAATAGTCTGGGCCCACCCTTGCGCGGCGGGCGCACCCCAAAAAACGGTGGTCAACAATCTCAAGCGCTTGGTCGAAGCCGAGGCGAGTTCACCACGAAGGTACATGTGAGTGTGGATGATCTTGGCAATCCCTTGAGGTTCACGCTGACCGCAGGCCAACAGCACGATATCACACAGGCAGAGGAACTCATAGCCGGTATGGAGAGTGAGCATGTGATTGCAGACCGTGCATACGACTCCAATCAGTTCCGAGAGTCGATTATCGGCAACGGGGCCGTCGCGGTGATTCCACCTCGCTCGAACCGCAGAAAGCCACACTCATACGATGAGTATCTATACCGAGAGCGTCATCTTGTGGAGTGCTTCATCGGCAAGATCAAACACTACCGACACATCTTCTCCCGATTCGACAAGCTGGCGCATAGGTACCTCGGCTTCCTCCATTTCGTTGGTGCCTCATATGGCTGAGATGAAATGTCAACACAACCTAGTAACCGGAGCGTCAAAGGGTATAGGAAGAGCCGTCGCGCTCCGACTTGGAGAGCAGGGCGTCAACGTCGCCGTTAACTACAACAGCTCTCCTGAAGAGGCTGATCTGACAGTGCAGGGCCTCCATGAACTAGGTGTAGAGGCGTTTGCCGTGCAGGCTGATGTCAGTAACCTGGAGCAGGTCTCGATCATGATCGACGAGGTCAGCGAGCGTTTCGGCCAGATTGACATCCTGGTCAACAACGCCGGCATAATCAGCGACAGCTTGCTTGTTCGGATGAGTGACGCGGCTTGTGGGACAGAGTCATAGCTACCAACCTGAATGGCACGTTCTACTGCACCAGAGCCGTGGTGAGGCAGATGATTCGTCATAGATGGGGCCGCATCATTAATATCGGCTCGGTCGTTGGGATCAGGGGCAACATAGGGCAGGTGAACTACTCGGCTTCCAAAGCCGGCATGATCGGGTTTACCAAGGCACTTGCCAAGGAAGTGGCCACGCGCGGCATCACCGTCAACACGGTCACGCCAGGCTACATCAGCACCGACACCGTGGACGTGCTCCCGCAGGCAACGAAGGATCGGATCATGACGTGGATTCCCCAGGGACACTTCGGAGAAGTCGATGATGTGGCCCATCTCGTCGCCTTTATCGCCAGCCAGAAAGCCAAGTATATGACAGGCCAGATCGTCAGCATCGACGGCGGAATGGCGATCTGAGGACGTCTTCGTGAAACTCGATGGCAAGGTCGCGCTGGTCACCGGAGGCTCGCGCGGAATCGGCAGAGCGATCGCGCTTGAGTTCGCCAGTCGAGGCGCAGACATCGCTTTCAACTACCTCAGAAACCACCGCGCCGCCTCTGAAACTGTGGAAGAAATCGAATCTCACGGCGTCCGCTGTCTCAGGGTTAGGGCACACTTAGGCGACGAAGACAAGATCGATGACCTGTTCGATGCCATTGAGTCCGAGTTCGGGCGACTTGATATTTTGGTGAACAACGCCGCAACCGGCGTCCAGCGTCCGGCCCTTGAACTGGAAGCTCGTCACTGGGACTGGACTCTCAACGTCAACGCCAGGGCAGCTTGGATGTGTGCCAAGAGGGCGGCCAAACTGATGCCTGACGGTGGGCACATTGTCAACATTACCAGCGAGGGGTCAAGGCGGGTGCTGCCGTTCTACTTCTCGGTAGGTGTTTCCAAGGCCGCCCTCGAGGCAGTGACACGCTATCTCGCCGTGGAGCTTGCTCCGCTCGGCATATCAGTCAATGCGGTGTCCGGAGGGTACGTCGATACCGGGGCGCTCGACCACTTCCCGAACCGCAAGCAGATGCTCGAGTCGGGCCAAAACACGCCTGCGGGCAGGATGGTCACTGCCCAGGATATAGCCAAGACTGTCGCGTTCCTCTGTTCGCCCGGCGCTGAGATGATTCGGGGGCAGGTGATTCTCGTCGATGGCGGGGTGACCCTTAAGGCTAACGAGTCCTAGTCGTTGTACTCCGGTGGTCTGATGTCCCGCACCGTAGCCTTCACAGACCGGTCGCCCGTGCGTACCTCCACCTTAAGCCCGTCCTTGTAGAATCGCTTGCGTAGGTACGCTAGCGCCAGGCCCGGGGCTGCCGTCGTCACTTCTCCCACCTCACTGCCATCCACGACCACTGCTGCACCGGCGTCTATGGCTGATCCGTCATCCACAATCAGTTGGCATAGGTAGCGCTGAACCCGGTCATAAGTGTTGAGGCGAGCAACTACCTCTTGGCCGATATAGCACCCCTTATTGAAATTAATGTGGGGGTTCAGTAGGGATTCGAGAGGGTTACGATCTTCATTCATCTCGTTCGGATATGCGGGAACCCCCTGTTCAACGCGCAACCTGGCCAGATCGGAAGGGTCGAGCATTTCCAATGCGAACGATGGTTTCCCCGCGGCCGATGGGACTATCAACTCATACGCAGTGAGGTTTCCGAAATTGGAACGAACGACAGTCGAATCTCCGTTAACAGCCCGGTGACTCAGGTGGTTGTCGAGGCCGCTCGCATCGTATCCTGTCTGGGCGATGGCATTTGCCGCGGGTTCGCCGACGATGAGCCACTGGGTAGTCGATCCGGTGACGACATCGACGTTGATGTCCTCGGCGAATGTGTAGAATTCTATCCAATCCACTACCCGCTGCTCAGTACCGGGACTCGTAATCATCAGAAGATCATCGTCTCGGCGAAGGATGCGGAGCAGATCTATTATCCGGCCCTTGTTTGTTGTCAGGACTGTGCCGATCCCGGTTCCTATTTCAAGCAGTTCGAAATCGTTCGTGGAAAGCCGATCAAGCAGGTCAATCGCGTCTTCTCCACTTACCCTCAGCTTGCCAAAGTCAGAAACATCGAAGACGACCGCCTTCTCTGTTAGAGCGAACGTCAGCGTGGATAGTGTTGAAATCTGGGTAGCCATCGGCATCGCCTCCCAAAAGAGAAGCGCCGCGTTTCGAGGGACGCGGCGCGTTGGATCTAACTTCCTCTACGAGGACTGATTGAGAGATGTCTAGACGCTGAACGAAGTCCCGCAACCGCAGGTGG
>DAOUHG010000128.1:0-8925 GCA_034428835.1 Dehalococcoidia bacterium
ATCCCTGGTCTCCGGATCGGGGATGTTCAGGTCGGAAGCGTTTCCCCTGACCACGCGAAGAGCGTCCACCAGTCCCAACAGGAATCTGTACGACTCCCCTATTCTCCGGGCGAGGTCTCCATCGAGGTAGCCGCCTGATTGCAGCGCGTCCAAGGCCGACAGAGTGTTCGTCAGACGTACACTCCGGTCTTTTCCTCCACACGTGATCTGCCACGCCTGTACGTAGTACTCTATGTCGGCCATTCCGCCGGGGCTGATCTTCACGTTGACCGCGCCGCGCTCGACCAGCTCCACGGCCTGCCGATGCCGCAGGTGTTGAATGTTGTCGATATCAAGCGGGTCGGGAGAGTACACGAACGAGTCCCTGACCCGCATGACCTGTCTCCCAAGGTCCGCGTCTCCGGCCACAGGACGCATCCTCACGAGAGCCAGACGCTCGAACTGCCGCGCATCTCCGACGTCTCTATAATACTCTTCGACGGCGGCCAGCGACGACGCCAAGGCGCCCTTGGAGCCATATGGCCGAAGTCTCAAGTCAACCTCGAACACTCCCTGCTGTCGCGTCTCCAGCACCCGGAGAAACTCGCGGACGGCCTCGCTGAAGAAGGTGGACGTGAGCGTCGGCTGGGGGTCACCCGCCCCGTATCGGGGTACGGGGCATGCTTTCGCGGGCGCAGGCTTGGTCGTTCCCTCGGCCTGGTAGACGAAGATGAGCTCCAGGTCCGATCCAAAGCCCATGTCCGAGCCGCCAAACTTGCCCAGCGCGAGTACGGCCCATGCGCACTCAGTGTCATCTTCAAGGCGCGGTGTGCCGAATTGGGACCGCATCGAGGCCATGCCCAGCTCGAAAGCCTTCTCCACCACCACCTCGGCGAGCGTGGATAGCTCGGCTCCGAACTGCCGGCGATCGGTCCTGTCAGTTATGTACCGCAGGTCGATCCTGAACATCTGGCGGTCTTTGAAGTCGTTCAGGGCCCTGACGCGCTCGCTGTGACCGGAACACTCGACCATCAGCGACTCGATTGAGTCAGTCAACACGGTCCGCGAGCTGCTGCTGTAGAGGCCGGGTATGTCCAGCAGTACAGGGAACAGGTTCTCGTGCTGAACTCTCAGGAATTCCTCCCAGAGAAAGCGGCTGGTGCCCATCATGTCCGCCAGTATTTCCAGCACACCCGGGGATTCGAGGTCCTCAAGCTCCGATGTCCAGTCCGGCCTGGACAGGAGCTGAGATGTCAGAAGGTTGAACTGTCGTAGAGCCTGGCCTGGGTCAGGAGCAGTTGGAAGAAGATGGGTGAACTGCTTGATGAGCGCAGCGGCGGCCCTGACCTGCTCAAGCCGACGGTCAGATTCGATCTTCTCGCCGGACGGCTCTGTCAGCCAGAAGGTGTCACGGGCCATGTCGCCGTCCGTTCGTATCCTGGACCTGACTACGTTTACGCGAACGCTTGAGAGGGCGATGCTGAAGGCGAACAGGAAACCGGGCGTATCGACCGACTTAATCTCCAGCAGGGAGTGGTCGGCCGAGGTCGTGCAGTCCGTGGTGATATCCACAGGCAGTCTGCCGGCTATCCAGCCCCCGTATCCCTGTACGGGGCAGGGCCCGGGCGCCTGCATCGTGTGAGAGAAGCGTTCGATTACTTCGAGTCGGGCCGCATCGAATTCTCCCGTTGCGGCTTGACGACCCGCCTTTCCGGATTCTGAGGCAAATGCCTCCCAGTCGGGCGGTCGCTCAGACCGTGCCCGGACGTTGAACAGCATTACTGCCCACTGAACGAGAGTCTGCCTGTAGGATGTCCGCCTTCGCCGACGCGGGAATGTGCGAGAGTCAGCCCGTTGTCGTACGCGCCGAGGGGTTGAAGCGGCCAAAGTGGGCACACCGATACTGTGGGCGACAGTGAACGTATCCGCATGAACGATGTCCAGTCCGTGGGCAGTCAGCAGCCCGCTCACAAGCGACAACGTGCCGACCCTGTCGGCCAGACAGACACCGACCTGCCACTCCCCTGCCGCAATGTCACACACCTCGATCTCAACGTCAGTGGTGGATTTCACCGCGTCCAGCAGTCTCCAGACCAGGTCCACGTCGTCTGAGTCCAGCTCAGACATAGCTTCGGGCCACTGCGTCTGGAGAGCGTCGCGAGTTTCAGATGAGGTGGGTGTCGTCATGGTCCGCCGTGTGTGGGCGTTGCCCTGTAAGTTCATGATAGCATGATGTGTCTCAAGGAACGCGGAGGGGGTATGCCCGGAGTAGAAGCACTGATAGAGGCGTTTGCAGACAGGAAGCTGCTGCGTCCTAGACACGACCTCCCAAACCTGGTGGACCTGGCACGAGCGGTCGCCAGGTTGTGCGGCGTCGACCTCAAGCTGTCTAGCCATGCGGAGGACATGGTCGAGGCTATTGGCACGTCAGACCACCTGGTGCTCACTCTTGCCGACGGGGTAGGAGTGAACATGGTGGAGATGCTGCCGGAGGACTCGTTCCTGCCCAGTCATCTGAACAGCGAAATACTTACGGTCTTTCCGTCCACTACCTCGGTGGCGCTTACATCGCTGACTACCGCCCAGTGGCCGTCCGAGCACGCCGTCATGGGGTGGTGGACTTTCCTGCCCGACCTGAACGGGGTCGCGACCATACTCCAGTACACCGACCGCAGCGGCGGGGACTTGACGCAGAAAGGGATCGACCCAGAGCGTACTTTCCCGGTCAGGTCCATCTGGCCCCAAATGAAACGCGACGTGCTGATCGTCGTGCCTGAGCGAATCAAGGACTCGGTCTACTCGAGCTATTTCAACGGCGGACTTGGTAGCGTCGGCTACAGGTCGCTCTCAGAAGCAGTGGGCATAGTGACCGAGCATGTGCTCGACGCGCGGGAGCCGACCTTCACCTATCTCTACATACCCCGCGTGGACAGCGTTGCACATCTGCATGGCATAGCGAGGCCCGAGGTGAGGCACGCACTGGTCGAGGTGGACAGAGAGCTTGCGCGGCTGCACTCGGCGATCGGCGATAAGGGGCGCATGGTGGTCACGGCCGACCACGGACTGCTGGACGCGACCGCGCCTGAGCGTCACACGCTCCGGGCGAGTCGCGAGATCCAGCCGCTCATGATCTCTCCGCCCTCTGGGGATGCTCGGGTGATGTACCTGCCGACCTGGGCATGGGCTGGAGATCGGATGCGCAGGTACTTCGACCGCCGGTTCGGGGAGAAGTTCGCCGTGATCGACCTGGAGGAGGCGATCAAGCTGGAGATGTTCGGGCCTGAGCCGCCTTCCGACGTGGCCATGCAGCGACTAGGCAACCAGATTGCCATCTCGACCGGCGCGGACATGCTCGAGTACAACGTCTCCCGGGGGCTAGGCAGAATGGTGCAGCTAAACTGCCACCACTCGGGGCTAACCCCGGAGGAGATGCGGATTCCGTTTGTGGTGGCTTAATCTGTCGGAGGCCAACCACATTTCAACCTAGGCCAGCTTCGACAGAGTCCCACACGTTCCACTGGACTCCGGCCCCGGATCAAGCCCGGGACAGGCTCTTCGCCAGAGTGACGTTAAATTAGTGTGTGACAAGGCTGAGATGCGGATTCCGCTCATCGTCGCTTAATCTGCCTGTAACACGCTGTTCACATGAAGATGGTATAAATGATGGAGAACTCCAACATGCGCAGGAGGCAGCCCGTGTCACAAACTCTCAACCCGATCCAGCAGCTTGGCCGACTCGGCCAGTCTGTCTGGTACGACAACATGTACCGCGCTCTTATCGAGACCGGCGAGCTTCAGAGACTGATCAACTCAGGGATCACGGGTCTTACCTCGAACCCGACGATCTTCGAGAAGGCCATATCTTCCAGCGACGACTACAATGAGTCGTTGGTCGCCCACGCCAGACGGAGCAGCGATCCGCAGGACCTCTTTGAGGCGCTGGCCATAGAGGACATCCGGGCCGCTGCCGATCTGCTGCTGCCCATCTATGCAGGCACCGGTGGCGCCGACGGTTTCGCGTCCCTAGAAGTCAATCCGCACCTCGCGCACGATACCAAGGGAACGATCGAGGCGGCCCGGCGACTGTTCCTGACGCTGGACCGTCCCAACGTCATGATCAAAGTGCCCGCCACCCCGGAGGGAATCCCCGCGATCCGGGACCTGATCGGAAGGGGGATCAACGTCAACGTCACCCTCATCTTCTCGCTAGCCATGTACGCGCGAGTACGTGAGGCGTACATGGCCGGTCTCGAAGACCTGATCAAGTCGGGGGGCGACCCGTCGCGAGTGTCGTCTGTGGCGTCGTTCTTCGTCAGCCGCGTTGACACATCGGTGGACGGCCTGATCGCTGACTCCGACGGCGCGCTGGACCACCTTCTGGGCAAGGCGGCGGTCGCCAACGCCAAGATCGCGTACCGGGACTTCAGGGACACGTTCGGCACCGACAGGTTCCACTCAATGGCGGAGCGCGGAGCGCGGGTGCAGAGGCCGCTGTGGGCGTCCACGAGCACCAAGAACCCGGAGTACAGCGACGTCCTGTACGTCGAGACGCTCATCGGGACCGATACAGTCAACACCATGCCGGACGCGACTCTCGCCGCCTTCATGGAACACGGAACGGCCAGGACGTCCATCGAGCATGAGGTTGATCAGGCGCGCGACGCCATCTCCGCCCTGGAGGCGGGTGGAGTCAGTATGGAGGCGGTCACCACCCAGCTCATGCACGGCGGAGTCAAGGCGTTCGCCGATTCATTCGACGAGTTGACTGAGAACATCGTCGCCAAACGCGATAAGCTCCTCTCAGCCTTAGCCGCCCCCGCGGGAGTGTCACTGGGAAAAGCACGAGCCACCGCTGACGAGGCGGTGGCGTCCCTGCAAGAAACCGATGCCGTAGCTCGCATCTGGTCCGGCGACCATACGCTATGGTCGTCCGATCCCACTGAGATCACCGACCGGCTGGGCTGGCTGGAAACCCCGTCCTCGATGTTGGACAGCGTGGATGATCTCAATCAGTTCGCACGCGAGGTCCGCGACGAGGGAACGCGACACGTCGTCCTGCTCGGAATGGGCGGCAGCAGCCTGGGCGCGGAGGTGCTGAGGCAGACCCTCGAACAGAGAGAAGGCTGGCCCGATCTGATCGTGCTCGACTCCACGATTCCCGCCCGCATTGCGAGCGTCGCGGAGTCCATCGACCCCGCTCGCACGCTGTTCCTCGTCTCGTCCAAGTCCGGCGCCACGGTCGAGCCGAACATGCTGTACAGGTTCTTCAGAAGCGTCGTGGAGCACGCTGTTGGCGCCGAGAGCGCGGGAGACAGGTTCGTAGCCATTACCGACGCTGGCACGGCGCTGGACGAACTTGCCTGTCAGTCCGGGTTCAGGCGCGTATTCCGGAACAGGCCCGACATCGGCGGTCGGTACTCGGTGCTGAGCTACTTCGGCCTGGTTCCCTCGGCTTTGATTGGCTTCGACATCCGCGGCCTGCTCAACAGCGCGGCAGCGATGGAGATCGGCTGTGGGCCGACCCTCCCAGTATCCGTCAACGCCGGAGCGTGGTTCGGCGCGGTGCTCGGGTCGCTGGCCCTGGCCGGACGTGACAAGCTGACGATCCTCACGTCGCCTTCACTCGCGTCATTTGGACTTTGGGCCGAGCAGCTTGTCGCCGAGAGCCTAGGCAAGAACGGCATGGGCATCGTCCCGATCGCGGGCGAGCCGGTGGAAAACATTGAGGAAGTCTATGACGACCGTCTCTTCGTTTCGCTCGAACTCGCTGGGGACGGCTCAGAGATCAAGTCGCTCGCTGACCGACTGGTCTCCGACGGGCACCCGTTGGTCAGGTACAGGATCGGCGACATCAGCGACCTCGGCGGGGAGTTCTACCGCTGGGAGTTCGCGGTCGCGGTCGCAGGCGCCGCCATGGGAGTCCACCCCTTCGATCAGCCCGACGTCCAGAGGGCTAAGGACCTCACAGACGAGGCGCTGACCAAGTTCGTGTCTCAGGGCGAGGCCCCGACCCTGTCACAGGAGGGGTCGGTTCGAGAACTGATCGCAGACATGAGACTTGGGGACTACCTGGCAATCCTCGCCTTTCTCGAGCAGACGTCGGCTCTGGATGCCGCACTCACCAAGCTGAGGTCTGCAATCGCCTCTAAGTACTCGATACCGACGACGCTGGGCTACGGCCCGCGCTACCTGCACTCGACCGGACAGCTCCACAAGGGGGGCGCTAACAACGTTGCTGTGCTGGTGCTGACCGCTCCACACGCGCAAGACATAGACATACCCGGAGAGTGCTTCAGCTTCGGGGTACTGGCTGATGCCCAAGCGTCGAGCGACCTGGAGGCGCTGAGGGCGGGGGGCAGACGGGTCGCCGTGGTCGTACTGGAAGGAGACCCTGTTACCGGGATTGGGGCACTGTCTGAGACCTTATGAGCTCAACAGGCCCGATGCAACGGCTCCGATTACCAGCATCAATATTGCAACGAGCACGCCTACACAGATATTTGTCAGTGTGTTGAGTCGATTTTCGAGGGAGGTGCGCATCTCATTGAGCTGCGCTACAGTGACGATGTTATCGAGTCTGACATACACTGAGTCGAAACGAGCTTTCGACCTGCTCGACTCTAGATAGGCGAGCCTCCATCGCGGCTATGCGTTCCTCAATGTGCGATTGGCTAGCCATATTGCATGTCCTCAGGCCCAATGAATTGGTATGTCACTACACTGTAACCATAGCATAACGAGAGAGTAGCACGACCATCGAATTCACAGCGGATTGTAGCCACCGCCGGAGTTCCAATATACTCTTGTGACCCAAGAAATCTTATCTCCTCATAGGCATCGATTTATGTCAGAAGACTCCACTCCAGCACCCAGCGACTTCATACGTACCAGGATTGTCGAGGACAACGAGACGGGCCGATTCGGGGGCCGAGTCCACACACGCTGGCCTCCTGAACCCAATGGCTATCTTCATCTCGGCCACGCCACCGCCATCAACCTGAACTTCGGTATCGCAAGAGACTTCAGCGGCCTGTGCAACTTCCGCTTCGACGACACCAATCCCCTCGCGGAAGAGGCCGAGTACGTCGAGTCGCAGAAAGAAGACACCCACTGGCTCGGCTTCGACTGGGGCGGCCGTGAGCTCTATGCCTCCGACTACTTCGAGCAGCTTTACGACTTCGCTGAGCAGCTAGTTCTGGCCGGTAAGGCGTACGTCGATCACCTGACCGGCGAAGAGATCCGCGAGTACCGTGGGACCCTGACGGAACCTGGACGCAACAGCCCCTATCGGGATAGGCTCGGCGAAGAGAACCTGGACCTGTTCAGGCGTATGCGCGCGGGTGAGTTCGAAGACGGTCATTGCGTGCTCCGCGCGAAGATCGACATGGCCTCGCCCAACATGAACATGCGCGATCCCACGATCTACCGCATCCGCAGGGCCACTCACCATCAGACCGGAGACGAGTGGTGCATCTATCCGATGTACGACTACGCTCACCCGATTTCCGACTCGTTGGAGGGCATCACCCACTCGCTCTGCACGATGGAATACGAGGACCACAGGCCCCTCTACGACTGGTTCCTCGATGAGCTGAACATTTACCACCCGCAGCAGATAGAGTTTGCCCGGTTCAACATCACGCACACGGTACTCAGCAAGCGCCGCCTGATTACGCTGGTCGAAGACGCTCACGTCAACGGCTGGGACGACCCCCGGATGCCCACCATCGCGGGCCTCCGCAGGCGCGGGTACACGCCGCAGGCGATCCGGTCCTTCTGCGACGAAGTGGGAATCAACAGGACGGTCGCGCTCACCGAGATGGGTCTGCTGGAGCATCACCTCCGCACCGATCTCAACATGCGCGCACAGCGACGAATGGCCGTGCTGGACCCGCTGAAGGTCGTGATCGAGAATTATCCTGAGAACGATGTCGACTACCTGGACGCGATCAACAACCCCGAAGACGAGTCCGCAGGCACACGGAAGGTGCCCTTCACGAGGGAGCTGTTCATCAACCGCAACGACTTCATGGAAGACCCGCCGCGACGGTTCTACAGGCTCACGCCGGGCCGCGAGGTCAGACTAAGGTACGGCTACTTCATCAAGTGTGTCGAGGCGGTGAAGGACGACGCGGGCGAAGTCATAGAGCTGCGCTGCACCTACGACCCAGAAACGCGGGGCGGCTCGGCCCCTGACGGACGTCGAGTGCGCGCGACGCTGCACTGGGTGTCCGCCGCACACGCGCTCGACGCCGAGGTGCGGCTGTACGACAGCCTGTTCACCGTCCCCAATCCCTACGACGTCCCAGAGGATAAGACCTGGACCGACTTCATCAACCCCGACTCCCTCACTGTTCTCACTGGCTGCAAGCTGGAGCCGTCGCTGGCGGACGCCCAAGTCGGTGAGCCGCTACAGTTCGAGCGTGTCGGCTACTTCGTGAAGGACCGCGACTCCACGCCTGAGACGCCGGCGTTCAACAGGTCAGTACCTCTACGAGACACGTGGGCACGCATCCAGAGGCGGGGTGGGTAACTAATCGGTCTGTCCTTTTTCGGCTGTCGGGTAAGCTGCGCCCGCTCGTATGGGTTGAGTTCCCATGCATCGGATAAGGGTGGTGAGCTCGTTCCCTAAACTTCGGCCGAGAATCATTACTCGAAACCATAAACTGGCTAGAAGCTTTCTCATAAGCCAGTCAAGATATTCTAACCGATACTTCTATACTCAGCGCATAAGCGAAACTGCTCGACCAAAACACCTGCATTAGGGCATTCAGAAGAGCATACACTCTTAAATTCAGCATTCCCGAGATGGCCTCTACTAGGGCCTGTTCACACTACGTAGTGCATCGAAGATCGTTCCAAAGAGGATGAACCCGATGTAGAGTTCATCGAGCTTGTCATAGCGAGTGAATATTCGACGAAAGCCTTTCATCCTACGGAACAGAC
>DAOUHG010000129.1:0-12620 GCA_034428835.1 Dehalococcoidia bacterium
GTGTTAAGAGGAAAGAGGGGCAATCTGCGCTGGCGAGTCGTCATGAACCTTCCGTTTGCTGTGAGTGTTTCGGCAGCCGAATGCGTCGGCAGCCGAATGCTGCCAACCGTGGCGGCAGTGCACGTTTACTGAACTACTCTCATCTTTCAAAGTCCAGGTGAGCGTAGCGCATGAATATACCTCCGCCAGGTCGAGCCAACGGACCGTTGACACAGAGACACGCAATAACGTGGGAAGTTCCTGGTTTGGCATCATCGGTGACCTTCACCTTGTTCGTAACATTGAAACCGTTGACCGCGCCAGCGTCGCGGTCCCACTCGCCATCAATCCAGATCTCTCCGTAGTCGTCGATGCTGGTCTCGAACCAGACGGTCGAACCCTCGACGTGGAATTCGCCGACCGTTTCGGGCAGAGGCACAGTTATTCGGTACCAGCCAAACGTGAGACCTTCAGAGCGCTTCTTTCTGAGGCCGGGGTGGTCCGGACTTCCCGACGGCTTGTCCTTACCTCCCGCCTCCACGTCGTCAATGACCTCCCAAGACGAGTCATCGTGTTCTGCCAAGCGCGCCGAAGTATCTGAAGCATGGGCGACCAGTCCCTCGTTGGGCTCGCCAGGGTTCCAGCCCGAACCGAACCGCCACTCGGTCCCAAGTTCGGCGAGTACAACAGGATCTTCAAGATCGAGGGTAGCGGTAGGCACGCGGCTGCTCCTTTGTCGGTCTGAGGTTCGTTCGAATTGTGCCAGTCAACTATGGGTGAAAGGTTCTCAGCACCGGCGACACTTGTCAACAGTCCGATCAATACGGTTTCAAACTAACTGATCGTCGACCGATTGCGTTGTAGTACGCGAGCAGGCTCAGACAGAACAATCCCTCAACTGAGACACAGGAGAGTCACATCGTGAGCGCCAAGAAAATAGGAGTGGCCGGGCTCATGGCTCTAGCGAGCCTCGCACTGATCGCGGTCATTGCATCCAATCCATTCTCTACTCAAGCATCTACACTTGTCGACACTGTTGGCCAGGACACCCAGGAGCGATTGAGCGCAGACGTAACCACTTCATCGCAGATTTCCCGTCCGGAACAGCAGGTCCAACCCCAGGCTGCCGATGAAGACTCTGAAGACTCCGAGCCGTACATCGGAGTAGCAATCATTGAGATGGACGATGGCTCGGTCAAGGTCATCCGCGTTCTGGAAGGGGGCCCTTCTGATGGCGTGCTAATGACGGGCGATCTGATTACCGCAGTTGACGGAACGACGATTGACGGCAACAGCGACCTCGTGGATGCGATCACAGAAGCGGGTTCCGGCGAGACAATTACGCTCACTATTACCCGAGATGGGTCGAGCCAGACCGTGGACGTCACCGTTGGTGAGCGGGACACGGAGGTCCCGTCAGTGAGAATGTCCACATCGAAGAAGATGTTCGCGCCATTCAAGTTCCCTGGTCTCACCAAGGGGAGGCACGGAACCCTCGCAAATGCGGACGGTCGAGTCGTGCACAGCAAGATCGTGTTTGAGAACGAGGACGGCAGCTTCAGTACCTACCGAGCCGTTGTCGGCACTGTCTCAGATGTCGACTCCACTGCTGGAACCTTTACGCTCAACCCGAAAGATGGATCTGACTCGATCGACTACGCTATCAACGATGACACGAAAGTCAGCATGAGTCGAAGTGGCGATCTGGGCCCCTTGAACACCAGTGACGAAACCTTTGTCGTCGACGTCGACGGAGAAGTGAAGATATTGCAGCAGGGCGAGTGGTCCGGGCCACGTAGCCGCTTCTTCCGAGGCAGCAGGCGTTTCGGACTCAACGACAAGGACATGTGGGGTGGTCGTCACTTGACTCCAGGAGTAATGTTCGAGGCGTTTGAGAAAGTCAAGAGTCAGGCTGACGACAAGATGTAGAATCACAGGACGCGACGTGGCGCCAGGGAGCAGTGTGGCATCGCAGATATTCACTACGTACGCAATGCATCATGAGTGTCAATGAGCAGGCCCCGCCGTTAGGTGGGGCCTGTCTGCGTTATCATTAGATTGAGCCGTATCATGCTGACGCCACGAACAGCTAATCAGAGTGAGCGGACTGGTGTGACGCAGGCAGACTGGAGGTAGTGGCCCATGTCCTTTCTCAGGAATTTACAGGTCCAGGTGTTGCTGGCCGCATTGATCCCAGGCTCCGTAATCCTAATTATCGTAGCGATCATAGCTCTATTCCAGTACGGCGCAACGGTGTTGAACATTGTTGAACAACGCGACACGAAACTCGCGAGACTTACCGCCCACCAGTTGAGCGATGCGCTGGCGCGTCAGACAAGAGTCCTCGAGAAAGTGTCGGGAAACCCCGACTCCAGGATGTTGGACGCGGTTGCGGCTCGGCTATCGCAGGCGCTAGAGCGGGGCAGCTTAGAGTCGTTCGACGGCGGAGTCATTCTATACGATTTTGGCGGAAATCCTACCTGGTCGAGCCTCGGAACGGACACTTCCGAACTTGCCCACTACCCTACACTCGGCACGATCCGGGCATCCCTCACTCCCATATATTCGAACATTTTCACTGATCAGGGAACCGGCCGGGAATTGATTCGATTCTCGGTCCCGGTCTTAGACGATCAGCAGGAGTTCGTTGGCGTTGTAGCCGGGACCGCTACCTTGGACGGCCCGCTAATGAGCGCTGTCCTGTCGGACTCGCTGCACGTGGCATCCGGCACAGACAGCCTTGCATACCTTGTGGACGCGTCTGGACGGTCCATCTTCCATAGCAGGGCCGATCTGATTGGTCAGGACTTCACAGTGTATCCGCCGGTAGCCAATGTTACCGAGGGAGCAAGCGGCGCAGATTTGTCCGTGTCTCCTACTGGAGAGAGAGTGATCTCCGCGTACTCGCCGGTACCCGGGTCCGGGTGGGGCGTCATCACACAACATCGCTGGTCGGATGTCGAGCGACCTATCCTGAATTCGAGCCTCACGGTCTTGGGTCTCCTTGTGCTGGGAGCCATTCTGGCGATCGGCGGGATATGGCTATTCATCGGAAGGGCGCTAAGGCCAATCAGGGATCTGAATGCCGGAGCGCAGCGGATCGCAAGTGGCGACTTCGATTACACCATCCCAGCCGATACTGGAGACGAAGTCCAAGAATTGGCTCAGCAATTCAACGTAATGGCGCAGGCTCTTAAAGCTTACTATGCCGACCTGGAGACCCGAGTCCAAAGGCGAACTAGCGAACTGGCAGAGTCCGAGGACCGATTCAGGGCAGCCGCCGAAGAGAACGCTGTGATGGCAGAGATCGGCCGGGTGGTCGGTTCATCTCTCGACATCAGCCTGGTCTATGACCGATTCGCGGAGCAGACCAAACGGCTGATACCCTCCGACACGGTCGCCATCATGGACGTCATTCCCGACCAGAACCAGTTCAGCGTGGCATACATGGCCGGCATGTCTTTGCCCGAACGTGATCCAGACCAGCCCTATTCCACGGAAGGCACGACCACGGCTGAGGCGTTTCTCACTGGTCGTCCGGTACTCTTCCAACCCGAAACAGAGGCTGAGGTGCTGGACAATTACCCTGGTTCGATGACTGTGTGGAGGGAGAGACTTCGCTCATTCCTTGCAGTTCCGCTGATCTCCAACAATGAGGTCATTGCTGTGTTGTGGATCGGCTCCCGAACTACTCAGGCTTACGGTGAGCACGATCTGGAAGCTGCTGAGAGAGTATCGGCGCAGATCGCAGGGGCTGTGGCCAATTCGCAGCTATATGAACGGATTCAGCAGTTCTACGCTCAAGAGCAGCGGCGCGCGGAACAATTTCGCACTATAGGAGAGGTGGGACGTCGTCTCACCTCTATCCGAGACCCAAATGAACTTCTAACAAGCATAGGCGAGATCGGAACAACCGCGCTGGGATACGAAACCACGGCTCTCGGCATAATTGAGGGCGACGTACTAGTGTTTTCGCAGGAGGCGAATCCACGCTTGTTGGGCCCGGTGCGGCGTTCGCTGGTCGACGGCAGCGAGCCGCTGGGAATTACCGGTCTGGTGGCATCTACCGGCAAGCCGATCATAGTCCCTGACGTCTCGGCCGAACCCCGCTATATCGATCTCGGAGAGACTCCAACCGCTCGATCTTCGGTCACAGTCCAAGTATCGGCGGGAGGTCACGCGCTGGGCGTGTTGCACTCCCAGAGCCAGAGTCTGCACGCATTCGATGAAGCTGACCAGGTAGTGCTCCAGGCGCTGGCACAAGAGATAGGCATCGCCCTAGAGAACGCGCGGATATTCGAGTTGGAGCGGCGCAGAAACGAGCAGATGGCAGCCATTAACGCTGTGGCGTTGAACGTGAGTGCGGTCCTGACTTTGGGTGAACTCCTTCCCCATGTCGTCCAGCTCGTGAGGGAGACTTTCGGATACCACACTGTGGGTGTCTTTCTGGTTGACGAGAGTGAACAAGCGATTGTGCTGCAGGCCGTGGATACAAGCGATGACAGAGTGCCCTCGCGTGGCACTCGAATGAAAGTCGGCGGAGAGGGGATCGTCGGACACGTTGCGGGCACCGGCCTACCCTGGATAACTGGAGACGTGTCCAGTGACCCGCTCTTCTCTAACTTGGGAATCGAGAACATCGACATCCAGTCGGAGCTGGCGATGCCGATAAAGCAGGGCGACGTGGTAGTAGGCGTGCTAGACCTGTATTCTGGGGAAAAGGACGGGTTCGACGACATCGACATGCTGATCGCGCAGACACTAGCCAACCAGTTGGCGGTCGCCATAGAGAACGCCCGAATATTCGACGAGACACGCGACATGGCGGTCTTGGAAGAGCGAAATCGCATGGCGAGAGAGATCCACGACACACTAGCCCAAGGCTTCACGAGCATCGTAATCCAGCTTGAAGCCGGCGAGGACTCAATGGATGAAAATCCGGACCTGCTACGCGAACATATTCGCGTGGCGAAAGGGATCGCGAGGCAGTGTCTCGCCGAAGCGAGGCGGTCGGTGTGGAATCTATTGCCAGAGGTGCTAGAGAGGAATCCACTAGATGTTATCATCGCCAACGAAGTGCAGCGGTTCGCCGCGACTGTTAGCGGAATTGCCGAATTCACACTACTTGGCGCGCGCCGGGAACTTACGGCGGCCACACAGGCAGCAATCCTTCGAATCTGTCAGGAGTCTCTAACCAACATCCGCAAGTACGCGGAGGCCGACAAAGTAGGGGTGACGCTCGACTTCGACCTTGATGCAGTCACGCTGACCGTAATCGACGATGGAGTCGGCTTCGATCCTGAGAGCATTCGCATCGGAGGCGCGCGGGGAGGATTCGGTCTGACTGGAATGAGGCAGCGGGCCCGGCTGCTGCGCGGGGATGTGGAAATCATCAGCTCACCCGGTAGCGGCACAGTGGTGAAAGCCAAGATCCCAATTACCTAGAATGAGGGAATAACCGCGTTGTGTTCCAAGCATCTGGGAGTGCTAGGATGTAGCGACTGCAGCTAGCAAGCAACCGCGACAGGAGTTGCACGGCTCAGGAACAAAAGTGCTATGGCCCAAGACCGACAGACCAGAGGAGCGCGCCGTGAGAACAAGCGGCGCAAGCGGCGACAGATGGGCATGTCAGGCTCCGGCGTCAGGAGGCTGCAGGAACTGCTCTTGAGAAAGAGTCGTGGCGTATACCGCCAACGGAAGAACTGAGAATGACCACACGACACGTTTATCGAGCTATGACAATCGCTGGGTCGGACTCGGGGGGCGGAGCGGGAATCCAAGCCGATCTCAAGACGTTTGCTGCGCTTGGTGTATTCGGCACGTCGGCAATTACGGTTATCACCGCTCAGAACACCCTCGCAGTGACAAATGTGCTTGAGATGCCAACGTCGCTAGTTGAGGACCAGATCGACGCGATAATGGCTGACATCGGAACCGACTCGGTCAAGACGGGTATGCTCTCGAATCTGGAGATTATCGGCACGGTCGCCGAACGGCTAGCCTACTACAAGTTGCCGAAAGTGGTCATTGACCCAGTGATGGTAGCCACGAGCGGCAATAGACTGCTCCGGGAAGATGCAGTCGACGCCATGAGGAGCGTTCTTGTCCCTATGGCGACCGTAGTGACTCCGAACAGCCGAGAGGCCAGCGTTCTCACCGGCATCGAAATAGACACCGTTGATGATCTAGGGTACGCGGCGAAGATGCTAGTGGACGAACTCGGGGCCCAGAATGCTGTCGTGAAGGGCGGTCATCTCGAAGGGCCTGCCACTGACGTGTTATACGATGGCTCCGATTTCTTCACTTACACGTCTGAGAGAATAGAAACTACTAGCACACACGGCACCGGTTGCACCCTCGCATCGGCAATCGCTGCCGGTCTAGCCAAGAGATTGGACGTGCGCGACGCAGTCGAAGAGGCGAAAGACTACGTCACAGCAGCGATTCGAGCAAGTTTTCCAATGGGTCAGGGTCACGGTCCGCTGAATCACCTTCACAAGCTCTGGGCTGACGATGAGCAATAGCCCGCTGTAGCCACGCACCCAGACATTCACAGTCGCAGTAGAGCTCCGTTAGTTCCTCCGCCGACCGCTCATTGTCTTACTTTTGAAGCCGCCTCATTTTCATGTACGACTCACCGCTGAAAGCCAAGGCACCAACGCAGACGAGAGCTACACTAACGATCAGCCCCCGGCTCGGGTCTTCTCCAAGTATTAGCCAGGCTAGTATTACGCCCGCAACTGGTTGCGCAAAGAAGAAGAATGTCACTGATGACGGAAGGTAATGCTTGAGAAGCCATGCGGTGCCCAAGAACCCAATACCCGCAATCACGGCGCCCTGGTACGTCAATGCGAACCAGAACGACCCGTTCAAGGTATACGTGGGACTCTCGAATATGTAACTTCCGACCAGTAGCAGCAGCGTTCCTATTACGAGCTGCCCCAGCATGAGCTTGGCCTCTGAGACTTTCTGGGCGAAGTTAGAAATCATGACTGTCCGGATTCCCAGAAGGATCGCTGGAATCAGGCTCAGAATGTCACCGTGAATCGTGGCATCCCCTTGGTTGACTCCAGTGTCGCCGAACACGACGGCTAACACGCCGGCATATGACAATGCCATGGCAAACACTTGCCAACGCGTCAGACGATCGGACGGAATGAAGATCCGTGAGATAGTGGCCGCCCATATCAGCATCGTTGAGTGCAGCGCCACTCCGTGCCCGGCGGTTGTAAGGTCCTGTCCGACGTTCATGAACACCAATTGGGCGGAGAACATGAGCCCAATCACAATCATCGGCTTGATCTCATGCCTGGCTATGGCAAATGACTCGCGTCTAGCCACCATGTGGGCCACTGTCACGATGCCGCCGATTACGAACCGTATCCACCCGATCTACATTGGCGAACCGTGACCCAGTGCCACCTTAATGCTGACGTTGTTACCTTCCCAGAGTATGGCAAGGAGAAGTGTATAGCTACTTGGAGTCAGTCCGGCAGGCCGACGGCTCTCACCTACCTGATCAGGCGAGTGGGTTGTGATAATCGTGGTTGTTTTGCCCATAATCGGCCTCTCGAATGCGAGCCAGGCTCTGCGAAATGCGCTCCATAATGGGAGAAGGTTGTCACATAGAGAGAGGCCTCCGGGTTTGTCCGGAGGCCTCTTGACAGTTTTTCTGGAGGCGACGGGCGGATTCGAACCGCCGAATAGGGGTTTTGCAGACCCCCGCCTTAGACCACTTGGCTACGTCGCCGTGTGTTCTCGACTTAGCTTCAAACACTGAGGTGGTGCCGAGGGGGAGACTCGAACTCCCACAGCCTGTTAGGCCACAGCGCCCTCAACGCTGCGTGTCTACCAATTCCACCACCTCGGCACGCAATCAAGACCCTCGGGTCGTTCAAGCCAGCCGCTTCGAGAGTGAAATCTATTATATCCACGGGCTTAAGGCCATGTCCAACTTAGGTCGGCTTCCGAATTTTGCGACGCAAGGTTCACTTGTGCCCTCGGCGTCGGAACGATAGGCTTGCTAGTGCTATGGTCGGGAAATGAGAAAATCCAACGCGCGTCCTTCCATACAGGTCGAAAATGGAGTGAAAGCGATATATAGTCTGGTTGACGGATGCGCGGAACGGAATCAGTTCATCTAGCCCCATCAACCCGGAACGGAGGGAGCCTCAATTGCTGCAGACAGTGAACTGTCATAAGGTAATTGGCTCAGTCAACTCGGAGGAGTGATCATGAGTGAAGCACAGGACGTCTCGATGGAGGAATTTAAGCTGATGGCTGATCTGGTCGGCCTTGGCATGGACCAGCAGGAACTTGAAGACCTCAAGCCCATTTACGACCTGTACGCCGACTACGCCCGGCAACTCCACACTATCGACTTCGGAGCCGAAGAGATGGTTGTGGAGTTTCGTCCCGATTGGCCCGAGAGTTAGAACCGTCTCCCTGTCGAGAGCCTTACAACCCTTCCTAGCTGAGAGGCGAATTTCAATGGCGAATGCGTATACCGAACTACACTATCTAACCATTCACCAGGCAGCTGATCTGATTCGCAAGAGGGAACTCTCCCCGGTAGAGCTGACCAGGGCCTGTCTCGAACGAATCGAACAGACCGACGACAGACTCCACTCGTTCATTCTGCTCATGGCGGATGATGCATTGAGGCAGGCGCGAGTCGCAGAGTCGGAAATCCTGAGCGGCAACTACAGGGGGCCCATGCATGGCATCCCTTTCGCTCTTAAGGACCTGTACGACACAGCCGGAGTCAGAACAACGTCCGGCTCTCGAGTCGACATCGACCGTATCCCCAGCGAGGACGCAACGACTACAGCGCGTCTCAAGGACGCCGGAGGCATCCTCCTTGGTAAACTGACAATGCACGAGTTCGCCCTTGGCGGGCCTGATTGGACGACTCCGTTCGAGCCGGCGCGTAACCCCTGGAATCTGGGCCACATCACAGGTGGCTCCAGTAGCGGATCAGGCTCCGCCGTGGCATCCGGCCAATGCCTGGGCGCACTTGGCTCATGCACCGGCGGCTCCATCCGTGGACCCGCGTCGCTGTGCGGCATTGTCGGCCTCAAGCCCACGTACGGACGGGTGAGCCGTTTCGGTGTCGTGACCCTGAGCTGGTCGCAGGACCACGCCGGTCCGATGACCCGGACCGTAGAAGACACCGCATACATGCTACAGGCGATCGCAGGACACGATCCGAAAGATCCCACTTCGAGCCGCGCACCTGTCCCCGACTACTCGCTCTCGCTGAGGGAAGACATACGCGGCGTCAAGCTCGGATTGCCACGCCACTACTTCTTCGACCCAGACCTGAGCGTCAATCGAGAGGTTGTGGCCGCCGTGGAGACAGCCGTGTCGGTCATGGAGGACCTCGGCGCTCACGTTGAAGAGGTGTCTCTGCCCAGCCTGGAGCACGTAAGAGCAGCCAACTCGGTGATTATGGTCAGCGAGGCGTACGCCTACCATGAGCCCAACCTAAAGGCCCGTCCCCAGGACTTCGGTGAGATCGTCCGTGGACGCTTCCGGGTCGGGGCGCTCATGAGCGCGGCAGACTACCTGCAGGCGCAGCGGGTGCGTACTTTGGCAAGACGAGAATTCGCCGAGGTTCTGAAGGGTGTGGATCTGCTTGTGACACCCACAATGACACAACCAGCGGCAGCCTTCGAGGGATACGACCCTGCTTCCACCGTTCGGGGCCGCAGCTTCACTGCGCCGTTCAACGTGACCGGTCTGCCAGCGATCTCCGTGCCATGCGGGTTTACGGAGGATGGTCTCCCAATTGGCATGCAGCTTGCAGGCAAGCCATTCGACGAGCCAAGCGTGATTCAGGCAGCGTACACTTACCAACAGCACGCACACTGGTACGAGACCCGCCCTCCAATTTAGGAACACGGTCGAACAAAGGTCAGATGTGTACCTGCGACCACGTTCTTGGGCGTCCGTGTTCACATGGCAGTCGACGCGGTATTTAAAATGCGTAGACTTGGACCCATTCCCAGCCTAAGCAATGTGATCCAGGTAACCTCCACGTAACTCAGAGCCCACAGCGCAGCGCCCCAACGGGCGCTGCGTCGCATCATCCATGTCGGCGACTGATGAGCACCACGTTGCTCAACTCCTGACGTTTCGCTCCTAAGCACCCCACTTACTCTCGCACGCCCAATGCTGTTGCGGCCTACAGTCGCGCCCCTCTCAGCACGCAGTCTCGGCGCATAGATGCCTCATCCGAAATCCGCCTCCTAACAGCCTGCGTCTACGATATACAGCCTCCACTGGTTCATCGCTATTGCATTTAACACTTCCATATGAGATGATTATTACGAGTGTTTTCGAGCATTAACCTAGCTACATGGTTCACGAAAGAGATCGCCCATTTCACGTCACTACGCTACTCGTTGTCAAATCATCATCAATTGGGCATAAAGACCATCTCTTCCGATCTGTTGCCTGGGTCGACAAAAGTGCCGCGTAACTTTGTTCGCAGAAAGAGGCTTTGCTTGAAAGCCATAACTGATCGTGCCGCGAGTATCGTCCCATTCTACGAGCCCACTCTTAGACGGCACTCAAGAATTCGGATCTTCCCTGTTGTAATGGCGCCAGAGGACATCGCACAGTGACCGTCAGGATGCTCCTCCACCCCTCGACTCTTACCGCCTTTGCTGGTGCTCTCTCATTCCTCGCCGTTCTGACCACAGTGACGGTGATACTCATCACCCATGGCACAGACGACGTCTTCGCGCAGCAACAGAGCATGAATGGGGACCTAGATCTGCACAGCGATAACGGCGCTCCACGAGGAATCTGGTCAGATCGCTCAACCATCTGGGTAGCAGACTTGGCAGACCGAAAGCTGTATGCCTACGCGCTTGCCAGTGGCACCCGACAGGACACCAAAGACATCGACCTGAGCTCCGTCAATGTCAAGCCCTATGGCATATGGTCCGATGGGACGACTCTCTGGGCACTCAACACTCGGGACGACAAGATTTACGCCTTTTCGCTGACCGATGGAAGTCGAGACGAGAACAAGGAATTGCGTTTGGACAGCAGCAACGACGTTCCCGCCGGGATCTGGTCGGATGGTGCGACGATGTGGGTGGTCAATCAGATAGACAAGAAGCTCTATGCCTACGCGCTGGATGGCGGAGCTCGGCAAAGTGATAAAGACATCGTACTCTCATTTGACCGCCCCCGGCCCCTTGGCATCTGGTCTGACAACACTACAGTCTGGATCGCCTACGACTACCACCAAGACTACGTCGATGACGACGATTTCAAGCTCTACGCATTCACTCTCGAAGGCGGAGCTCGACAGAGCGACAAGGACGTCGCAATCTCCATCGACCCATTTAGCCGGAGTAGCGATGTCTGGTCCAACGGCACAACGATGTGGTTAGCTGACAGTTTTCACGACAAGCTCATTGCATACGAACTGCCCCAGCGGGCAACCTCGTCCGACGGCACCCTTAGCGCCATGGGCCTGAACGCCGGTACGCTGAGCCCGACTTTCGCGACAAGTACGACCAGCTATACAGCGTCAGTTGAATACGAGATCACGGGGACCACCTTAAATGCTACAACGAGCCACGACAGCGCCGTAGTCGCCATCCTAGACAACAGTGACAGCTACCTAGCCGACGCCGACGAGAACACCCCTGGCCACCAGATTCACCTCAACGTGGGTGAAAACACCTTCAAGCTTAAAGTAACCGCTGAAGACGACACTACGGTGAAGATATACACGATTACCATAGTAAAGGCTAAACCAGAGGTGAGCGTCAGGGCAGGAGCGGCAGAGGTCATCGAAGGAAGTGACGCTCTGTTTGCGGTAAGCCGGGAAAAAGCTGTGTTTGAGACCCTGGACGTGGTGGTATCAATCACCGAATCAGAAACACTCGTTCCCGATTCTGAGGAAGGCGGTAGGACCGTCACTATCCCGCCGGGCGCCACATCAACAATGCTGACCGTGACCACAGAAGCAGACGACAACATTTGGGAAGACCATTCGACAGTCACCGCCACGATAGCAGACAACAACGCTTACGCAATAAACACTAATTCCAGATCTGCTGAAACAAACGTCAACGACAACGACTTCCCTGACGCCTCAGCCGCACTCTCGGTCTTGCCCAACCCAGTGGCAGAAGGCGAGACCGTAACTACGACCATCACCGTAATCACCAATGCCGACCATCGCCCCCACGGCAGTGGAGGAGTGCTTGAGTTCACATCCGACAATGACACAGCTCAGCTTGCCGACTACGGAAGTCTCAGCCAGACTTCATTTCCGATAGCCGCAACCGACTTCTCGGCTGCCAACGTTAGCGGCGCCACCCGATACAAGGCCGAGTATTCAGCCACGATAACGACGCAGGACGACAGCGAAGTCGAGGTTGGCGAGAATTTCAGCGTTGCGATGTCAAAGTCCGGTGGCTCGCCTGCCAACATCTCTCTGTCCCAGCAATCCACAGTGACTGTGAACATCACAGACAACGATTCGGCAGTAATTGATTAGCGGAGTCGGAGGGGGGAGGAGGTTCAGATTGAGCGGGCGTGGACAGGCTCGGCGCTGAACACACCGCACAGACCATCCACCACCGGCTGGCCACCACCATTCCTATACAGGGTCC
>DAOUHG010000130.1:0-34721 GCA_034428835.1 Dehalococcoidia bacterium
GCAGGACCGTCCACCAGTACCGTTTCCATATAGTTTAGAGACGATGCTACGGGCTGCCCCACCCCTGGATTCCCGCTTTCGCGGGAATGACGGGAAATATCAACACTACCTAGTACATGATCAGATTGGTGGGGACCAGTCGCTGCGACGTGGGGTCCACCGCCAGCCCCAGGCCTTCGAGGGTATAGGCACCCAGCAGTGAGGGAGCGTCATCTTCTCCAAAGACCACCAGGGTAACTTCGCTGTCGCCATTGATTGTGACCCAGGCTCTGCCGATGTCCATGTCAACTCGTCGACCGTCGGCCAGCAGGAACCTGCGCTTTGCCATTGGCTCGATCCCCAGTTCATGCAGCAGGTGGCTGGGCAGCGTGGTGTATGCGGCACCAGTATCCACGGTCGCCTCTATGTCCCTAGACTGTTGGCCGCCCATGTCAGAAATCCGCAGTGGCCAGTTGAAGGTGCCCATATTGGAATGCTCTTCTCCGCCTCTATGTTCTTGATTCTAACCGATTGCTCGCCTTCCAAAGGATTGGGAATTATGTGCGATCTTACCCTATGGCTAGAGTCAGATCTGAGTCTTGCGGGCTCTCTACACAGGCGTGGACGGGCGCGTTCGTCTTCACAGCGAGCTACGAAGCTTGTCTCGGTAGCCGTGCTTGAAGCCCTCACGGAAACCCACCTCTATACTGCCATCACCCGCCGCTGAGACCAATCTATCGTAGTGGTCAGCCGCTTCCGCGAAGTCCGGCAGGTTAGAGTGATCAGGGTAAGATCGTTCATATTACACAATTCATTCCTGTGGATTCGATTGCTCACTGGAAAGGGTCGAATAATTCTCAAGGTTGTTCTGGTCCAGACTTACGCCAGAGAGGGCTGGGGGCCGCTTTGGAGGATGTACTCGCTGGCAAACTGTGTGGCCTCTCCGAGATGTACGAGTGGGCCGTAGATGCGTTGGTCATCGGCGTTTTGGCTGCGCAGCTCCTCCAAGGTGAATCGGTTGCTCTTTCTACGATTGCAGGTGGCGTGGAGGAGGGCGAGGTTGTAGAGTTCGTCCGAACCGCCGGAGACGGTATCACGGTCGTTGCGCGCCCAGATGTGATCGACTTCCAGTAAGCCGAGGTCGCGCTCTCCGTTTGGGAACTTTGGGGCTTCCCAGCCGCAACCCCAGCAGTATGGGCCGAATTGATCAACCAGCAACTGCTTTGCTTCTTCCTTTGGAATCCGACCTGACCAGGATGCTGAACGCGCGGACTTCTGCTGTCCACGCTTCGTCGGGGTCAATCGCTTGAGATTGTGGAAAGGTTCGGGGTCTTCGTCGTCACGCTTTGGTAGTTCGTCCGGTCCTAAGACCTCGGCCCTCTTGCCCCACTCGATGTCCGATCCCGACGCAAGTCCTAGTATATCCTTCAAGGCAACATCGGTTGCACGCATACCGACCCTATCACTCAGCGCAATGCTGTTCAGGCGGAATCGGCGCTTGAGCATAGTCCATGATCGATAGGCCATGTCACAGGCTATCCACTGCCTGCCAAGCCTCTCGGCTGCCACAGCTGTTGTGGCGCATCCGGCAAAGATGTCGAGAACCATGTCGCCGGGGTTGCTCGATGCCTCAATGATGCGTTCATAGAGAGCGAGAGGTTTTTGTGTGGCGTAGCCAGTTCGCTCCTTATGGGCACCGGACAAAGATGAAATGTCTGACCACAAGTCTTGTACGGGGACGCCCTTTGACTCTTCCAGGTACAGTTTTCTGCGCGGATATCCAGTTCTCGAGTAGTACAGCCGACCTTCATCGTGTAAGTGTTGCATAGTTTCTTTGCTGTACCGCCATGCTCGCACGTGACCGTTCCAGCCATAAACTGGATTGCCCTTTTCAGCTCCACCAGGACCTAGAAGTGGCGTAGTCGTAAACCTTCTTCCCGTATCTTCATCAATGTAGCGATAAGTGTTCTTAACGTAGCTCTCGTCCAATGGCACGAATCCCTGATTCCAAGTGACAGAATCAGTTTTGCCATAAACCAGGATTATGTCGTGGACCCTCCCAAATCTAGTTGAGCCTTGGCCCACGTCATTGTGAGCACCATATCGACGCCATACGATTTCATTCCTGAAATTCTCAGATCCAAACACCGCATCCATGAGCATCCGCAGATACCCGTTAGCATGGTCGTCACAGTGGAGATAGATTGAGCCTGTCGCCTTGAGAATCCGCCTACATTGGATTAGCCGGACTGACATAAAGGCGATGTATGCGGCCTCGTTCTCCGTTGCGCAGGACTCGACAGCCCTTATCACAGAGAATACCGGAGGGTAGTCGTCCTCGATCTGACTGAGCCAATCGGGGTGGACATTGGCGTCCCAAGTCCAGATGTCCTGAACGGTTGTATCCCTGCCCTCATCGTGCTCGACGCCGTGTTTTTCGGCAAGTGCCTTTTCTTCTTCTAGCTCGGCGTCTGTTATTGGTGGCCTCGGGCTACCAGTGAACGTCTCGTTTGCGGCAAACGGGGGATCAATGGCGATTAGATCGATGCACTCGTTGTTGAGAGAGCGCAAGAAAGGCAGGTTGTCCATTATGCCCAATGTGCGGTTTTGCATGTTCAGATGGGTCATTGGTTGTCCCCTAAATCATGGCCGGTGAGTGGCGGGGTGGCTGATAGTGATGGTAGGCAATTGGAACACTTGTGTCAATTGGAATCAAAGTCTTGAGGGAAGCGAAACACACGATCAGTGGCAATCTCGTCACTCCCGGGAAAGCGAGAGTTCAATGTGGCGAGTGTGGTTGCTGGCCTGTGGATTCCCGCTTTCGCGGGAATGACGGGCGAGGGTGACGGGAATGACCATGGGGGCGCGGGTATGTCAAGGGCGATACGAGTGTGTAAGGTGTGGATTCCCGCTTTCGCGGGAATGACGGGCGAGGGTGGCGGGAATGACGGGTGGGCACGGGAATGACCGTAGGGGCGGGTAATCAGGCGTCTGCAAAGAAAAGACCCCGACTGAATCAGCCGAGGTCTCTGCCAAATTTGATGCCTGAGCTAACTGTCAGGATTTACCTGGCCGTGCAACCTCTTTGTCGAGGCCCAAGTGTCGCTCAATTTTCTTGCGCGTTTCCTCGTCCAGCAGTTCAAAGATTTGAGCGAGAGTCTCCTCGCGCCCTTTCTCGCGCCCTTCCTCGCGCCCTTTCTCGCGCCCTTTCTCCATACCCCTGGCCCACAACTGCTCCCTGTATTTGGCTGCAAGCATATATGCTCCTTCCACTACCGCGTAAGATAAGCCTCCAGCCACAACCACCACCCACTCCAAGCCATTCCCAACGGCTACTGCGGTAGACAACCAGCTATCCGACGACTCTTCTCTCACCTCTCGCCATACAACCAAAAGCGAACCGATTGAAAATAGAGCGAAGAATAGAATGAGATACCATGCTAGATTCGCTTTGGAACCTGGACTGTCCGGCTTCCCTGTCGGTTGCTGCATCCCCGAGAGTGTTTCACGCTCATCTGGTTAAGTAATATAACCACTGGATATTGTCAGTCTAAAGGTGCGCTGCGACATTTGCAATGTGTAAGGCGCGCGCCGAACCTTATCGGTTGACAGCTCCAACGAGACTCGCTCATCAGGTACAGCTCACTAGGTACGGTTGCGGGGCAGGCTCCAGCCCTCTCCCCCGTATCGGAGTACGGGGCAGGCTCTGAGGGAGCTTAGAGGGGTAGGTATTCGTACTTTTCACCCTCACCCCCGTATCGAGTACGGGGCAGGCTCTGAGGGAGCGTGTTGATTGACGTTCACGGTAGGGGCAGGTTTCAAACCTGCCCCTACCTACCCCGATCAGACATGAGGGAGAGGGGTCAGAGGGGGTAGTTGCCGTGCATGGGAGGACCGCGGCCGCCGTGGTAGTAGGGGCTGTTTCGGTCGTCCTCTGGGTAGTACCTCGGTTTATCGTGAAGTTTGCACTTCGGGTGTCCGCAGTTCCTGTAGACGTAGGAGGCAGGTATCTTCGGTGTTGCCGAGACGTACTCGTGCTCCTCGCGAGTGGGCGGTGGGCCGGGGTCGGGAGGTTCGTCGGGTTCTGACTCGGCCTTGGCTTGAGCTTCTGCTCTGGCTTTGGCCTGCTGGGCCTCGCGTTCGGCCTCCTCCCTTGCTCTGCGCTCACGGTCCTCAGCGATCTGCTTTCGACGTTCGATCCGCATGTTCAGCTTTGCACTGAACCTGGCGGCCGTCTGCTTGATGATCGCCTGATATTCCTCGGGATCGATGGAGTTCTTCCATTCCTCGAACCACTTCTGGGAGTTCGCCAATGCCTCGTCGAGTGCCGAGAAGTCCGGGACGTGGGGAGGGTTATCGGGGTCTGGCTCAGGTGCGGGTTGTTCGGCGCTAATCCGCTCCGCCTCCTCGATGATGGGTTCTATCTCTTCCCAGATCCTGGCCCAGTCTTCCTGTTCTTCTTCGGGGTCGGCTGTCGCGATGGCGACCTGGGACTCTTCTGAAGGGAAAGGGGCTGAGGAGTTAGTGGGGGTTGGTTGGTCTTCTTGTTTTTCACCCTCACCCCAGCCCTCTCCCTCAGGGAGAGGGGGACTCTTGAGGTGTGTGGAGTGAGATACTTCTCTGGCGTGTTTGCCGAAGCCTCGGCTTAGAAGTTCTCTTGCGGCGGATATGCGGTGGCGGGGCTTGAAAGCGCTGAGGTCGCCGTCCATGACGTTGATGAGGAAGCGGCAGACTGAGCGTCCGTCGTCGGTGGACTCGCGGATGACTTTTGCGAGTGATCGGTCGAAGTGGGTGTCTTGTGACGAGCCGGAGTCGGACCTTGGTCGGGATGGCTCGGGCGGATTGTTCAGGATGAAGGCGGTCCCATCGTCGAGCTCGTACCTGACGAGGAGCTTTGCTGCGTCGAGCCTGTGACAGGGTTTGAAGCCGTCTAGCTCGTTGCGCATGACGGCGAATAGAAAGTCGACGATGGTGATGCCGTCGTTGGTCCTGTCCTGGATTATGTTTGCGAGGTTCATGGGGAATGGTGAATAGTGAATTTTGAATGGGGAGGTGCTATTAGTACGATTGTTCTATTCATTATGGTAGCGGGGGATGGTGGTGGCGTCAAGGGCGAGGGGGTTATGGAGACAAGTGCAGAACTCCGTCGGAAGTAGTCTCGTCACTCCCGCGAAGGCGGGAGTCCAGTGGGTGGGCTTGTACGTTGCCGATTGAAGAAGCGATTCTTGGGTAATCCATCCGAAACGAGGGGTGGACAACTTCATGGGGATGACGAAAGGCGAGGTGTGGATTCCCGCTTTCGCGGGAATGACGGGTGGGGCGGGAATGGCGGGTGCGAGTGCGCGGGAATGACTAGGGGGCTGGACTCTCTGTCGTGTTCATCTGGGGTTGGGCCCAGTGTGCTAATTCTCCATTCTGGAGAGGCGTCGGAGGTCGATGCTCAACACTCTGCCTCCGAACGTGAGCAGGGCGACCACGAATATAGCCAACATAACCGCGTATAGCGGCCCCATCAACACCCAGTTCGTGGTCAGGATGAACGGTGGGAGAACGCGACCTCCGCCGTCGGTTACAGCCACGGATGATACCACCATGCGGCTCATCTGGAATCCGGCCCAGGTCCCGACGCCAAGACCGATCAGGGCGACGAGCATGTGCTCCAGGCCGATCAGGCCGATGGTCTGGACGCGGCTAAAGCCCAGTGATCTCAGCGAGCCCATTTCGCCCATACTGCGCTCGGCAAACGCCAGGAGATAGACGACGTATCCGAGGCCTGACATGAACAGGACCACACCCAGCGCCACAGGCACTATCGTGCGCCATCCCGCTGAAATGAGCGGATCGATCTCCTGGGCCGCAAGCTGTTCTTCCAGGCCGATCGCGTCGCCCCGCGCCCTGACCATTCGGGACACACTCTGGAGCACCTCCATGTCTGCGCCAGGGGCCGTCTCGATGAATATCTCGTTGACCGCGGCGCCCCCGATGGGGTTCAGCGCGTCCAGATATGTGAGCAGGGTGTCTATGTCAAAGACCAGGAATCCCCCGCCCGCCGGATCCAACGTCGGAAAGTAGTCAACTATGTCGGTAACGACCACGGGGACCACGCCTCCGGGCAGGGTGACCAGAATAGCGTTATTCACTCCCGCGCCCGTGGCAGCCGAGAACGTGCGGCTGGCTACTGCAGGAATGAAGCCGTGTCCTCCGGCGCGATAGAAGCCGCGGAGTCCGACGTTGGTCTCTTTTCCGAACACAAAGTGCGCGGCTCCCGCGCCGGAGTGGACGTTATCCGAGACCCTGGTAACTTCGTCCACTCCGAGCTGGATGGTCGCCAGATGCACCCAGTCGAACGAGTCCTCGAATCCCTCTACCAGGGTGGCCTCCCCAGACTCGCTGACCGCGGCCAGGTCGTCGAATACAATAGACCCGGCGGTGGCCGTCGCCCCAAACCCGGGCTCGTTGATCTGGATGGAGACGACCTTGATCGGGTGAACGAGGTCGCCGGGCAGGTCCGTGTTCACCAGATTCCAGCCGGGCTCCGGCACCTTGCCAAATGTCACGGTGTCCGTCCGTCCGTTAGCGTCCTCCAGCACGATCCACAGGAAGATCAGTGAATAGAAATCCTCGGGGTTGACCCACATTTGGATCTGGCGCGAACCTTCCGGGATCTCGATCGTCCGAACAGGCTCCTCAACCTTGAGCGTAGACAGCACCTGGTCCAGGGTTCGTTCAAAGAAGTCGTCCCGATACCAGGCGTCGAAAGTGTCGGTATCCACTGCCAATAAGCTGAATCCAGTGCCTATCTGCCCAGCGCCGATCCTGCCTGTGGCCCGGTGCGCCACGGAGATGGACTGTACACCGGGAACGGCGCCGAACGTCTCTTCCACGCGACCGTCTCTGCGTCCGAGGTACGAGTCGAGCTCGATGACGCGAATGTCAGACCCGACGTTGTATAGGACTCTCTCCTCGTAGCTCCGGTCCAGGGTGGCGCCGACGGTTGTCGACAGCACCCCTATCCCACCTGCCAGGACAAGCAGCAGCACCAGCCAGGAGTACTGGAGCGGATTGCGGGCCATGTGCCACATGCTCATCGAAACCCAGACCGGCGCATGGCGCGCAAACTCCGCCAGCAGATAGAATAGCGCCTGTGCGGGCACAAGGCACAGCAGGGCGATCGAGCCTACGAACACCGCTGACGGTTGGTCTGGATGCGGAGGAGACATGTACGTGAACCACACGACTGCACCGATCTGTACGGCCATCCAGAATGCGCGCGTAATCACCCTCATCCCCGTATCAAGTACGGGGCTGGCTCCAGCCCTCTCCCTCAAGGGCTGATAGGGGTAGGTAAATCGAGCCTGTGTACCCTTCGGCCACCTCCCCACCCCTGGATTCCCGCTTTCGCGGGAATGACGATTTGCGAGATACCTACCCTTATCAGCCCTCAAGGGAGAGGGGGCATTTGATGTGGATAGCCAGTACGCGGCTCCGAATACTGCAATCACCGCGGCTTCGGGGACCCAGCCGGTGAGGTCGCCCGAGCGGACGTCGTCGAATGCGATGGCCGCGACCAGCACCGGAAGCGTTACTGAGGTCGCGAGATGCACCAGCCCCAACGACTCGCCGCTGACGTAGCGTATGAACATCGGGAATATCCGGAAGAACATCAGCCCAACCGCTACCAGGAATAGCACCGGCGCTATCAGCAGCGCCTCGTTGACGTCCTGCTCGCCGAACAGGCTGCCGGAGACAAGCTCGCCCCGAGCCTGAAGCTCCCAGAACAGGATACCGCCGACCACCAGGAAGCCTATGTCTATGTAGAACCTCTGCACCACCGGTACGGACGGAGGTCGAGAGGCCCTGAGCTTGTGGCTGATCAGGCCGGCGCGAGCGCCGAGGACTCCCGGCACCACGAATATGATTAGACAGAGCACGCCCGCGATACCGGCGGCCGCGAACGGAACCCAGTTCGGGTGCACCGGCAGGGGTCTGCCAGCGGTTATGTGTTCAAAGTAGGGAAGTATCCCAGCCAGCCACACCACAAGCAGAGCGAGGAACGGCGCGATAGCAGCCGCGACAATCGCCAGGATCGCTCCCTCGGCGAGGTACAGCTTGAGAAGGCGCCATGTGCTGGTCCCACGGCTTCGGAACAGCGCGACATCGCTTTCGCGGTTCGGCACCAGGTACGAGACGATCATGAACAGGAAGTAGAGTACCGCAACCCCCAGCACAGCGAGCAGGAGGAGCAGCGGAACGCTGGAAAGAAAGCTCCGCCTCCCGAACCGGACGAGCATGATGTCTATGCCGCTGAACGCCGTTGAGCCGGGCAGCAGGAGCGACAGCTCCTCTTTCAGCAACTCCATCCGCTCGCGCATTTCGGCCTTGGACCGGCCCTTCAGCACCGAGGCGTCGATGCCGCTGTACCAGGTGGAGTTGACGGTCGCCCCGGGGAAGGCCGTGCCCACCGCCCCGGCAAGCACGGGCTGACTCACGAACATGCCGAGCGCAGGAGGCGACTGGGGCGTTACCTCACCCTCGGCGTTCGGAATCCTCGGGAGCATGAAAGACTCCAAGTCTGTCTGCCAGTAGGAGTCTTCAGGGTCTGTCGCTTCGATCAGCCCGGCTATCCTGGCCGAGACCTTGACAGGCGAGTCTTGGGCTGGGGCAACGACGAGAACGTCGCCAGGTACCAGGCCTCCAAACTCGGCGGCCGTCATGGCGCTCACCAGAACCTCGACCATCGGCCCATGGGTTCCGCGGAGCACGGTGTCCTGGGCCTGTCTTCCCTCAGTGACCGTAATGTGCTCGTTGAGCCGGGTATATGACTGAATAAAGCCCTCGACGGGCTCGGGCTGCGGCTTACTGGGAAGGAATACGGAGTAGAACGGGGTGCGCAGGTGGCGTTCGGTGCCGGTGTGAAGCGGCGCGACGCTCGCGTTTATGGCCTGGTCCAGAGCGGCTCCGGTGTCCTCTATCTCACGCTTCTCCAGTGGAATGAAATTAGACCTGGACGTAATGGTGAAGTAGGTCTCCCCGTCGCGGGCGAGAGCAGACTCCACGGCGCTGTTGATGCTCTGGCGTTCGAGCGCGTCCAAATAGACGGGCGCGGCCGACATCAGGAGCGTGGCGATCATGATGCCCAGAAAGATGCTGACCATGAGACGCCAATCTGTGAGCAGGCGTCGCAGGACAAGACGACCGGTTGTCAGATTGTCGGAATCCGTACTCAGAGGTCAGTCCCGGGTTTTCTCAGCCAACTGCAATTTCGTGGTTGAAGTCCGAAAAGGGTAGGCATATTTCCAATCACCCTCACCCCAACCCTCTCCCTGAGGGAGCTTACAGGGGTAGGTAAATCGAGCCTGTGTACCCTTCGGCCACCTCCCCACCCCTGGATTCCCGCTTTCGCGGGAATGACGATTTGCGAGATACCTACCCTTATCAGCCCTGAGGGAGAGGGGGCCTGTCGGGTGGCATTCATGTCTGGCTTTATACTCGTACCTACCCCTGCTGGCCCATCAAGGGAGAGGGTGAGGGGGTATGTTGGTCGGCCGCAGAGCATCATGGAAGTCGTTCACTGGAGTACCAGCCGCCGTTCAAGGGTGTGTATGTCTCGACGGTCTCAAGTGTCGAGAAGCCGAATCCGCCGACAATCTGGACCGTTCCGTCATCCATTAGAAGGGCAGTGTGTCCCCACCTGGCGTCGCGAATCGCGCCGCCGGGCCTCCAGCCACCATCGCGCGGACTGAATATCTCGGCAGACGCGAGGGGTATTATACCGTCCCTTGCGCCTCCGACGACCAACACCCTTCCGTCGGGCAGCAGGGTCGCAGTGTGAGCAGCCCTGGGCTCAGACATCTGCCCCACACCGGACCATCTCCCGCTCGAAGGGTCGAATATCTCAGCCGACGCAATGGGTCCGCCTTCAACTCCGTAGCCGCCAACCAGCAGAACTCTTCCGTCCGACAGAGTGACGGCAGCGTGGCTGTCTCTCGCCTGGACAAGGTCGCCAGCGTCCGACCAGGAGCCGGTTTCGGGATCGTAGAGTTCTGCCGACCTCACGCTCCTGTCATCCTGACCCACGCCACCAGTAATCAGGACGCTCCCATCGGAAAGCAGGCTGGCGGTATGCCCCCAGCGCGGAGACCGCATTGGAGAAGCAGGAGTCCATCGTCCGCTGAGCGGGTCGGGTATCTCGACGCTCGAAAGCGCGCTGATGCCGTCCCATCCGCCAACCACCAGGAGACGCCCATCGGGTAGTGAGGTCAGGGTATGACGGCTTCTGGCGTCGGCCATGTCCTCGTACCTGTCCCACACGGCCGCAGCGGGGGCGAACACCTCTGCGCTCGCCAGAGGCGTCGCGAGATGTCCCACCCCTCCGGCTACGGCTATCCGTCCATCTGGCAGGACGGCAACCGCGTGTCCCCATCGAAGGTCCCGCATGGGCTGGGTCTGAATCCACTTGCGGGATCCCCAGTCGAAGAACTCCGCGGTGTTCATGCTCCGACCGTTTACATCGTAGCCGCCCAGAAGAATAGGCGTCCCCGTGTCGGAGCACGGGGCAGGGCCGTCACACTCCCCCGTATCGGAGTACGGGGCAGGCATTAGAACGGCGACGTGACCCCACCGGGGATACTGAATCCTGCCAGCTGTGGCCCAGGCCCCGGAACCGGGTACGTACAGCTCGGTCCGGGTGAGAGGCGAAAGCAGTCCAGCCCTGCCTCCTGCGACAATCAGGTCTCCGCTGGGCAGGAGAGTCGCCGTGTGGCCTCTGCGCGGGGCGAGCATACTGTCGGTCCGCGTCCAGGTATCCAGGGCAGGGTCGAAGACCTCGGCGGTGTTGCTCGGAATCGCTCCTCCCCCGCCGACGACGATTACCCTGCCGTCTGTGAGCAGCGTCGCGGTGTGTCCGCCCCTTGAGTGACGCATGGACGCGCCTGGAGTCCATGTCTGGGCGACCGGGTCGAATGTCTCGGTAGATTCGTGAGCGACGCTGCCGTCCTTCCCTCCGATGACCAGAATATGGCCACCGAGCAGCGCGGTAGCGGTGTGCTCTCCGCGTTCGATGGACATCGCCGGCGCTGAGGCCCACGAGCTGGACGCGGGATCGTAAATCTCCACGGACGAAATCGCCTCTCGCCCCTGTTTGCCTCCGATGATAAGCACCCTGCCGTCGGACAGTAGTGTCGCAGTGTGGGAGGCCCTGGCGACAGCCATCTCAGGACCGGTGGCCCAAGCGTCGGTCGCGGGGTCGTACAGCTCTGTCGATGCCGTGGACACGGACTTGTCAGAGCCTCCAACGACGAGCACGCGCCCATCGCTCAGCAGCGTCGCGGTATGGTCGATGCGCGCGACACTGAGCGGCGCCGCGACCGTCCAGGACTGCGAGCCCGGATCGTAGAGCTCCGTGGTAGGTGTAACGCTGCCCACTCCACCGCCGCCGGCGACAAGCACTCTGCCGTCGGACAGCAGCGTCGCGGTATGCTCCGCACGGGCCTCCGAGATCGGACCGACCAGCGTCCACAGGCCGGTGGATGGATCATAGTACTCGGCCGAGGTCAGTTCGTCGTCGTCTCCGGCACCCGCGACGGCCAGGACAGTGCCATCCGGCATGAGCGTGGCCGTGTGTTCTGTGCGGGCCTCATTGGAGCTTCCCGGAGCGCTGGGGGAGCCAATTCGCGGTTCGGGGGTCGGAGCTGGGGTAGGTTCACCGATCTCGCTGACAGTGTCAGTGGCAGTCGGAGTGTCGCACGCGACGGAGAGCGCGATGAGCGCCACAGTCAGCAACCCAGCAACAACCCAGACGGCGACAGCCCTCGTCGGTAACCCCATCTGCGAATTGTGTAGCAGACGGGCAATTCAAGTCAACGTGAGTAGCCGGTTGAGCCCGTCGCAAGTGGATAGGCGGCCACGCGTGAGCCATCCCTTTCTGGATACCGCCCTTCGCCGGTGTGACGAAAGAGTAGTGCCTACAAATCTGGGACAGGCTCATGATGCTGTGCCTAGCTTGACAACCCCGAATCAGACTTATAGATTCAACTCGGGCTTTCCACAAGTCTCAGTGCTAATCCCCACGAATGACTAAAGTCAGCGGGTAATCATGCCCCTTGCGGACGTGCTTCGGATTCAGGCGACTTGTGAAGAGCGGCTTACTTCAGCCTGTGAGGGAGAGCTACTGATATGATTTCCACAGTCAAAGGCCGCGTACTCGGCTACCAACCGCAGATTGACTCGGGAACAATAGTTGGAGACGACGGTATACGCTAGAACTTTGTAGGGGCACAGTGGAGAGACCCCTTGCCGCCAAACCCGGGAACCTACGTCGAGTTCGGCATACAGGTTGACCCGGAAGGCAGCTTCCCCCGAGCTATAGACATTTACAGGTCGGTTGCTTCCGTATCTAAGTCCAAGGTCGCGGCTAGCTTGTTCGCCATTCTGCTGGGTTGGATTGGAGTCCATAAATTCTATCTGGGACATCCCGGGAAGGGCATTATCCTAATCCTTGTCGGCCTTCTTACCTTTGGTCTCGGGCTCTTCGTCACGGTTCCTCTTACCGTCATCGAGGGATTGATTTACCTATCCAAGTCAGATGAGGACTTCAATCGCATTTATGTGCAGGAAAAGAGAGGATGGTTCTAAGTAAAGGGAGTCACCATGTCCAGCAACCTTGATAGCCAGTTGGACAACCCTATCAGCAAGATATGGGTTCCGGTATTGATCGGATTGATCGGAATAGCAATTAACTTGGTGATCGTGGTCATTGCCATATTTGCGAGTGGAGCCTACTGGTCTGGGCAGATTAACCAGAGGGTTGACAGTTTGGAAGCTCAGGTCTCTACACTCCAATCCGACCATAACGACATTCTTGTAGCGATTGAGAAGTCAGACTAATCTGATTGACGGCTCCTTTGCCTTGATGAGCGGACACCGCCGCGACATACAGGCAAGGATCCCTATACAGTTCAGCACAATTTCCAGACAAATGAGAGTCGTCAGGATCGACTAGTACCCTACTTAGCCGGAGAGTCAGTCGATGGGAAAATCTATTCGCGGGCGACTTCCTTTGCTTCAGCGGCTTGGAGGTTACAGGCTACGTGTGTGGCCGAGCCTCTATGTCGTCCAAACAAACAGAACCATTACTCCAACGCTCTAACAAGCTCCTGAAGTCAACCTAATGCGGTGTGCTAGGGTGCAGCAGATCTCATCATGTCGCCCTACGCCCCCTGCGCAGGCCGCGGCCGGGTAGGGCGCCGGTGTTGTCGCCGTCGTCGATGACGACCTGGCCGTTGACGATCACGTAGTCGATGCCGACAGGGTAGTGCTTGGGGTCTCCATGCCTGGCGTGGGTCTTGACCGTGTCGGGGTTGAACACGACGATGTCGGCCCTGAAGCCGTCTCTCAGTATGCCGCGGTCCGGCAGGCCGAGACGCTGCGCGGGGAATGAGGTCATCTTGCGGATGGCCTCGGAGAGACGCAGGTGCTTCTCGGCCCTTACGAACTCCGCAAGCACGATTGGGAAGCAGCCGTACGTGCGCGGGTTGGGATACTCTCCGAACAGGATCGCGTCCGAGGCGATCATGCCCGCCGGGTGCGAAACGAATGCGTGCAATGTGTGCGGGTTCGTGCCCAGGCCCACTGTCGAGATTCCCAGGTTCTCCTCCAGCAGCAGGTCGAACAGAGCCTCCGCGGGCTCCTGGTTGCGCATCTCTGCGATGTCGGTCAGGAGCCTGCCGTCATACTGCGCGTTCTGCGGCTGTGTGAAGTTGGTCAGCCAGTTGTTTTCGAGCCTGCTCGGGGCCAGCTCCTTTGCCATCCGAGCGCGGTCGTCGGGGTCCCGCAACGCAGCCATCAGCCGCTCCGGTCCGCCGTCCTTCGCCCAGAACGGCAGTCCAATGGTGATGGTTGTGCCGGAGTAGGGATACGTGTAGCAGTCGAACGTTACATCCATGCCTTCAGCGCGCGCATCCTCGACCAGGCCGAGGTAGTCCAGGTGACTGCCGACGCCCTGGGCGCTCTGCCGGTAGTGCGTCAGATGAATGGGTATGCCAGACCGCCTGCCTATCTCCAGGGCCTCCTCCCACGGGGCGAGCAAGCCCGTCGACAACAGGCTGGCACGGGTGTGGGTGTGATAAAAGCCGCCCATGCTTGCAGCGGTCTCCGACAGCGCGACGAGCTCGTCCGTGTCAGCGTACGCGCCCGGCGGGTAGTCGAGTCCGGTGGAAAGGCCCCACGCTCCCTCCTCCATCGCCTCGCGAACGACCGACTGCATGTTGGCCATCTCGTCCTGCGTAGCCGGTCTGTCGTTCCAGCCGACGCCCCAGATACGCACGGGCGAGTTGCCGAGGATGTACGCCACGTTTATCGCGACGGAGCCGTCGAACTTGCCTATGAAGTCGGCGACGGTCAGCCAGTCCGCTGGCATCGGGGGGTAGCCGTTGAGGCCGGAATCGAGCCAGATGTAGCGGTGAAGCTCTTCCTGGGTCTTGAACGGAGCGTGCGAAATGCCGTCTATGCCGACAAGCTCGGTCGTCACGCCCTGACGCACCTTGGGGTCGTGGTGCGGCTCGCCAAGCATCGTCAGTCCGGCGTGGGAGTGGAGGTCGATGAATCCGGGACAGACGACCCGCCCGGCAGCGTCGATAGTGCGGACAGCTTCGAGGTTGGACACGTCTCCACGGTGGAGAGAGACGGTGTCGTCCTGGACACCAACGGCAGCGTGGAAGCCCGGGCTGGCCGTTCCGTCGATTATGAGTCCGTTGGTTATCAGAAGGTCTAGCATGGGGGACGTATCAACCTCCGACTCTCAGGTTCATCCGGTCGGCGATGAGCGACCAGAGCGTATCCGCGTGATGATACCATGTATGTAATGGGCTAATGCGCGGGCTGTATCGGATGCAGCCTGCCGGAAGAAGGAAGCGAGAACAGGTACAGATGGCTGATAACCCCCAGGTCTCCAACGTTGAGCTCGACGGTCAGAACGTGCGCGTCTCGTGGTCGGACGACCATGTATGCGACTTCACTGCGACATACTTGCGCGTAAACTGCAGCTGCGCCGAGTGCGTCGAGGAGTGGACCAACCGGCGTCTGCTTGACCCTGCGAGCGTTCCCGCCGACATGCGAGCGGAGGACTACCTTTCGGTGGGGAAGTACGCGGTCCAGTTCCTGTGGAGCGACGCTCACTACACGGGCATATATCCGTTCGAGACACTGCGACTGCTGTGCCGGTGTGATAACTGACCCGCTGAGCGCGATGGCCGATCACCTGCCCAAGGCGATGCTCATCGACCTGGACGACACAATCCTGGCTTACGAGCCAGTCGCATCAGGCGCTTTGAGAGCCGTCTGTGACGCCCACGTCGACAGACTGCCCAGCTGGACGGTCGAGCAGCTCGTCGCGGGGCTCGACTCCTACCGGCGGTGGTTCTGGTCGGACCCTGAGCGGCATCGGCGCGCACGGCTGAGTCAGACCAACATACGACACGAGCTTGTCGTCGGCGCATTCCGACAGATGGGCATTGAGGCGCTGGACGTAGCACGCTCCATCGGCGACGCCTACGCTCGTGAGCGCGAACAACGTGTCCGACCGTTTCCCGGTGCGCTCGAAACTCTCACGACCCTTCAGGAAGCTGGAATAAGACTGGCGCTGGTCACCAACGGCGCCTCAGCAAGCCAGCGGGGAAAGATCGACCGGTTCGACCTCGAGCGGTTCTTCGAACTAATCATGATCGAGGAGGAGTTCGGCGCGGGCAAGCCGGACAAGCGTGTCTATCTGCACGCACTCGCCCAGCTGGATTCGCGACCGGACGAGACGTGGATGATCGGGGACAACCTCGACTGGGAGGTCGCGGCCCCACAGCGACTTGGAATAGTCGGCATATGGCACGACTTCCGCGGCAGGGGACTGCCCGCAGGATCGACGGTGCGACCCGATAGGATAGTGAGGTCGCTCAGGGAGGTGCTGCAGACGGGGTTCGACGTTTAGGAGAACCTTCGTCGCATAACATCCGTATTTCCGGCGAAAGCCGGAACCCACACAGTGGCTCGCCACTCGGCAATCCTGAGGGCCGTGGGTGGCACCCAGCAGCTTGCGATCAAGCCCTTTTCACCCTCACCCCAACCCTCTCCCTCAAGGGAGAGGGGGTAATGCAAAGGTCTCTCAGAAGGTCAGAGACACCTTCAGCGCGCCATCGCCTCTGGCATCCGACAGGTCGAACGCCTCCTGGACTCGAGTAATCGGGAACTGGTGGGTGACGAACGGCTCCATGTCGATCTCGCCGCTTCTGATGAAGTCCACGGCAAGCTGGAACGCCGGCAGTCCGGGCTCGTCCTGAGCGCCGAACACCGTGTGGAGGTCCAGCCGCTTTCTGAAGAACGTGTCCCAGTCGAACGGGATCCTGTCCATCGTAGGGGGCAGACCGAACACCGCGACCCTGCCAAGCGGCTTCACCAACTGAAGCGTCTGGTTGAGCGTATCTACACTGCCCACAGCCTCGATGACCAGATCAGCGCCCTCACCACCCGTAAGATCGTTGACGGCGTCGGTAGCACGCTGTCCCGTGACGTCGATGACTTCGTCCACGCCCATTCTCTTGGCGTGGTCGCGTCGCTCGGGCACGGGCTCGATCGCGATTATACGGTGCGCTCCGATCCGCCTGAGCATGAAGTCGTGAAACAGCCCGACCGACCCCTGCCCGACTATCGCGACCGTCTTGCCGACGAGCGACGGCAGCCTGCGACATCCGAACACCACCGTGCCGAGCTGCTGCGCCATCAACAGGTGCGACTGCGGTACGTCGGTCGGCAGTCGCAGCAGAAACTGCGGGTCTATGAGCTGGTACCCGGCGAAGGTCCTAGACCCCCAGATGTTCGGGGCGGTTAGCACCAGCTCGCCCTCCTCGAACCCGGTGTCGCTGCCATCGACGACTATGCCGACGCCCTCGTGTCCGGGGTACCCGTGCGGAAGGGGCCACTCATACACGTTCCAGCCCATGTAGCAGATGTGAAGGTCTGAACCACAGATCGAAGCGAGAGTCGTCTTGACCAAGACCTTGCCTGGCTCCGGGTCAGGGATCGGAATCTCGTCACACTGAAGCTGCTTGAGGCCGGTGGCCAGCGCGGCGGGCATTGTGGGCATTTTGGTCGTTATCCTCCAGTATTGGCGGTCTTGGCTGTGACAACAGGCTTATCGATAATCATCTTCATGTGCGGCACGTGGTGTAGCTCCACCTCGAAGACCCTTCCAAGTGGCCTGAAATCATCCGTATCGCCGCGATCGAGCTGCGATGTAATTCGCTCGAACTCGCGCACGATACTGGCCGCATATAGCTCCTCCCGGCAATAGACGCATTTGAGGGCAGGCGCATGTACAACAGCGGTGTGGTCGCCGCCCCTGAGTAACACTTCAACCTGCTTATCGACCAGTTCGCCACCACAAATCGGACACAAATGATGTTCGCGCATGGTTCTACCTTCTGAGTCTCCAGCGAATCCATTTGTCGGGATCGGGGCGATAAACCGTGACCAGATGTCCATATTCCAGCTGTTGGTCGTATGCCCAAACAGCATGAATAGGCTCTCCATCGTCCAAGTAGCCGAGTACCAAGCAACTCGGATTTGGATAATCGGTCGGATACTCTTCGATTATCTCCCCGACAATCGTTGCACTGTAAATTTCGGAGATGCTCAGTCTATCGTTCTTCGCCTCTATACTCGCATGGCGGGTCACGATGACCCTATCCGCAAGTATAGCTGACGTTATATCGGACAGTTCCAAAGTCTTGGTCTTGGCCTAGTACGTCGCCCTGCCTCCGGTTATGTCGAATACGGCGCCGGTGCTGAACGAGCACTCCTCGGAGGCAAGCCACGCGACCAGCGCCGCAATCTCGTCTATCTCTCCTGTACGTCCCATTGGGATACGATCGACCATGTAGCTGATCTGCTCAGGTGTAAATTCATCGAGGATGCGGGTCTGCACAACCGCCGGCGTAACGCAGTTCACGCGGACGCCGGTGGCCGCCAGCTCCTTGCCGACCGACTTGGTCAGACCGATTACGGCCGCCTTGGTCGCGGAGTAGGGCACCATCCTTGGATTGCCCTCTTTGCCCGCAACGGAGGCGATGTTGACGATCCGCCCATAGTCGCGCTCCAGCATGTGCGGAACAACCGAGTGGGTGAAGCAGAACACGCCCCGGAGGTTGGTCCGATACACCCGGTCCATCTCCTCGACGGGCAGCTCCCAGATGTTGCCATTTACGCCGCCGATGCCCGCGTTGTTGACCAGGATGTCGATCCTGCCCCACTCATCGAGCGCCTGTTGGCAGGCACGCTCAGCGGTCTCAGGCTCGGCGACGTCGCCGACGGTCAGGAGAGTCGGCACACCACGAGCCGACAGCTCGCTCGATGCCTGCTCGCCGAGACCGCCGTCGACGTCGACCATTGCGACGCTCGCGCCTTCAGTTCCCAGCCGACGCGCTATTCCATAGCCGATGCCGGTTGCGCCTCCGGTGACTATCGCTACCTGACCGTCGAAGCGCGACAAAGCGTTACAGCACACCCTCTTCACGCAGGTCCTTGAGCGACTGCGTGAAGGCATCGAGAGTCCGGTCGACCACTTCCTCATCGTGCGACGATGAAACGAGGAAGGCGCGGCCGCCCATGATGTCAACTCCATTGACGAGCATCGCCCTGCGCAGCGCGCGCGTGGTCTCCCCGGGCATCGTGTCGTAGATCTGCTGATACGACATGTTGCACAGGTCGCGACCGCAGGAGCATTCCGCGCCAAGATTGATGTGGATGATGGATGCTATCCCGTGAGCGTGTCCGGTGACCTCGTTTCGGATAAAGGCTTCGTTGAGGCCCTGCTTGAGCCGGTCGGCCATGGCGTCCGCCCTGGCGTTCACCTCGCCGGTGGCGATGGCTTCAAGGGTGGCGATTCCGGCTGCCGCAGTTACTGGCTGGGCGTTGAACGTGCCTCCCTGCGCCACGCGGAGGACGTTATCCCACTCCGGGTCGTCCCTGAAGGCCATCAGCTCCATGATATCTGCACGACCGCCGACCGCGGCCCCGGGCTGCCCGCCCGCAACGATCTTTGCCATCGTCGTCAGGTCAGGTTCCAGATCCCATCGTACCTGCGCTCCGCCGGGAGACAGCCTGAATCCGGTGATGACCTCGTCCATGATGAATACAACGCCATGCTTGGACGTGACATCCCTGATGTCCTGTAGGAAGGTCGGGTTCATCAGCGGGAACGTGCCGTAGTGCGCGCCGTTGCACTCCACGATCACGGCAGCGACGTCGTCGTCGTCAGTAAGGATTCTGTCTACCGCGGCAGCGTCTGCGGGAGCGACGATTACAGTGTCGAGAATTTCTTGGGGAATTCCGCCGAGCGCCTGGCCGGACTCCGGTGTCACGTAGTCATGCCAGCCGTGGAAATGCTCATGGAACTTCACGATCTTGGTCTTGCCGGTGTATGCGCGAGCGAGCCTCAGGGCCAGGTAGGTCGACTCCGTGCCGGAGGTTGTGAAGCGCACCCGTTCGAGGTTCGGCATCAGCCGCTTGACGGCCTCCGCGTACCGGATCTCATGGCTGGTTGCGCCGCCGAGGTGCGTGCCGCGCTGGGCCTGTGCGGTTACAGCGGCGGTAACCTCCGCTGGGCTGTGTCCCATCATCAGGCTGCCGTTGCCCATGACGTAGTCGATCAGCTCGTTGCCGTCGATGTCGTACTTGAACGGCCCCTGGCCGTGCTCGATGTAAACGGCGAAAGGTGACGTGAACCTTGTCTGGTGCGTGATTCCGCCTGCGAAGAGCTCTGTTCCCCGCCTGTGCCAGTCCGCCGAGCCGCTGAATTTCTCCCCAAATCGTTCCACTATCGTCGGCATCGTATCCCCTCCCTGTGAACCTGTGTCTCCCGCAAGCCCTTGCTGCGGCTGGGGCCATTATACAGAGAATAGCGCTGAACGGCGTCCGGTCGTTCCGTGACACGCACGTATGAAGTCAAAAGGGCCTCCCCTGAGTTGGGGAGGCCCTCGATTCGTTCGGATGTGTAGGTCAGACGCTAGACGCCGCCGACTCCAGCAGTGGACGGAGTGGCCGCGGCGCGCTCGCGCGTCCGGCTGATGCCGATGCGCCGGGAGATGATCACCTTCTGGATCTCAACAGTGCCCGCCGGGTGCGCGCCGACCAGGCTGCCTCGCTGGTACACCTCCGGCTCGCCGCCGTAGGGAGCGCGCGGCTCCTCGGTTCCGCACAGGCTGTACATGCCCATGATGTCGCGGGCACGATCGGCGTTCTCGATCCGGTAGAGCTTCCCGAACATGGAGGTCTGAGAGCCGTGGTAGGTCATCTCCTGCCGAGACTGGTACATGCCGTAGTTCCGCAGGTTCATCAGGCTGTGGACGTGCGAGTCGATGTAGGCCGACACGGTCTCCTGCTGGATGATCGGGTCAGCCCCCAGCGCCTCGCCTTCACGCTCGGTGTTGCGGACGTAGTGCATCAGGTTGTCCAGCGACTCGTCGCGCGGGAACGCCTGGCCGCGTCCGCCGTGCTCGACCTCGAGCGTGGTCTGCGTCACCTGCCAACCCTGCTGGTCTCCGCCGATGAGGTGGTCTCCAGGGATCCTGACGTTGTCGAAGAAGAATACGCTCTGGTCGTCGCCCGAAAGCAGGTCCATCCGCTCCTGGGACAGGCCCTCTGCCGGGAACGGCACCATGAAGTAGCCGAGATTGCGGTGCCTGGGCGCGTCCTGGTCGGTCATGAACGGACCGAACAGGAAGTCAGGCTCCTCCACGCCGCTGATCCAGATCTTCTGCCCGTTGAGGATGAAGTCGTCGCCGTCACGGACCGCGCGGCTCTGGAGCGAGGCGAGGTCGGAACCGGCGTTAGGCTCGGAGAAGTTCTGGAACGCGATCTTCTCCGCGCTGAGCAGCGGCTTGAGGAACTTCTCCTTCTGAGGCTCGTCGGCCCAGACGAGAAGCGTCGGGAAGACCAGACTGTTCGTGAAGCCGGGAACGACTCGCACTCGCCGGAACTCCTCCTGGATTATGGTCTCGTGCTCGCCGGAGAGACCGCCTCCGCCGTACTCCTTGGGGTAGGTCGGGTAGAGCCAGCCCTTGTCGGCCAGGACCATGTGCATGTCCCTCCAGAACGAGTACTGCCTGTCAGTGAGCTCGTTCCGGTCAACGGGGGCCCTCATGTCGTCGGGAATATTCTCTTCCAACCACGACCTGACTTCCCTGCGGAACTCTTCCTGATCTTCGGAGTACTTATAGGCGAAATCCATCCATTATCCTCCGGGCGCGAGCTGGTCCGCTTTTGGACATTTTCCAAGCAGTGAGGTAAATGGTAGGGTGCAGGTTGGAGCGTGTCAACTATAGCTCCCAAGGCCCAGTTGAGACGGTCTGCTATGGTCATCTAGGATGACAGGGCCCGTTCGGCCAGGTTTCGCCACCGAAACTAAGCTGACCCCATAACCTCGGGAAAGTCGGTGCAATGATTCCCAACCGCATGAAAAGCAAACTGCTCTCCGGGCAGCCCGCGTTCGGAGTCTCCGTCATGTTCCCGTCTCCCCACGTCGTTGACATTGTCGGACGGCTGGGCTTCGACTGGGTTCTCATCGACTGCGAACACGGCTCTATTTCGCTCGAAAGCGTCGAGCTCATGGTCATGGCCGCCGAAACCGCCGGCGTTACACCCATCGCCAGACCGCCTGTCAACTCATTTGCGTCGATAGGTCAGCTCATGGACAGGGGTGTAATGGGAGTACAGGCGCCTCATGTGAACACCGCGGAAGACGCCCGCAGTGCGGTCGAATCGGTCAAATACCATCCACTGGGGGAACGAGGGCTTGCCGCCGGAGTTAGGTCTGCCTCGTACGGGTACGGTATGTCAATGTCCGAGTATGCTGAACACTCCAACAGGGAGACCCTGGTCTGCGTCCAGCTGGAGGAAGCGGAAGCTGTCAGAAACGTGGACGAGATTGTGCGGGTAGAGGGCGTGGACGTTTTCTTCGTGGGCCCGTCCGACCTATCTCAGTCGCTGGGATACCCGGGACGTCCGGACGCCCCGGAAGTGCGACAGGCGATGGATAGCGTGTTCGCTACAATCGCGGCGGCTGGAAAGGTATCCGGTTCAGCGGGCAATGCCAACGCCACGCGACGATACATGGACCAGGGCGTCACCTATCTTTATACCCATCTCACCACGCTGCTCTCGTCCGCTGCCGGAGCGTTCCTGGACGAGGCAACTTCCTGATTCGGGCCACAATTCTGCATCTGACCCAACCTTCCATAGCTGGGCAGCCCCCTCTTACACTGCACGAGCAACCATAGCTTGCGACAATCTCTCGAAGTTACTGTTGCATAAGGTTGAGAGGAGTCCGGCAGCGGTGGCGTGACCAGAGATCGCAGCCATCCGGCCTACCAGGAGGAACGCAATCATGAACAGCGAAAACAGAGTCCAGTGGGTGTACGCCTCCGAGAGCAATGAACAGCTCCAGGAACGATACGACCAGTGGGCAGAAGAATACGATGAAGGCATGGAGTCCGACTTCGGCTACGTCATCCCCAGGATTGCGGCTGAGACGTTGCAACAGTTCGTCCCCAAAGAATCGAGGGTGCTGGACGCGGGGGCAGGTACGGGACTGGTCGGCGCAGAGCTGCACCGGCTGGGCTACACGAACCTCGATGCGATGGATATGTCCCAAGGCATGCTGGACGAGGCGCGGAGCAAGGGAGTGTACGGCAACCTGTATCAGATGGTCATGGGCGAGCCTCTCGACCTGGAGACCGGCAGCTACGACGCCGCGATCTGCGTTGGTGTGCTGACCCTGGGACACGCGCCCGTGCACTCCCTCGACGAGCTTGCGCGTATCGTCAGGCCGGGTGGCTTAGTGGCCTTCACCCTGCGTCCCGACGTCTACAGGCAGAACGGCTTTCGCGAGAAGCAGCAGCAGCTCGAGTCGAATGGAGCGTGGGAGCTCGCGAACGTCACCCGGGAGTTCCTGGGTATGCCGAAAGGCGAGCCCGACGTGTTCTTCCAGGTCTGGACGTACCGCATTGGGCCGCGCTGAGAGCGCTGGCCTCTGCTTCTTCTCGAAGAGGACACCGTGGGAGTCCACAACCTGCTGGCGCCTGCGTGTGATCCGCTGCGATACCTGGAGGACTTTGGCGAGGAGAATCACCGCAACTGCAGAGACAACCTCAACGATGTCGGCGACGTCTTTGTCGACATCGGTAACCTATCCCATGTCGAATGGCCATAGCCTGGCGCCGGGTCACCCTTGCAGATAAGCGTGTTTGCTATAATCCGCCCAATCTGTCGAGTTGGGAGTCTGGGTATGCCACTCGAAAGCCTGCTGCAACTTGTAGAAACGCTCAGAGAGCGAATCGAAACGCACCGCGCAACCCTCAGCCAGAGTGAGGCGCGCACCCGCTACGCGTTGATAGACCCGTTACTACGAGAGTTGGGGTGGGACACGTCGGATCCCACGATGGTGGTACCGGAGTACAGGTCAGGCAGTGGTTCGGCAGACTATGCGCTCCTCAGCAATGGTCGTCCAGCAATGATGGTGGAAGCCAAGAAACTCGGAACGCCGTTACGAGATCAGGTGCTTGCTCAAGGAATCAACTATTGCCTGATGGAGGGAACCAATCACTTTGCGGTCACTGACGGAGCAAGTTGGGAAATCTATCACACCCACAGGCCCGTCCCAATTGACGAGAAGCGAATCGCGGAGTTCAATCTAAGTGCCCCTTCACCAGCCCAGTCTTGTCTCAACGCATTGGCATTGTGGAGGCCGAGCGTGCAAGCGGGCGTCGTTACGGCAGGGCATGAACCCGTAGTCACTTCACTGGAGGAAGCAGGCACATCTCCACAGCAGATCTTATCTGCTAATTCTACCGATAATGAGGACGGGTGGTTCCCACTTCTTGGCTTAGCGCAGGAGCTCGGATCCGATCCGCCCCGAGAGATTTCATTTCCCGATTCTTCACGAGTTCCGATTAGGGCTTGGGTGGGCGTAATGGAGGAAACGGTACGCTGGCTTACAAACAGCGGATTCCTGACCGCCGCCGACTGCCCGATACAACGAGGAACACGCAACCTAGTGGCTACAAGCCCCGAGCATCCCGGTGGACAAGTACCACGATTCAAGGTCATCAACTCGCTCTACTTCGACAGAAACTTCAACGGTCCCAGCCTAGTTGAGAACTCCAGAACCGTTATTCAGCACGTCGGCCAAGACCCGGCTCAGTTCAAAGTCCGGTTCTCATAACTACGCCAGGCTCCTACCCAGCAAACGGGTTGACGATTTCGAGGCTGTCGATTCGGGGATAGGCACCGAAATCTTCTGTGTACAGTCGTTCGACACCAGTATGGAGGCAAGCCGCAACGATCATACTGTCCCAGAAGGACAGGCTGTAACGGCCCCACAAGTTCTCAGCAAGCTCCACAACAGACCAATGAGGCATTTCCAAACGCCATGACCTCATCAAATTTCGTATATCCTCCAGCGCGTCGGTACGATTGAATCCGAATTGACTCAGCTTTCGACTCGCCGACAGATACTCGCAGGCCACTTGCCACAGTAAGATGCCATCTGTGAGGGTCGAGACCAACGCATGGGCCATAGCCTGTTTCGCCGGGTTCCGTGGATCATGAACATACACCAACACATTCGTATCAACGGCGTTCATGTAGCTCGTCCCTGGTCAGTGTAGGCACGTCAGGACTGAACTGATTCTGCCTCATGCGGTCCGCCACGGCCTTGAGGTTTCGTCTTCGCTCATCCGGGTCTGCTAGCAGCGGAGGCACGGCCCCGTTCGCAAGCTCCCTGATCTCGACCGTCGCTCCCTCGGGAAGATCGCAAGGCTCGTCGGGGTGGAACACGCCGTCTCTGTATGTGGCTGTTATTGTCTGTTTCATGGGAGGCCTCCACCACAAGATGCAGTAGTCACAGTGTACGCAACTTATGACAATTCACTCCAGCACCCGGCCGGCGTCTTCGGCGTTGTCGTCTTCGGGGCGCATCAGGTCGTTGGCGCGATCGATCGCGTCGGTGATGGCCCCGACATCGGCGGTCGCCGTATCGTAGATCACGGTCGCCAGACGGTCACCGAAGTCGAAGCTCACTTCGATGATCCCTTCCAGTCCGGTTACCTCACGGGTAACGTAGTCCGCTCAGCCGTCTCAAAACGCGTCGGGGACCGACCGGGTCAGCACCTGGTTTGCCATATCTCGCTGCCTCCTAGACTTCGGAGTGCATGTTAGTCTCGCAGACTGGGTGCTCACAAGGCGACGCCGGAGGAGTCCCGACCTCAGCGGCAGCCCCCGTCGCCGAGGTACAGTCCGTGCTCACGGATGTACCGCTCGACAGACGGCGGAACTCTATCGCTGATCGACCGCCCTTCGGCGACGCGCAGTCGAATGTCAGTGGCACTGATGTCCAGCATCGGACCTCGGATCGTTCTGGCCCTGCCGCGCGCCGCGGTAAACGAGTCCTCGATCTCGGCGGGCGAGACATCGGGGCTGTCCGGCCTCGACACGGCGACGACAGTACACAGATCGAACAGCCGCTCAGGGTATCGCCACCTACGCAGTTCTCGAACGGAGTCCATACCCAGTACCAGGTAGAGTTCAACTCCGCTTCCCAGCACCTCTCGCAGCTCAGTGAGCGTGTCAACCGTGTAGGTAGGTCCGGGTCGGTCGACTTCGATAGGGGACATTTCCAGTCCGGGCCTGTCCTCTATGGCCAGTCGAGCCATTGCCAACCTGTGCTCAGGTGCACTCACCATCTGGTCTGACTTAAGCCACGGTCGGCCCGCCGGAATCAGGATAACCTTGTCGAGGTCCAACCGGTCGCGAGAAGCTTCGGCAATCGCCAGATGCCCGAGATGTATCGGGTCGAACGTCCCGCCGAGGATGCCGATTCTGAGTACAGATGTGTCCGAGTTCACGACCAGATGGTATCAGACACGGTTAACGCGACTCTCAGGACTCAGTATGCGCCCAGGGAAGGCAGTTGGAACCACGAATCGTTCTGAGTGACCTATAATTCTTTATGCAGATACTAACCATGTTCAATGGCGACACACTGGAAGACATCCGTCCGTCAGGTGAAATCTACTATCACTACACTTCTAGGGAGTTGGCCCAAGAGATTTCGATATCCGGTCTCATTCTTCCGTCCAGTGACGGCCTTGTATATCTAACGGACGTGCTTTACAGAATCGGCTGGCAAGCAACGGACAGGCTGTCCTTACCATACAAGAACGCCGAGGTCGCGATACCGGTCAAGATCGAAGAGGGGGCTGCTTGGTCTGGTATCGTACCTACTTGGTATGCGCCGCAAGGTTCAGTTTTCCGCCGAGGCGGCGGCCGACAGTGGGTTGTAGATTATCCAGTTCCTGTCGACTCGTATCCTTGGACTTGGGTTGAGTTGGAGGCACCTTAGATGACATCCCACCAATCTCGAATCGAATATGGCGATAACCTCAGATTGCAACCACATCTGTCCAAAATTGTAGATCGGGCAGTGGTCAAGTTCGTCAACAGGCACAATGACGAGCCTGAATTGAAGGGATTCGACGACCCTCTGTTCCACCTACCCAAGCCAACAGATCCCGTGTCGAGAATGCGTGCCTTCCGTAGATGGCACGGCGCCGACTGGTGGATGGTTCTGTGTGAGGACGATTTGAGAATTCCCGCCAGAGGCGTGGTAACGAGGCGCGTGACGATTCTACCGGACTCCTTGGAGCCCGACACACTGAATTTTACTCCTGATCTGGTGGTGATACGAGCGGGAGCGCAATTCATCCTGCCGGAGTACGAGACGCACTACCAAGAGTACCGACAACAGGTCTCCCTTTTCGAGATTTATCGCTTCCTGATACTGGAGACCTCTGACAGCGAATACCCGGACGATTTCATCATTCATGCCTTATCAAAGGCATGGGAGTTCCACCTGCAGACATCTCCTTGAGAATCCAACGGTGCTCCGTTCCCCAACAAGATCCCCTGAATTCATCGACAGGAGACCAACATGACCGACATCACCCCCACAGACCACAGCGTTGAAGTCAACGGACTCAACATCCACTACCTCGACTGGGGAGGCCCGTCGAACCGGAACCTGCTTCTCGCGCATGGACAGGGCGGCAACGCCCACAACTGGGACCACATCGCCCGCGCGCTGCACGAAGAGTTCCGAGTAATCGCCATCGACCAGCGCGGACACGGCGACTCCGACCACACCTGGGATGGCTACGGCGTCGAAAGGTTCGGAAGCGACCTGGCCGAGTTCGTCGAGAAGACCAGCATAGCCCCGTGCGACTACGTCGGCGCCTCTCTCGGCGCTCGCAACGGCATCGCATACGCGGGCGACCACTCCGACCACCTCAAGCACTTTGTCTGCCTGGACTACGGCCCCGAGATGAGCGCCGTGTCGGCCCGCAACCAGATCTCCGGCATGAACAGGCGCCTTCTCGGGTGGCGAAGCATCGAGGAGTACGTCGAGCTTCAGATGCAGAACAATCCCAGGCCGGGCGAGGACCACTACCGTCACCAGGCCGAGCACAGCCTGCGACTCAATTACGCGGGCAAGTACGTCGCAAAGTCGGACCCGGACATGTTCTGGATCAACGGCAGCTTCGGCGTCAGAGAGGTGCCGTACCTCTGGGAACAGTGGGCAAAGATCTCGTGCCCGATCATGGAGATGAATGGCGGCGAGAGCGACTTCCTCTCAGGCGAGATCAAGTCGCGCATGATCGAGATGCAGCCTTCCATGACGTGGGTAGACGTCCCGGACTCCGGTCACGGCATTACCGGCGACAACCCAGACTTCCTGCTGAGCGAGCTGCGCGCCTTCTTCGTGGACTGAGAGGGTGGCTGGGTCCCATTCACCCTCACCCCCGTACTTGATACGGGGCAGGCTCTGAGGGAGCTGAGAGGGGCGGGCATTCGTACTTTTCACCCTCACCCCAGCCCTCTCCCTGAGGGAGAGGGGGTCTGTTGGTCGCCGCGGTACACCGACCAGAATGTCAGGTACGGCGGGGCAATCGACTTGAAGTGCTCCCACGTCCCCGGCTCCAGCACCGCGTCCGGGTCGTTGTCCCTGAACTCTCGGACCTTGACCACGTTTAAGCCGAGCTCGATCATGCCGTTCACGAGCGTTTCGAGCGTGTGCCGGAACTCTCTCGGCCCCCGAACGCTGCGGTCGGCCCCGTTCGGGTCCACGAACGTCCAGTGTGGGTCGGCGATCGCAAGCTCGCCGTCGCCGTATCTGTCCCAGAGTCGATAGCCGTTCTCGTTCCACTCTTCCAGTTCGACGTTCTGGAAGTACGGGTTGGCGCATGAAAGGTGGTAGATCCCGCCGGGGCGGAGCACCCGGACGACCTGCCCGAAAACTCCTCTGGCGTCCGGGACGAAGTTGATCGAGTGCCCGTGCCAGACGACGTCGAAGCTGTCGCCTTCGAAGACCGACAGGTCTCTCATGTCGCCCTGGATGGTGCGCACGTCGAGACCGTAGTGCTGGGCCGCCTGCCGGTCACGTTCGAGCTGCACTTCGGAGAGGTCCAAAACCGTCACGTTCGCCCCCAGGACGCCGAACGCCGCAGACTGCTGCCCACCGCCGGATGCAAGACACAGCACGTCTCTGCCCTCAAGGTCGCCAACGATGCCATCCGGGTCCACGAGCTCCCTGGCAGAGTCTTCATCGAGGTCCAGGTACGGGATCGTGTACTGGACTCCGACCTGGGCAAGCTCGTTCCAGCGGCTCATGTTGTAACGCGCTACTTCATCCATTAAATCGTCTCCATGCTGTTCTTGCAGAGGAGTGCAGAACTCAATTGGCAGCAGTCTCGTCACTCCCGCGAAAGCGGGAGTCCAGTATGGTGGTCCATGGTTGCCGACCTGTAGATTGCCGAGCGACGAGCCATGTCGTGGATTCCCGCGTGCGCGGGAATGACGGATGGGGCTCAGAGTTTTGCACTTCTGTTCTTGTACCAATGCTAATCTAATAGGCAGAAAGAGCGTTATAGATTCTACATGGCTCGCCAATAAAGCGACGTCGGACAGCAGCGTAAAAATTCGGACCACCGGTGCAGACTTCTGCGGTACCGAGGTGCTCACCATGCTGAAACGAACAATAGCCCCCATCCTGATTGTGCTGGCGGTAACCGCCGGCCTGCTCGCGGTCGCCTGCGGTTCAGACCCTGACCCGCAACCGGCGTCGCCTGCCTCTACCCAAACCAATTCGACCGCTGCCACCGCGCAACCGGCGACTATGGTTGCCACCAACACGCCTCCGGTCCCATCAACTATAGAGTCGGGCGAGACACCTACAGCGACCATTGCCGCGGACGTCGTGGCACGCGCACAGTCCGTCCCCGACCCGGCGCCCACCACCGCGCCAACACAGGCGGAGTCCGCGCCGAGCGCAACTGCAGAGCCTCAACCCCAAGCAGTCCCTGAGCCGACTGCGACAGAGCCTCCCAAGCCGAGCGAGTCCCAGATGGCTGTCGAGGGCAGCGCAGGCACCAGGCTTCCCGGCGCGGCCAAAGTATCGCTCGCGCCGGCTGTCTCCCTGCCAACCACCGAGGTAGTCCAGCTGCTCACGCCGTCGGTCGTCAACATCACGACCGAGCTCGCGTCCGCAAGCCTGCTCAACACTCCATTTCCGCCGAATGGCACCGCGACCGGCGTCATTCTCACCCCAGAAGGACACGTACTCACCAACAATCACGTCGTGGAGACCGGCCAGAGCATCACAGTCACGCTCAACGACGGCTCCAACCACGAGGCCGAGATGGTAGGCCAGGACCCGGTTACAGACCTCGCCGTCATCAAGATAGTGGATGTCGAAGGACTTGAGCCGGCGCGGCTTGGAGACTCGTCCACGCTGATGGTCGGCGAGGACGTTATCGCCATCGGTCACGCGATGGGACTGCCGGGCGCTCCCACGGTCAGCAAGGGAGTAGTCAGCGCCCTGGAGCGCTCGATCGATACGACCCATAACACCACGATCGTCGATCTGATCCAGACCGACGCCTCTATCAATCCCGGCAACAGCGGGGGACCGCTGGTCAACAGTCGTGCCGAGGTGATCGGGATCAACACCATAGTCGTCAGCGTCGGACAGGGCATCGGGTTCGCCATCAACATAAACGATGCCAAGGAGGTCGCCAGGCAGATCATCGACCAGGGCTTCGTGCGTCGCGGCTATCTCGGCGTTCTGCCCGCCGCGATCACCCCGCAGCTCGCCGCGTATCTCGGTATCGATTCCGACATCGAGGGCATCTTCCTCCGGCAGGTGCTTCCGGGCAGCGTGGCGGACGACGCCGGCCTGAAGCCCGGGGACATCATCCTGAGCATGGACGACCAAGCGCTGCGCAACACCGGAGAGCTTTCCAAGTTCCTGATCTCGCACCAGCCCGGAGACACCATGAACATAACCCTCCTCAGAGACGGCGACGAGCTGATCGCCAGCATAACGCTGGGGGAGAGGACTACGAACTAGCGCGGCCCTCCGATACCCTCCGTAGGGGTGGTTCGCGAACCGACCCTACACCAGATGCGATAGGCCTAGCCCCCAAACCGACCCTCCGAGCCCGTGGTAGAATTCCAGGGAGCCAGGAGAACTCCATGACCAGCAGAGCCACCAGCCCTGTCACCATTGTCTATCCAGAAACGGACGGAATACCGTTGCCAGACGGAGCGTATCAGGCGCCACTGTATAGCAAAGTCACCAGAGACCTGGATGTCCATTTCCAGAACGATCCCCACACCATTGTGAACGGCAACACCTTCATCTACTACATCGAGGGAGACCCGCGCCGTTCTGTCGCTCCAGACTGCTTCGTGATATTCGACGTGTCCAACGCAGCCCTGGAGTCGATCGAGCGTCACAACACCCACCTTCTGTGGGAGGTGAGAAAGGCGCCGGACTTCGTCCTGGAGATAGGCTCCAAGAGCACTGCTACCGACGATCTTGGACACAAGCGCAACCTGTATGCCGAGATGGGAGTGCGTGAGTACTGGCGCTACGACGCGACGGGTGGGGACTTCTACGGTGAGGGACTGGTGGGCGAATACCTGGTGAACGGTGAGTACCGTCGTCTGGAGATGCATGTTGAGGCTGACGGCAGGGTGTGGGGACGCAGTGAAGTTCTGGGACTGGATGTATGGTGGGCGGAGGACAGGCTTCGTTTCTGGGAGCGTGAGTCCGAGCGCTGGGTGCTGAGTCAGGAAGAAGAAAAGGCCGGGCGGCTGGAAGCCGAGGCGCGGCTGGCTGAGCTTGAGTCCGAGTTTCGAAGACTGCGCGGCGAGTAGATAGTCCAGGGCATCTTCCTGCGCCAAGTGCTTCTGGGCGGCACAGAGGAAGACGCCGGACTGGAAGCCCGGGACATCAGACTCAGCATGGATGGACAGACGCTGCGCAATACCGGGGAGCTGTCCAAGTTCCCGATCTCGCACCAGCCGGGGGACATCGTGAACGTGATGCTGTTGAGAGAAAGCGACAAGTTGATTGCGAGCATCATCCTGGTGGAGCAGGCTAGCGGCGGTGAGCCTCGTCCTATTCGCTAGCCGTCGTGCCCTCACTTAGTTCCCATAGAAATGTCATGACCAGCCTGCCCAATCGTCGTTCCGGCGTTGCGCTGAATCCAGTGATCGCGACAGTCCGGCTAAAATCAGAAATGTCTGGAAACAGTACAAGTCAGCGCCGTCACTGCCTTTAAGGTTTCACAAGCCCTTCGCCGGGCTTCTGTAGATGTCCTCACACCAGTTGGCAGACGTACCTTCGCAGTCGAGACTTCTTTGGTGAATCCAGATGTTCACCTGCGCTGACTTGCCAACTGCAATCCTTGGTCAAATGCGCTTTTGTGTCCTGAGGGGACGCCCTCCCTGATTGCATCGACATCTTGATTACCCCCAAGCCTAAACCCCAATTGTACTAGGTCCCACCAGAAACTATTTCTGTTTATCCTCCAAGACTGTCCCCGGTTCCCGGGGTCGTTAACAACGGAGACATCCGGACCAAAATCCAAACTGTCCTTCTCGACGCTGGATGCTTCAAACGTTACACGTAACTGGTCACCCCACTTCTGAATGTCTCTGTTATGGACGGAAAGTCCGGTGACCTCACTTGCGATAGGGGAACCTGTAATGTCCTCGTACTCCGCCTCGAAGCGCATTTGTCGGCTGGGAATAACAATCGCTTCGACCAACGTAGCGCGCAAGGCCAAGAAACCAACGCTTTGATAGTATCTTCGACCCTTGGCTACGCCGCCTGACCTAGAGTGCGGCACACGCGTAGTCGTAGCACGCCGACTGATTCCTCTTCTCCGAGTTCGGTGCGACGACTGAGATGATACGGTCTCTTGCTGCATAGCAGAGAGCCGAATGTTCTCAATTATGCGAGCCTGCATCTCAGTATTTAGGGTGTCCTCTCTACCATCGTCGTAGACTACGCGGACGTAGTTCCCTTCGATAGCCTTCACTTCGTAGGTTCCTATCCGATTCCTGTATCGGCTCCCTACCTGGAAATCTCCAGCACTGAACTTTGCCGAGTTCATGGCAGTCACCTCCTCCAATAAGCTCTCAGGCGTTATGGTGGAATGTTGTTGCTAAGTGCGAATCATCTGGTATCGTGTTATTCTAGCGGGAGACGTATCGTAGGGTGGAAGTGCGGTGTTCTATTTCCTTGCCCACTCATTTTGGCCACTCCAATCGGTTCTACAATATAGCTATACAAAGTACCCAGACTCACCAGCCAGCGCCCCAGTTAGTAGCCGCTCATGCCAGTCGATGAACGCACATTCGCTGCCGAAGTCGCGGGCTGGGTCACCGAGTTTCTCACCGGCAGGCCCGACCTGCCCTTCAGCCGCGCGACTGTCGAAGAACACGTAGCCGGAACGGCGCAGCGACACGACTTCCGGCTGTACAGGCGTCACACCAGTCTCCCCGTCCTGACCGGAGAGATCAAGATGCCCGACTCCCCTCAGGGCAATCATCCGCTCAACGCCGATCTGGTTGACGACGCGCTGAGTAAAGCATCCCGGGACGGCATTAGGTACTGCTTCACCTGGAACGTTCGCCAGTTCGTCCTTTTCGACTCTCATATGCAGGGCGTGCCCTACGCGCAGCGCCACATAGAGGGGCCGACAGACGTAGTCGATGCAACCGTCAGCGACGACGTGGACCGGGAGTGGGCCCGCGATGCCATCCAAAGCTTCTGGGAAAACTTCCTGGAAAGGTTCGCCGACCTTCTCGCCGGACGCCGCACTTTCGAGCCGTCGCCCATCGACCAGCGTTTCATAGGCTGGCTCGAGGGCGCGCTGGAAGACCCTATCGCACACACCGAAGACGCCCTCGTCGCGCGGTCGCGAACCGACTCCGATCTCAACAACCGTTTGACTTCGTGGATGCTGTCCCAGGGCTGGGAGCCTTCGTCTCACCAGGAACGACACAGGGAAAACATGGGCCGCGCCTCGCGGCTGTCGTGCTATATCCTGGTTACGCGGCTGGTCTTTTACCAAGTGCTCCGCCGCCGTTTTAGGCAGATGTCCCCACTCTCCATAGAAGGCGTTGATACATCGGAGCAACTGCGCGAGATACTGGACGCCAGGTTCAACGAGGCTGTCCGATATTCGCACGACTACGAGACTGTGTTCGTGCCGGACGAGACCGATCTCGGCTACACGATTCCGTTCCTGTCACCCACTGCTCCCAGAGACTGGGGACGCTTGGTCCAGCGAATCGAGGAGTTCGACTTCTCAAACCTGGACTTCGACGTGATCGGCCAGATGTACGAGCGGCTCATTAGCCCAGCAGAGCGCAGGCGGTTCGGCCAGTTCTACACGTCGCCCGACGTGGTGGACCTCATCAACTCCTTCTGCATCCGTAATCCGGACGACCGTGTGCTCGATCCCGCGTGCGGTGGCGGGACATTCCTTGTGAGGGCATACTCCCGCAAGCACACCCTCGCGCAGTCACCCGGTGGCCCTCCGGTCTCCCACGAAAGTCTGCTGAGCGAGATTTTCGGCATAGACATCGCCGCGTTTCCGGCCCAGCTTTCCACCATCAACCTCGCCGTTCGCCACCTCAGCGACGAGGCGAACTACCCGCGCGTGGCCAGGGACAGCTTCTTCAACGCCCAGGCAGGCATCCCGCTGTACGACATACCCCTGACCGGCGACTCGGTGCGGAGCATCGCGCTGGAACAAGTCGACGCGGTAGTAGGCAATCCGCCATACATCCGGCAGGAGGGCATCAACAAGGTCGATAAGGACAACTACCGCAATCTCCACGAAATGGAGTGGCCGGGCCAGACCGGACTGTCCGGGCGGTCGGACATCTACGCCTACTTCTTCAGCCACGCCGCCCATCTGCTCAAGCCCGGCGGCTACCTCGGCTTCGTCACCAGCACCGGCTGGCTGGACACCGAGTACGGCTTCAAGCTACAGGAGTTCTTCCTGCGTAACTTCAGGATCGTCGCGGTCATCGAGTCGCAGGTGGAGAAATGGTTCGAGGACGCGCGCGTCACTACCGCCGTGACTATCCTCCAACGTGAGCCAGACCGGACCAAGCGTGACAATAACCCGGTCCGCTTCATCCAACTGCGGAAACCTAGTTTGGTGACTGCGAGGGAGCGATGCTCCGCGCGGGGAACGTACATAGCGCGCACAGATGGCGTGATGTATTGGATCCGATCCTGTCCCGCTACGGGGCGACAGGAGTGCGCCGGTACTTTCGGGCCG